>DASRYE010000074.1:0-11242 GCA_035653915.1 Novosphingobium sp. | reverse complement strand
CCCGCCACTTGCGAGCTGGCGCTGGTGGCCGCCTTGCTGGGCCGGCCGCTGGAGGTGGCGGGGGCGGGCCCCTATGCCGGGCTGGCGCAAGGGCCGCAGGGGCTGCTGGCGGTGCTGGCGCGCGAGGTGATCCTGCCCTGGCGCTATGCCTGCCCGTTCACGGGGGCGGAGATGGGCGCGCTGGCGGCGGCGCGGCTGCTGGGGCAGTGGCGCCGGCTGATCGATGGCAATCGCCCGGTGGGGGCCATCCATGGCGTGGCGCGGTGGAAGCGTGGCACGCTGGATGCGCTGCTGTGGGCGGGCCGGGGGCGGCCACCTTATGGCGGGCAGGGCAAGGGCCGGGTGCTGGTGTGGCAGGCGCGCACGCCGGCGCGGGTGCTGGCGCGGCTGGCGGGCCCTGTGGGCGAGATCGAGGATGGGCCGATCCGCTCGGCGGGGCTGGGGGCGCATTGCGTGCCGCCGCTGTCGATCGTGGTGGACGAGCTGGGGCCGTATTTCGATCCGGCGCGCGAAAGCGGGCTGGAGCGGTTGCTGGCAAGGGCCGCTTTCCCGCCGGATCTGCTGGCGCGGGCGGCGGCCTTGCGGGGGGCGATCGTGGCTGGCGGGGTGGGGAAATATGGCGCGGGCGGGGGCGCTTTGGCGGCCTGGCCGGCTGATGGCCGACGCCGGGTGCTGGTGGTGGGCCAGGTGGCGGATGACCGGGCGATGGCACTGGGCGGCGCGGGCTGCACCAACCTCGCCCTGCTGCAAGCCGCGCGCCGGCTGGAGCCGCAGGCGCATATCATCTGGCGGCCGCATCCCGATGTGGTGGCGGGCCTGCGCCCGGGCGCCCTGCCGCCCGATCAGGTGCGGGCGCTGGCCGATGCCGAGGCGGCCGAAGCACCGATCGCCGGCCTGCTGGCGGGGGCCGATGCGGTGCATGTGATCAGCTCGCTGGCGGGTTTTGAGGCCTTGCTGCGGGGCTGCGCGGTGACGGTGCATGGCCTGCCTTTCTATGCCGGCTGGGGGTTGACGCGCGATCTGGCGATCACGCCCGCCCGCCGTCGCCGCCGGTTGGCGCTGGACGAGCTGGTGGCGGCCGCGCTGATCCTCTATCCGCGCTATCTCGATCCGCTGACGCGGCTGCCTTGCCCGCCCGAAGTGCTGGTGGCGCGGCTGGTGGCGGGCGTGGGGCAGCGGGGCCTGGGCTGGCCGCTGGTGGCGCTGCGGCGCTGGCAAGGGCGGCTGCGCCGCTGGCTGGCCGCTAGAGCGTGATCGGCAGCACGCGCCCTTCTGTCACCCGCCAGCAGGCCGCGCGGCCCTGAAGATCGGCAAAGGGGGCAGGTTCGGTGCCGGTCAGCCACACTTGCGCGCCGCTGTGGGCCAGCCGCTCGAACAGGGCACCGCGGCGGATGGGATCGAGATGGGCGGCCACTTCATCCAGCAGCAGCAGCCGCGCGCGGGGCGGCGCATCGCCGGCGCGGTCGAGCATGGCGGCCAGTTCGGCATGGGCCAGGGTGATGGCGATCAGCATCGCCTTCTGCTCGCCGGTGGAGCAATCGGCGGCGGGCTGGTTCTTGGCGGCCATCGTTACCAGCAGATCGTCGCGCTGGGGGCCGGTCAGGCTGCGGCCGGCGGCGCGGTCCCGCGGGCGGGCGGCGCGCAGGGCCTCGGCCAGGGCGCCGGCCTCGTCTGGCCCGCCGGGGGCCAGCGCCAGCACCGGGCGGGCAAAGGGCGAGGGGGGCAGCCGCTCGATCAGCGCGGCCAGCGCCTCGACCAGCCGCGCCCGGCCGGCGGTGAGCGCGGCGCCCGCCTCGGCCAGCTGGGCTTCCACCGCATCCAGCCAGGCCGGATCGGGGGCGTGCTCGGCCGCCAGCAGGCGGTTGCGCTCGCGCAGGGCCGCCTCGGTGCGGGCGGCATGGGTGGCATGGGCCGGCGCGATCGCCAGCGCCATGCGATCCATGAAGCGGCGGCGTGCGCCCGGGCTGTCGGCAAACAGGCGGTCCATCGCCGGGGTCAGCCAGGCCAGCGCCAGCCATTCGGAAAGCGCCAGCGCGCTGGCATCGGCGCCGTTGATGCGCACCAGCCGGCGGCCGGGCCGATCGGGCGCGGTGCCGGTGCCCAGCCGGAGGCCGCCCCCGGCCAGTTCGGCGCTGATGGCAAAGCCGCCCTCGCCGGCGCGGTTGGCCATATCGGCCAGCGGCGCGCGGCGCAGGCCCCGGCCCGGCGCCAGCAGGCTGATCGCTTCCAGCACATTGGTTTTGCCCGCGCCATTTTCGCCCACCAGCAGGTTGAAGCCGGCGGTGCCTTCCACGCAGGTGGCGGCATGGTTGCGAAAATGCGTGAGAGTGATGCGCGCCAGCCCCATGCGCGCTGCTCTAGCGATTGTGTGGGCGGGGCGCCATAGGGCCGGATGGCGGGCGCGCTCGCCACTTCACAAAGGGCTGGCGTGTGCTATCAGCCCGCGGGCGCATTTCAGCTTGTGGATGATGGGTTTGGCGATGGATCTGGTGAATGGGGCTGGGCAGGCGAGCCGGCTGTCTGTGGCGGTGTTGCTGCCGGCCTATAACGAGGCGGCCGCCATCGCGCAGGTGATTGCCGATTTCCGCGCGGCGCTGCCCGATGCGGCGATCTATGTCTACGACAACAACAGCCGCGACGAGACCTGCGCCATCGCCCGCGCCCATGGCGCCATCGTCCGGCGCGAGCCGCGCCAGGGCAAGGGCCATGTGGTGCGCCGCATGTTCGCCGATATCGAGGCGGATGTGTATATCATGTGCGATGCCGACGACACCTATGAGGCCGCCGCCGCGCCCGATATGCTGCGCCGCCTGCTGGACGAGGGGCTGGACATGGTGGTGGGCGCGCGCGCCGCGGTGAGCGAGACGGCCTATCGCCCGGCCCATGAATTTGGCAACTGGCTGCTGACAGGGCTGGTGCGGACGATTTTCGGCGATGTCTTCCGCGATATGCTGAGCGGCTACCGGGTGTTTTCGCGCCGCTTCGTGAAGAGCTTCCCGGTGATGGCCGGCGGCTTCGAGATCGAGACGGAGCTGACCATCCACGCGCTGGAGCTGGAAATGCCGGTGGCCGAACAGCGCACCCGCTTCCAGGACCGGCCGGCCGGCTCGGTCAGCAAGCTCAACACCATCCGCGATGGCGTGCGCATCTTGTGGACCATTCTGGCGCTGTTGAAGCAGGAGCGGCCGATGCCGCTGTTTGGCCTGATCGGGGCGGCGTTGATGCTGCTGTCGCTGGGGGCGGCCTGGCCGGTGGTGATGGAATATCTGGCCACCGGGCTGGTGCCGCGCCTGCCCACCGCCGTGCTGGCCACAGGGCTGATGCTGCTGGGCTGGTTCGCGCTGTTCTCGGGGTTGATTCTCGACACCGTCACGCGCGGGCGGCAGGAGGCCAAGCGGCTGCGCTATCTGGCCTTTCCCGGCACCCATGCCTGGCAGGGCGCCGGCGAGGAAGGCTGAACGGCCCCCTCAGACCTCGGTGCGGAAGGGTGAGAAATTGGTTTTCTCGTCGAACACATCCACGCCCTCGGCCCGCTTGAGGAAGCCCACCACCGCATAGGTGAGCGGGGTGAGCAGCACTTCCCAGCCCACTTTCAGCGCCCAGTTCGTGATCAGCACCTTGCCCACCAGCGCCGGTGTCCAGCCCGATGCGCCGAGGAAGGCGAGGGGGTAGAAGACGATGCTGTCCACCGCCTGGCCGACGATGGTGGAGCCGATCGTGCGGGTCCACAGCTTTTCGCCGCGGGTCCACACCTTCATGCGCGCCAGCACGAAGGAATTGGCGAATTCGCCGCCCCAGAAGGCGGTGATGCTGGCCAGCACGATGCGCGGCACCTGGCCAAACACCTGATCATAGGCGGCCTGCCCCGTCCACCCTGTGGCCGGCGGCAGCGAGACCACCACCCAGCTCATGAAGGCCATGAACAGCAGCGCGAAAAAGCCCACCCACACGCAGCGCCGCGCGCGGGCATAGCCATAGACCTCGGTGAGGATATCGCCCAGCAGATAGCCCAGCGGGAAGAACAGGATGCCCGCGCCAAACGGCCAGTCGCCAATGATGGGCAGGTTGACCCTGGCCACCTTGCCCGCGCCGATCACATTGGACAGCAGCAGGATGGAGACAAAGGCCGCCATCATGAAATCGAAATAGCGCATCGGCTTGTGGGCAAGGGCGCTGGCATCAACGTGGCGCAGGTGGGGCTCGTGGCTCATGAGGGGGGATCCGAAGGGCTGGGAAGGGCGGTGTCATCAAGAAATGACGCGGCGCACAGTAACCGGCTTTACGCCCCGTGCAAGAGAGGGCTATTGGGGCAAGGGTTTGCGCGCCCGTAGCTCAGCTGGATAGAGCACGAGCCTTCTAAGCTTGGGGTCACAGGTTCGAACCCTGTCGGGCGCGCCATTTCGCTCCAGAACCGCGCGCCGCCGCCTTTACGCCAGAGGCGGCGGTGCATCGCCATCCGGTCCCCATCAGGGGCGCCTGTCATTCGGCTTGCGGCTGTAAAGCTGTCGGGTAGAGTGGGGCTTATGAGATAAAAATATCGGGTGGAGGACATCGCATGCAGAGCGTGCAGTGCAATGATGCGAACAGCTGGCTGGGTTTCCTCGGTGAGGACCGCCCGATCAAGGCGGCGATGCGGGCCTATGGCCGCTTTTTCGCGGAAGGGCAGATCATCAGCAGCGGCTCGTTGCGGCTTGTGCGCACGCATTCCACGCCGCATGAAATCTCGCTCACACCGCCCCGGCTGTCGCGCAATGCCCATATGCTCTCGATGGTCATTCAATGCGCGGGCCGCACCGAAATGCGCGTGGGCAACCATGGATGGGCCCTGTCGCCCGGCGACTGGTGCGTCAACGGCATCAACGAGAACTGCCACCTCAGCCACTGCGGCGAAACCGAGCATCTGGTGGTGACCATCCCCAAATCGGCGCTGCAGCTTGATGAGGCCCGCATCGCGCGCCTTGGCCGGCGCCATTTCGCGGGCAATCAGGGGTTGTCCCGGCTGATGTGCGATATGGCCATGGGCCAGTTCCGCGAGGCGCCTTACATGGGCACGCAAGCGGCCAACGCCTCGAGCGCCTGCCTGCTGGGCCTGATGCGCAGCGTGCTGAGCGAGGAGGCCACAGCCTCGGCCCGGGGCCATGCACGCGGCGAACTGGTGGAGGCGATCAAGGATTTCATCGGGCACAATCTGACCAATGCGATGCTCTCGATCGATGTCATCGCGCGTGAACTGGGCTATAGCAAACGCTATCTCCACATGGCCTTCAGCCAGGGCATGCCGGGAACGACCATCTCCGACCACATTCTGAACGAGCGCCTGTTGGCCTGCGAGCAGGACCTGCTCTATTTTTCCGGCGCGGCTCGCCCGGTCAGCGAGATCGGGCAGGCCTGGGGCTTTGTCGACCCGGCCCATTTCAGCCGGGTCTTTCGCAACCGGTATGGGGTGCCGCCGTCGGTCTATCGCGCGCGCCATCGCAAGGCGGGCTGAGACAGCAGGGCATAGGCCGCCAGCGGCGCGAAGACCCAGGCGCTGGTCTGCACCGCCTTTGCATAGGAGTGCAGCCAAAGCGCCAGCGGCACCACGATCAGCGGGCTGATGAAGGCGCCGATGAACTGCGCCGCCATGTAGAGGCCCACGCCCCGGCCGCGATGCGCGGGCGATAGCATGCCCAGCACCCAACTCGTTCCGGCGGGCAGCGAGATGCCGATGCCAAGGCTGGTCAGCACCGACCAGCCAGTGAGGGCCCATAGCGTATGCGCCTGGCCGATCGCTGCCGTGCCGATCGCGCACAACGCGGCGCACAGGGCGAACTGGAGCGCCACCGCCGTTCGCCCCGCCAGCCCATGGGCAAACAGCAGCGTGCCCGAGACCGTGCCAAGGCAGGCCATGGCATAGACCCGCCCCGCGGCGGCCGGATCGCCGATCCCCGCCTCGCCAAGCATATAGGCCAGGTTGACCGGGATCAGCATCAGCCCCAGCCCGATGAGAAAGGAAACCGCCAGAGCGCCGATGAACCCTGGTGTGGCAAGGCCCTGCAGATGGGCGGGCGCTGCTTGCTGGCGGCGCGCTCTGGCCGGTTCCCACAGCCACAGCAGCATGGGCGGCAGCAGCAGCACCATGGCGCCATACACCAGGAACGGCCCGCGCCAGCCCCATTCCCCCAGCCATCCGCCCATCAGGCTGATCGCAATGCCCGAGACGGAGGCCAGCGTGGTTTGCGCCGCGATGATGCGGTCGCGCCGCTGGCCGGAGAAATAGTCGCCGATCATGATCGTGCTGACCGTCATGGCGCCGGCCTCGGCCACGCCCACCAATGCGCGCGTGGCGACGATGAGAGGCAGATTGTCGAGGTAGAGCGGGGCGGTGCCGGCCAGGCCATAGAGGATGATCGCTGCGATCAGCAGCCTGCGCCGGCCCCATTTGTCCGAGAGCAGGCCCATGATCCCGGCCAGCAGGGCCGTGATCAGCGAAGGCGTTGTCACCAGCATGGGAACCAGCAGCGCCACCCCCGGGGCGGGGCTGAAATGGCGCTGGATCGCGGGCAGAACCGGGCCGATCACCATGGGCATGGTGCCCGCGATGACCGCCGCGATCAGGATCGCCGCCTGAAGCAGCCCGGGCCGCCGGGGGATTGCGCCATTGGCGGGCGTTCGATCGGTCAATCCATCTCTCCCTCATGTCTTGTGCCGGCTCTCCCGGCTTGCTGGCGGCCAGCCTAGCATGCCCCCGGCGCGCGCGGCCATGTCGCCGGGGGAAATGCCGGTTGGACCACGGGGAAATGGCGCGCCGGGGCCGCTCCGCCGCAGTTCCCTATGCTCCAAGAGGACTTCGTTCCCAGCCATGGAGCCGCCGGTGCGCGCGGGATAAGTAGGCGTCAGGAGGGGCCGACATGAGCGAAACCGAATGGAGAAGGCTGGAGCGGATCGTGGCCGCCCAGCAGCATGAACTGGAGCGGGCGCAGGCTGTCACCGCCATCCAGAACTGCATGGGGCGCTATGAAACCGTGCACATCACCCCCGCCGAAATCGGCCGGAGCGGCGAATGCTTTGCCCTGTGGCGCGCGGATTGCAGCGTGGAGGTGTCCGACTGGGGCTGCTTCTTCGGCGGCGAGGCGATCGACGGCTTCTGGCGCAGCATGACCGCGCCGGATCTGCGCGGCGGCATCTTCTGGCACGCGCTGGCAACGCCAGTGATCCAGGTGGCAGGCGATGGGCGCACGGCCAAGGTGACGTGGATGTCGCCCGGCTTTGAAACCATGCCGCCGCTGCAGGCCGGAGAGGAGGCGAAGAGCTTCTGGTGCTGGGGCAAATATGCCTGCGATTTCATCCGCCACCCGGAAACCGGTGCGTGGAAGATCTGGCACATGAAGTGGTTTCGCACCATCCGCAGCGATTTTGCCAAAAGCTGGTACGAGGACAGCCGCAACACGCTGGCCGGCATGCCGGGGCCTGTGCCCTATGATCATGCCAACCGGCAGCCCTCGGTCTTCCACCGGCCCTACCAGTTTGACGAGGTGCCGCATCCCTTCCCGATCGATCCCGAACCCTATGCCACCTACGACGGCAACTTCCGCTGGATCTATGGCGGGGCGGAGTATGAGGCGCGCTATGGCGTGCGGCACCCCGATTATGCCCGGCTCTATCATGTGAACTACCCGAACGCCGTCTGAAGCGGCGGCGTGCGACGCGCCGGCCCCATGCGGCCGGCTGGCCTTGGCGACCCGCGCAAAGCGGGCGCTCACTCAGGGAAAGGATACTCATCATGCCGACTTGTCGTCGCCATCTGCTCACCAGCGTGATGGTCTGGCCGATGCTGGCCGCCACAGCCCATGCGCAATCCTCAGCGGCCGCCACGCCGCCCGGGGCCGATGCCGAAATCATCGTCACCGCGCAGTACAAGGGGCAATCGGTGCAGCAGGTGCCGCTGGCCATCACCGCCCTGTCCGGCGCCACGCTGGAGCAGCGCGGGCTCACCAATGTCAGCGCCGTTTCGGCCGCCGTGCCCAATGTGCTGATCGCGCCGACCACCAATGGCCCGGCGGTCAACCTCTACATCCGCGGCGTGGGGCAGGATGACACGACGCCGGCGATGGAGCCGGGCGTGGGCGTTTATGTCGATGATGTCTATTACCCCACGCTGGTGGGATCGCAGCTCGAACTGCTCGATCTCAGCCGTCTGGAAGTGCTCAAGGGGCCGCAGGGCACGCTGGCCGGGCGCAATTCGATGGGCGGGGCGCTCAAGCTCTACACCAAGGATCCCTCGGGCCGGCGCGATGCTTATGTTTCGGTGGAATATGGCAGCTACAACAGCGTCAACCTGCGCGCAGGAACCAATTTCACGCTGCTGCCCGATGCGCTCTTCGCGCGCATCACCGGTTTCTATCGCAGCAGCGAGGGTTACGTTACCGATTATGACTATAATTGCACGCACAAGGGCAGCCTGGGCAGCTTTACCGCGACCGGCGCCAATTGTGTGATCGGCCATGATGGCGGCGTCAACATCGGTGGCATTCGGGGCGCATTGCTCTACGATCAGGGCAATGGGCTGAAAGTCAGGCTGTCTGGCGAATATATCCGCCAGCGCAACGAGCCGAATGCCTCCACCCTGCTGGCAACCGCCGGCAATGATGGCGTGGGCGATAATGCGCCGAGCCAGAATGGCGTGCCCTACAGCTATTCGGGCACCAGCGCCTGGGCCGGTTCGCCCTTCATTGCCTATTCGCCCTATGCCGGCATTGCCGCGGGCGACAGTTTTACGCACAGCCCCTATGTCAACTACGCAAACTATTGCAACAGCAGTGGCCGCAGCGGAACCAATTCCTATGCGGGCTATTGCCTGTCGCGCAAGAACAACATCGACAGCTACACGGCATCGCTGGCCATCGATTACCGGGTGGCGGAGAAGCTGACGCTGAAATCGATCACCGCCCTGTCTGGCTACAAGGCCGATTACACTGATGATGGCGATAAATCGCCCCTGTTCACCGATCTGACCGACACCCAGTTCGACAACCACTATCTCTCGCAGGAAGTGCGGCTGAGTGGCACCTTGCGCCGGCTCGATTTCACGGTGGGCGGCATCTACACCGATCAGGCGACGGTGCAGGGCGGCACGGTCGATTTCTCCACCTTCGCCATGCAGCAGAACGACCGCATTCCGCTGACCACCGGCGCGCTCTTCGCCCATGCCGACTGGCGCGTGGCGGGCGGGCTGCATCTGATCGGGGGCTTGCGCTGGACGCATGAGGAGAAGAACTACATCTTCCGCCGCGCCACCATCAACGGCCAGCCCAACAGCACCGTCCCGGCGCTCATCGGCTTCGACAATTACACGCCCGCTGCCTACAGCGGCTCGCACACCGACTACCGCCTGGCGCTGCAATATGCATTCAGCCACGACATCATGGCCTATGTGCAGACGGCGACCGGCTTCAAGGGGGGCGGCGTCAATCCGCGCCCCTTCAGCGTGGCCCAGGCGCTGCCCTTCGGCCAGGAAAAGCTGACCGCCTATGAAGCGGGGGTGAAGTCCATGCTGTTCGGCCGCAGGCTGAAACTCAACGCGGCGATCTTCTTCAACGATTACACCGGCAAGCAGCTGGGCATCACCACCTGCACCATCGGTTTGGGCCCCTGCAATGTCATCCTCAACGCGGGCAATGTGCGCGAAAGCGGGCAGGAGGTGGAGTTTGACCTGCATCCGGTGCCGGCCCTCTCGCTGCATGGCTCGGCCAGCTGGCTGCAATCGCACTACACCTATCTCACCAGCGACGCGATCGGCAGCGGCCTGACCTATGGCATGGCCATCCCCTATCAGATCCGCAGCAAGTTCAACCTGGGCGCCGATTACCGGCTTGATCTGGGCCGCGCGGGCTCGTTGACGCCCAGCGTGGACTATGCCCACCAGACCGGCTTCTACACCACCACGGTCAACATCCCGGTCGTCGGCTACAACCCGGCCTATGGCGTGTGGAGCGCGCGGTTGAGCTGGAAGAACCGCGAGGGCGATCTGGAAGTCTATGTCCGCGCCGAGAACCTGGGTGATGCGGTGTATTACTACAACAACTATCCCGCGACCATCAACATGGCCGTGACCGGCGCCATTGCGCCCCCGCGCGAAGTCTTCGCCGGAATCAAGAAGACCTTCTGACCCTCAACCAAAGGCATTTCCATGACCAGTGAAACCATCGAGCAGCGCCTCGACGCCATGACGCACGAGATCGACCGGCTGAAGGCGATCACCGCCATCCAGAACACCATGTCGCATTATGAAACCGTGCATTGCTCGGGCGAGATCCACCGCACCACCGAATGTTTCGCCCTGTGGCGGCCTGATTGCACCGCCGAGGTGGCCGGCTGGGGCTGCTTCGTCGGCACCGATACGGTGAAGGAATTCTGGGGCCGCCAGAACAGGATGGACCCGCGCGGCGCGATCTTCTTCCACACGCTGGCCTCGCCCGCCATCGAGGTGGCCGGCGATGGCAAGACCGCCAAGGCCACCTGGGCCTCCCCCGGCTTTGAAGGCGCGCGCAAGGATGGCGATCCGCTGGCCTTCTGGTGCTGGGGCAAATATGGCGCGGACTTCATCCGCAACCCGGCAACGGGCGAATGGAAAATCTGGCATCTCAAATGGTTCCGCACCATCCGCAACCATTTCAACACGCCCTGGCCGGAAGAAAGCCATCAGGTGATGGTCGGCACGATCAACCTTGGCGACCACTTTGCGGATCTGAACCGCGTGCCCTCCGCCTTCCACCGCCCCTATCAGAGCGAGGAGGTTGCCCATCCCTTCCCGGTCACCCCGCAGCCCTATGCGGATTACGACGGCAACTTCCACTGGATGTTCGGCGGCGCGGAGATGGAGCGGCAATATGGCCTCGATCTGCCGGATTACAGCCGCCACTACAACGCCGCCTTCCCCGACAAGATCTGATGGAGCCGGCCATGGAGGCACAGATCACGCTGCTGCGCGCGGACCTGACCTTTCCCGAAAGCCCGCGCTGGCATGAGGGCCATGTCTGGTGTTCCGATGATCACCGCGTTCTGCGCGTCTCGCCCGCGGGCGAGGTGCAGGTCATGGCGAGGCTGGACAGCCATGTGCTGGGGATACAGTGCCATGATGGCGCGCTGTTCGCCGCCATCGCCCATCAGCGCCGGATCGTCCGCATCGACGCGCAGCGGCAGGTCACCGACCATGCCGACCTCAGCCCCCTGTTCGACCGGCCGATGAACGAGTTCGTCTTCG
>DASRYE010000073.1:0-8448 GCA_035653915.1 Novosphingobium sp. | reverse complement strand
GCTCGGCAAAGAACAGGTGGCGCAGCGCGCGCGACTGGCTGCCGGCCATCAGCTCGCGGTTGGCGGCGGCATCGATCTCCAGCGCCTCGTCGAGCGGCAGGGTGAACGCGCGGCGGATCGAGGCGACATTGGCCGCCGGCGCCAGCTGGCCCTTGCTGCGCGCGGTCAGCCGCTGGGCCAGGGCCTCGAAGGCAGCCGGATCGGCGCGGGTGGCGGCGATCTTCTCCTCGCGCAGGCGCAGCGGCACGGCCGGCAGGCGCTCGTCGATCACCCGGCGGGCAAAGGCAGTGCCCACCGCCGCCGGATCGCTTTCGCCCAGCGCATCGAGAATGCCCAGCGCCTGCGCTTCTGCCGCCCGCACCGGCTTGCCCGACAGCACCAGTTCCAGCGCCGCTTCCGGGCCGATCAGCCGGGGCAGGCGCTGGGTGCCGCCGCCGCCGGCAAACAGGCCCAGGGCAATTTCCGGCAGGCCCACCCTGGCGGTGGCCACCCCCACGCGGAACGGGCAGCCCAGCGCCACCTCGAAGCCGCCGCCCAGCGCCGTGCCGTGGATCGCGGCGATCACCGGCGCGGCCGAGGCTTCCAGCGGGGCGATCACTTCCTGCAGCGTGGGCGAGAGGCGCGGCTTGCCGAATTCGGTGATGTCTGCCCCGGCAAAGAAGGTGCGCCCCTCGCAGAAGAGCACGATGGCCCGCACCGCCGGATCCGCGTTCAGCGCGGCCAGCCCCGCCACCAGCCCCTGGCGCACGGCAATGCCCAGCGCGTTGACCGGCGGATTGTGGCTGATGAGATATCCGATATCGCCGTCGATACGGATGGAAATCCTGTCGTTGATCGCTGTCATGGCTGAATACTTGCGCCCTGTTGATGCCCGCCCTTGCGGCCCGGCTCGCCCCGCGTTTGAAGCTGCGAGGGGCGCGCACTGTCAAGAAACCGGCGGGAAACGGGGGTGATGCATCACGAATGCGAAGGGTTGGCCCGCGCCCTTCGCACAGCCCCTGCCGCGCATTAGGCGACTGCGGTTGAGAAGCGCGGGAAGGCCTGCGCGGATGGGGTGAGAAAATGCAGTTCGATCTGACCGAAGAACAGGCGATGTTCCGCGATTCCGTGGCCGCCTTCGCCCAGCGCCATCTGGCCGCCGGCGCGCTGGAGCGGGCCCATAGCGACGATTATCCCTGGGATGTGGCCCGGCTGATGGCCGAACAGGGGCTGATCGGCATCACCGTGCCGGCGGAAAAAGGCGGGCTGGGCGGCTCGCTGATGGATGCGGTGATCGCCATCGAGACGATCGCCGCGGTCTGCCCGCGGTCGGCCGATGTGGTGCAGGCGGGCAATTTCGGCGCCATCCGCACCTTCGCCCAATTCGCCAGCGAGGCGCAGCAGGCGCAGTATCTGGCGCCGCTGCTGCGCGGCGAGGGGCTGATCTCGGTGGCGATGACAGAACCGGGCGCCGGCTCTGCCGTAACCGAGCTGACCACCACCGCCACGCCCGATGGCGATGGCTGGCGGATCAACGGGCAGAAGATCTTCACTACCCATGGCACCCATGCCACGGTGTTCCTCGTTTATGTGCGCTTTGGGCCGGGCACCGGCAATATCGGCTCGGTGCTGATCGAGCGCGGGCAGGAAGGCTTCACTTTCGGCAAGCCCGTGCGCTTCCTTTCGGGCGAGGAATGGAACCCGCTGTTCTTCGACAATGTTCATGTGCCGGCCGACAAGGTGCTGCTGGGGCCGGGCGGCTTCAAGAAGCAGATGGCCGGCTTCAATGTGGAGCGCATCGGCAACACCGCGCGCAGCCTGGCGCTGGGCCGCTATGCCTTCAACGCGGCGGTGGAACATGCCAAAACCCGCAAGCAGTTCGGCCAGGCGCTGTGTGCCTTCCAGGGGTTGCAGTGGAAGTTTGCCGAAATGAAGCTGAAGCTCGATGCGGCGCAATTGCTGCTTTATCGGGCGGCCAGCAATGCCGATGCGGGGCTGCCCTCGCCCGAGGAGACGGCGATTGCCAAGGTGGCCTGCAACCGCGCCGGCTGGGATTGCGCCAATGAGGCGCTGCAGGTGATGGGCGGCACCGGCTACAGCCAGGATGGGCTGGTGGAATATTGCCTGCGCCGCACGCGCGGCTGGATGATCGCGGGCGGGGCGATCGAGGTCTTGCTGAACCGCATCGCGGAGGGTGTATTCGACATGCGATTCCCCCAGGGGCCTGCCAGAAGCTGACACCGGGGCGAAAGGAGAGGACAGGATGAACCAGCAGAGCAAGCTTGCCGTGACGCCCGACCGCGTGCCGGCGCAGGCCTATATCTCGCGCGATTACGTGGCCCGGGAAAAGGAGCGGCTGTGGCCGCGGGTGTGGCAGATGGCCTGCCGCGAGGAGGAAATCCCCCAGCCGGGCGATTTCTACACCTACGACATCGCCGATGAATCGATCACCCTGGTGCGCCGCCCCGATGGCAGGATCAGCGCCTGGCACAATGTCTGCCCGCATCGCGGCCGCCGCCTGACCGAGGGCTGCGGCTGGATGGGCAAGGTGCATTGCCGCTATCATGGCTGGCAGTGGCACCTCGATGGCCGCCCGCTGGAGGTGGTCGACCGGCAGGATTGGGGCAGCCTGCTGCCCGATGCCGAGATCGCCCTGCAGCCGGTGCAGGTGGCCAGCTGGGGCGGCTGGGTGTTCATCAACATGGATCCGGCAGCGCCTTCGCTGGAGGTCTTCCTGGGCGAGGCGAAGACGCGGCTCGATCCCTATGAGATCGACCGGATGCGCTATGTGTGGCGCAAGCGCATCCACCTGCCCTGCAACTGGAAGACCGCCCAGGAAGCCTTCATGGAAGGCTATCACGTGCAGACCACCCACCGCCAGCTGCTGCCCTATATGGATGATTACACCTATTCGCAGGCGGTGGGCCCCCATGCCATGTTCGGCTATGCGCCCACCGCGCTGTTTGGCCTGCCATCGCCCCGGCTGGGCAATCAGGGCGGCGATATCCGCCAGGGGCTGCATGCCTTCAACACCCAGATCTGGGAAACGCTGAAGGCCACCGCCACCGAGGAAATGCTGGCCGCCGGCGCCCGGCTGATGGAGCTGCCCGAAACCGCGAGCCCGATGGAGGTTTATATCGCCTTCGCCCAGTTCCACCGCGAGGAAGCGGCCAGGGCCGGCCGCCCGTTCCCCGATATCACCGGCGAGCAGCTGATGGCCGGCGGCACCGACTGGAACATCTTCCCCAACCTTGTCTTCCTGCAGCAGCCCACCAACGTGCTGTTCTATCGCGCCCGGCC
This sequence comes from Novosphingobium sp., assembly GCA_035653915.1. Taxonomy (GTDB): domain Bacteria; phylum Pseudomonadota; class Alphaproteobacteria; order Sphingomonadales; family Sphingomonadaceae; genus Novosphingobium. The sequence continues at coordinate 5,169 of DASRYE010000073.1, read as the reverse complement.
CGATGGCGACGACCCCGATCGCTGCATCTTCGAGATCAACGTGCTGGAACGCTTCGCCGAAGGGCAGGAGCCAAGGGATGTGGTGGTGGAGGTGGCCGAGGATTGGCGCCAGGTCGATTGGGGGCTGATCCTGTCGCAGGATTTCAGCAATATGGAGGAAGTGCAGCGCGGCATGAAATCGCGCGCTTTCGCCGCGGCCCGGCCCAGCCCGCTGCAGGAAGTGGAGATCAGCAATTTCCACCGGGTCTACCATGAATACCTCGGCGGGGAGGGCTGAATGGCGGCCGATTTCGACGAGATCGCCGATTTCGTCATCGTGGGGTCTGGCGGCGGTTCGATGGCGGCGGCGCTCTATCTCAAATCCATCGGCAAGCAGCCGCTGATCCTTGAGAAGACGGACCGCTTCGGCGGTTCCACGGCGATGTCGGGCGGCATCCTGTGGGTGCCCAACAACCACCTCCTCGCGCGCGATGGCATTGCCGACAGCCATGCGGCCGGCCGCACCTACATGGATGCAACGGTGGGCATGGATGCCGGCCCGGGCGCCTCGGTGGCGCGCAAGGAGGCCTATCTGCGCGCCGGGCCAGAGCTGGTGCGCTGGCTGGAAGCGCAGGGCATGGTGTGGCTGCGCACCGAAGGCTGGGCCGATTACTACGACGACCGGCCGGGCGGCTGCACGCGCTCGCGCTCGGTGGGCGCGCCGCTGCTTGATGCGCGGCTGATGGGCCCGCTGTTCGACAAGCTGCGCCTTGGCCCGATGGTGATGCCGCTGCCCACCGACAAGGCGGGCGTGATCGGCCTTGCCACCCGCACGCCGGCGGGCATGTGGGAAGGCGTGAAGCTGTTGTTCCGCATGTGGCTGGTGAAGCGGCGGGGCAAGCCGATCCTCAGCTTTGGCGGCGCGCTGCAGGGGCGCATGCTGATGCTGGCCGACAGCGCCGGGGTGGACATGCGCACCGACCATGGCGTTGTCGAGCTGATCGAGGCGGGCGGGCGGATCACCGGCGTGGTGGCCGAACACGGCGGGCAGCGCCGGCGCATTGGCGCGCGCGATGGCGTGCTGATCAACGCCGGCGGCTTTTCCCGCAATGCCGGGATGCGCCGCAAATATGGCCCCCAGCCCAGCTCTGTCGACTGGACCAACGCCAACCCCGGCGATACCGGCGAGATGATCGAGATCGCCGAACGCCATGGCGCCGCGCTCGACCTGATGGATCAGGCCTGGTGGGTGCCGGGCACCTTGCCGCCGGGCAACAACCCCGGCCCGGCGCTGATGCACAACACCGATATTTCCAAGCCGCATTGCATCATCGTCAACCGCCAGGGCCGGCGCATCCTCAACGAGAGCGGCTCCTATATGGAGAACGGGCAAAGGCTGTATGCCAGCGGCGTGCCGGCCTTTGTCATCCTCGATAGCCGGCACCGCCAGCGCTATGCCTGGGGCTATTTCCCCCCCGGCAAGACCCCGCAGGCCTGGTTCGACAGCGGCTTCCTCAAGGTGGCCGACACGCTGGACGAGCTGGCCCGCAAGGCCGGCATAGACCCTGCCGGGCTGGCCGATGAAGTGGCGAAGTTCAACACCTATTGCCAGACCGGCAAGGACCTTGACTTCAACCGCGGCGGGCGCGGCTATGACAACTGGTTCGGCGATCCCACGGTGAAGCCCAACCCCAACCTGGGCCAGATCGCCCGGGGGCCGTTCTATGCGATGGAACTGGTGCCGGGCGATGTCGGCACCTCGGGCGGCATCGTCACCGATGAGCATGCCCGGGCGCTGCGCGGCGATGGATCGGTGATCGAGGGGCTGTATGCCACGGGCAATTCCACCGCATCGGTGATGGGGCGCTGCTATCCGGCGGCGGGCGCCAGCATCGGCGCGTCCTATATCTTCGCCTGGATCGCGGCCCAGCATGCCGCGGGCCGGGCGGGCTGAAGGGCCTTCAGGCGGGTTGAAGGGCCTTCAGGCGGGCTGGGCGCGATGCGCGGCCCGCCACTGGCTGGCGGTCATGCCGGTGTGCTGGCGGAACATGGCGCGGAACAGGCGGCTGTCGGAAAAGCCCAGCATTTCGGCGATGCGGTCGATCGGCCGGTCGGATTTTTCCAGCATGCGGGTGGCCGCCTCCAGCCGCAGCTGCTGCACATAGGCTTTGGGCGGCATGCCCAGCACGCGGTGGAAGCGCCGGTTCAGCGTGGCGGTGCTGGTGGACAGGTTGGCAGCCAGATCGGCAAGGTTGAGCGGGCCGGCAAAATGCTGCTCGATCCACACCTGCGCGCGGGCCACCAGCTGGTCGTCGGCCAGGAGATGGCCTTCCTCGCCATCGAGGCCGGTGACCGAGACCAGCCAGCGGGCAATCGCCGGCGACAGGCTGCGTTCCATCACCCGCACGATCAGCGCCAGATCATGGCCGATGCCGCCGGAAAACAGCAGCGTGCCGCGGTCCACCAGCTGCAGCCGGTCCTCGAAGGGCTGGCGGGGGAACAGCGCGCGGGCCAGCGGCTGCAGCACGCGCGGCACCGGCACGGCCAGCTTGTCGGTCAGGCCGGCGGCCATCAGCAGCAGCGCTGCGGCCCCGCTGGCGCCAATGGTGGCGCCCGCTGCGTGGCGCGCGCGCAGCCAGGCCAGCAGCGGCTGGTTGCGGGCGATGCGCTCTTCCATCTGCCGGCGCCCGCCGGCCACAAAGGCGGGCAGCCAGATGAAGGCCAGCTCGCCCTGACTGCCAATGGCGCCATCCACCGGCAGCACCATGCCATCGGCCAGCACTACCGGCGCACCATCGGCCGACAGCCGGTGCAGGCGGGTTTGCATGCGCAGCCGGTCTGGCCCGGCGAACATCTGCTCCACCCGGCCGCGGGCCAGGCCAAAGCAATCCGTCAGCGCGCCAACGCTGCCAAGATAGGCGCCCGGAAGCGCGAGAAGAGCGAAATCGGCCATGGGAGTATGATCAGAAACATCCGGTAATCACGTAAAAACGACCTGTCAATGGGGGCGGTGATTGCCTGTTATACAGGCCGAAAACAGGCGCCCGCCGGCATGGGCGGCGCAAGGGAGAATGCGATGCCAGAGCCAAGCCGTTATCTCGATCGTCTGTCCGGCAAGGTGGCGCTGGTCACCGGCGCGGGGGCCGAGGCCGGCGAGATCGGCATTGGCCGGGCGATTGCGCTGCTGCTGGCGCGCGAGGGGGCAGGGGTGCTGTGCGCCGACCTCGATGGCGCCCGGGCAGAGGCCACCGCGGCGATGATCCGCGCCGGCGGCGGCCAGGCGCTGGCGATGGCCGGCGATGTTGCCCGGCCGGCCGATTGCGCGGCGCTGGTGGAGGGCTGCGTGGCGGGGCTGGGGCGGATCGACGTGCTGGTCAACAATGTCGGCATTGCCGTGCCCACCAGCCTTGCCGATATCACGCTGGAGCTGTGGAACGCCACGCTGGCGGCCAACCTCACCAGCGCCATGCTGATGAGCAAATATGCCGTGCCGCATATGGCCGGGCAAGGCGGCGGGGCCATTGTCAACATCTCGTCGCTGGCGGGGATGCGGGCGATGGGGGCGATTGCCTATGGCCCGTCGAAAGCGGCGATGGCGCAGCTCTCGCGCGAGATTGGCGTGCTGCATGGCCGCCAGGGCATCCGGGTGAACACGGTGGCCCCCGGCCATGTGATGACCCCCCACGCCATGGCCAAGGTGCCCGCCGAGATGCGCGAGGCGCGCCGCAAGGTGGGCCCGCTGGGAATAGAGGGGGATGCCTGGGATGTGGCGCAGGCGGTGCTGTTCCTGGCCAGCGACGAGGCGCGCTTCGTGAACGGCGTGCAATTGGCGGTGGATGGCGGGGTGGAAGGGATTGGCCCGCTGGCCGGCCATGCGCTGATCGGCACGCCCTGAGCGGCCGCTGGTGCCGGCCCGCATCAGGCGCCGCGCGGCACATCCGGGCCGAAATCGGCGGCGCTCTCCCCTGTCCAGGGCAGGTGGCGGAAATAGCGGGCGCCGGCTTCGGCCTGGCTGTGAACGGGGCTGAGCACGCGCTCGTCGGTCACCTCGGCGATGCGCGCGGCGACATCCTCGGCCGCCAGCGCGGGGGTGAAGATCTCGCCCGTCTCGGCGAACACCAGGCTGGAGAGGCGCCCGCCGCCAGCCAGCAGGATGCGCCCGCTTTCGGTGCAGGCGCGGCTGAGGAACCAGGCCATGGCGGCGGCCACCTGCCCTGTGTGCAGATGGGTGCGAAACCATGCCACCGTGGCCGGATCGGGGATCTGCTCGATCATCCGCGAATGGCTGGTGGGCATCACCGCATTGACGAGAATGCCCAGCGGCCGCCCCTCTATCGCGGCATCCAGCGTGAGGCCCAGCATGCCCGCCTTGGCCGCCGCATAGGGCGCATTGCCGCCCACCCCCAGCGCGCCATTGGAGCTGACATTGAGCACCCGGCCATAGCGCTGGCCGGCCATATGCGGCCAGGCGGCGCGCATCAGGTGATGGCCGCCGACAAGGTTGACGGCATAATGGCGTTCCACCGCGGCATCGTCATGGGCGGTGAAGGGGCCGGCCAGGGCGGTGCCGGCATTGTTGACGAGGATGTCCAGCCGGCCGAAGGCCTCCAGCGCGGAGGCGACGATGGCGCGGGCATGATCGGCGCTGCCCACCGCCAGCGGGCAGGCCCGGGCCCGGCCGCCCAGATCGCGGATCTCGGCGGCCACCGCTTCGGCGGGCGCCGGGCTGCCATCCTGCTGGCCCAGCACGCTGCCGCCATAATCATTCACCAGCACCGCCGCGCCCCGCCGCGCCAGTTCCAGCGCATAGGCCCGGCCCATGCCGCCGCCCGCCCCGGTGACGATCGCCACCTGCCCGGTAAAATCAATCGTCATGCGCGGATGCTCCGATGGTGGCGGCAGCGGCGATGGCGGGCAGGATCTGCGCGCCCGAGGCGAAGGAACTGCTCCATTCCGGCAGGGCGGCGATGCCTTGCATCACGCTGGCGATATCGCCGTCGGCCAGCCTGTGCACCGGCCCTTCCAGCAGCTGCACCCGGCGCACATGGCCGGCGCCGGTGTGATAGATGCCGCCCGATGTGCGGCACCTGTCGCTGCACAGCCAGCCTGCCACCGGCGCCACATGTTCGGGCGCGGCATAATCGGCCCAGCGCGGATCGATGCTGCCGGCGGACATCGGCGTGTAGGCGG
>DASRYE010000072.1:0-4829 GCA_035653915.1 Novosphingobium sp. | reverse complement strand
GCGGCTGGATGCGCCGGAGGGGCTGGATCCGGCCGATTTCGCCACGCTGCGCCTGGCCCTGCTGATGCGCATGGGCGAGGCCGAGGCCGCCCGCGCGCTGGCCCAGGATGTGGACCCTGACAATGCCACGCCCGCCTTTGCCCAGGCGGCGCTGGAAGCCTATGTCGCCACCGAGGATTTCACCGGCTTTTGCCCGCTGCTGGAAGCGGTGGGCGTGGAGGCGGGCGGCAAGGATCCGCGCTGGCAGGTGATGCAGGGCATGTGCGATGTGTTTGCCGGCAATGGTTCGGAAGGCTTTGCCAGGCTGGATGATCCGGCAACGGCCGGCAACCTGGCCCCCGGCGACATGCTGCTGGCCCAGAAATATGCCGGCGCCGCCGGCGCTGGCCGCCGCTCCATCACCATGGACTGGGGCAAGACCACCGACATGACCCCCTGGCGCTATGGCCTGGCGCTGGCAACCGGGCTGACGGTGCCGGCCACGCTGATGAAGGATGCCGGGCCGCGCTACGACTATGTGACGGCGAGCGCGCCGATGGTGGGCCTTGGCCTGCGCGCCGATGCGGCCGATGCCAGCGCGGGGGCGGGCATTCTCTCGGCCGCGGCGATGGTGGATCTCTACAGCCAGATCTACGCCAATGATGACGTGACCGGGCCGCCGGCCGACCGCGCCCTGCTGCTGCGCGATGCCTATGTGGCCGATACGCCGGCCGCGCGCATCAAGGCGATGCAGGGCCTGTGGGAGGGCGCGGCCGATCCGCGCGGGCGCTATGCGCGGCAGGTGTTGACCGCCTATGCCGCCGCCCGCCTGCCGGCCAGCGCCGACAATGCCGATGCGGCGGGCGATCTTATCGCCTCGATGCTGGCGGCAGGGCTGGATGCCAATGCGCAGCGCTGGGCGGGCGCGGTGGAGAAAGGCTCGCTGGGCTGGGGGCTGATCGCGCTGGCAGCGCCCGGCGGCGGTCAGGTGGCCAGCGCCGATATCGACAGCTTCCACAATGCCGATAAAAGCGCCAATGCCCGCAAAAGCGCCTTTCTGGTGGCGGGCCTTGCCGGGCTGGGGCGCATCGATGATGCCACCCGCAACAACTGGACTCACCAGCTGAACGCCGGGCTGGACACGCGCAGCCACTGGATCGAACTGATCGATGGCGCGGCGGCCGTGCACAACCAGGCGCTGGTGGCGCTGCTGGCGGGGCTGGGCATGCAGGGCGACAGCTGGGCGCAGATGAGCCCGCGCTATCTCTACCACATCGTCGGCGCGCTCAGCCGCGTGGGGCTGGCGGCCGAGGCGCGGATGATCGCTGCCGAAGCCGTGGCGCGGGGATAGCGCCATTTCGCGGCCGATCCTTGCCTTCCTCGCCATGCTCTCGGCCGAGCGGGGCGCGGCTGCGAACACGGTGGAGGCCTATGGCCGCGACCTGAATGCGGCCGAGGAAGTGCTGGGCGACCTGCTGGAGGCCGATGCCACTGCGATTGCCGGGCTGGGCGAGGCCTGGGCCGATATGGCGCCGGCCAGCCTTGCCCGGCGCTGTTCGGCGCTGCGCCAGTTCTACCATTTCATGCAGGAGGAGGGCTGGCGGGCGGATGATCCTTCGCCGGCGCTGCCGCGGGTGTCGCCCCGCCGCCCGCTGCCGCGGCTGGTGGGCCATGGCGAGGTGGCCGCGCTGTTTGCCTGCGCCGAGGAAGAGGCGGCAGGCGATGCGCCGGCGCCGCTGCGGCTGCTGGCCTGCCTTGAGCTGCTCTATGGCTCGGGCCTCCGGGTCAGCGAGCTGGTTGGCCTGCCGGTGGCCGCGGTGCCGCGCGATGCGCCGTTCCTGATGCTGCGCGGCAAGGGCGGGGTGGAACGGATGGTGCCGGTGAGCACCCGGGCGCGGCAGGTGCTGGGCCGCTGGCTGGCGGTGCGTGGGGGCATGGCGCGGGCGGATTTGCCCTTTCTCTTCCCCTCGCGGGGGGGCAGCGGGCATTTCACCCGTGTGCGCCTGTTCCAGCTGCTGCGCGAACTGGCCCTGCGCGCCGGCGTTGCGCCAGAGCGAATCAGCCCGCATGTGCTGCGCCATGCCTTTGCCACCCATCTGCTGGAGGGCGGCGCGGATCTGCGCGTGCTGCAAACGCTGCTGGGCCATGCCGATATCGCCACCACCCAGATCTACACCCATGTGGAAGCAAGCCGCCTGGTGGCGCTGGTGAACGCCCGCCACCCGCTGGCCGAACGTTAAGCCGCTTAAACCGCCCGAAGCGTTTACGCACTTGCCGCGAGGGACAGGGGCGATTAGGCGGGGGGCATGCTGTCCTATCTCGAATTCGAAAAGCCGGTGGCCGCCCTTGATGCGCGCATCGCCGAGCTGCGCGCCACCGCCGAACAGGGCGATCTCGACATTTCCGCCGAGATCGGCCGGCTGGAGCGCAAGAGCGCCGAAATGCTGGAAAGCACCTACAAGGCGCTGAGCCCCTGGCAGAAGACGCAGGTGGCCCGCCACCCGCAGCGGCCGCATTTCCTCGATTATGTGGAGGCGATCTTCACCGATTTCGTGCCGCTGGGGGGCGATCGCGTCTATGGCGAGGATCAGGCGATCATCGGCGGCTTTGCCCGGCTGGGCGAGCGCCGGGTGATGCTGATCGGCCACGAAAAGGGCCATGATACCGCCACCCGCCTCAAGCATAATTTCGGCATGGGCAAGCCCGAGGGCTATCGCAAGGCGATCCGCCTGATGGAACTGGCCGGGCGCTTTGGCCTGCCGGTGGTGACGCTGGTGGATACATCGGGCGCGTTTCCCGGCGTGGAAGCCGAAGAGCGCGGCCAGGCCGAGGCGATTGCCCGCGCCACCGAGGCCTGCCTTGGTCTGCCGGTGCCGATGGTGGCGGTGATCGTTGGCGAGGGTGGTTCGGGCGGCGCGGTGGCGCTGGCCAGTGCCGAGCGCGTGCTGATGCTGGAACATGCCGTTTATGCCGTGATCAGCCCGGAAGGCTGCGCCTCGATTCTGTGGCGCACGGCCGAGCGCGCCGCCGATGCCGCCGAGGCGATGAAGGTGACGGCGCAGGACCTGCTGGGTCTGAAAGTGATTGACCGCATCGTGCCCGAGCCGGTGGGCGGCGCCCATCGCAACCCGGCGGGCATGGCGCGTGCGCTGTCCAAGGCGATCGACGAGGAGCTGACCCAGCTCAGTACGCTGTCAGCCCGCGCCCTGCAGGCCCAGCGCGAGGAACGCTTCCTGCGGATGGGCGAGCTTTAAGCGCCAACAGCACCGGCATTCAAAAGGCTGCGCAAGGGTTGCCCCCTTCGCAGCCTTTTTTGCGCCCGCACAGGAGGCACAGAAAAAGGCGACGGGAAATGTCCCGCCGCCCTTTTTCTACCCGGCTTGTTCAGCCGCGCGCTTCTTACGAAGCGGCGCCAGCCATGGCCGACGAGGTGGTGTTGAAGGTGCTCTTCAGCTGGGTGCCCAGGCCGCTCATGGCCGAGATCGCGGCAACGGCGATGAGGGCGGCAATCAGGCCGTATTCGATCGCGGTGGCGCCAGCTTCGTTGCGGAAGAACTTGTTGATGAACTTCATGTCCGGTCTCCAAAAAATCGATCTGCCCGCCCCGCTTGTTACCCGTCTCACCGGGCGGTGAAGCCCTTCTAGGCAAAAGTTCTTAACAAACCGTCAGCAGGATTTTTGCCTGAGCGGGGTAAAAGCAATTTTGCGTATTTTTCCGGATTATCAGTCTGGATGGGCTGGCGCGCGCGCGTGGGCGCTGCCGCTGCAAGCGGGCGGGCCGCCGGCGCGGGGCGCAGGCTGTTAACCAAGGTGTGGGCTGTTGGCGCGCTGGGGGCGCGATCAGCTGGCGGCGTTGCCGTTGGCCTGGGCCACGGCGGTGGACACCTGCGTTGCGACATTGTTCCACATGTTGATCACGCCACTGGCGAAATTCTGCAGGCCGGCGATCATCGCCAGCACGATCAGGCTGCAGATCAGCCCATATTCCACTGCCGAGAGCGCCTTATTGTCTTTCAGCAGGCGGACCAGGAAGGAAAGGACAGCCATCAAATCTCACCCAAGAGCAATTTTGCGGCATATAGCCCAAGGCTGTTAATAAAAATTTTCACGAAATCGACGTGCATGTCCTCTCGCGTTTCACCTCTGTTGGTTGTGGCCGTGGCTTTGCTCAGGGCAGAAGGCCAGGTGCTGATGCAGCAGCGCCCGCCCGGCAAGGCCCATGCCGGCCTCTGGGAATTTCCCGGTGGCAAGCTGGAAGCGGGCGAATCTGCCGAAATCGCCGCCTGCCGCGAAATCGCCGAGGAGCTGGGCGTGGTGCTGCGCCCGGCCGATCTGGTGCCGGTGGGCTTTGCCAGCAATGGCGGCGGGCTGGTTATCCTGCTCTATGCCTGCCGGGCGTGGGAGGGGCAGCCGGCGGCGCTGGAAGGGGGCGATATCGGCTGGTTCGCGCTGGTCGACGTGGCGGGGCTGGCAATGCCGCCGCTGGATTATCCGCTGGCAGAGGCGCTGCTGCGCGCCGCGCCAAGGGTTTGCGGGGAGGCCGGGCACCCTTGCGCAAGATAATCAGAAATTGTGTCATTTTGTGCTTGCCAACCCTGCGAACTCCTCCTAGAGGCGCGTCTCCCAGACGCACCCGTAGCTCAGCTGGATAGAGCATCAGACTACGAATCTGAGGGTCGGACGTTCGAATCGTTCCGGGTGCGCCATTTTCCACCACGGTGGAAATAAGGGAAGGGGCCTTGGCCCTGCCATAGTGCAAGACGCGCACCCGTAGCTCAGCTGGATAGAGCATCAGACTACGAATCTGAGGGTCGGACGTTCGAATCGTTCCGGGTGCGCCATTTTCCACC
>DASRYE010000071.1:0-9932 GCA_035653915.1 Novosphingobium sp. | reverse complement strand
GCACCTCGCCGGCATGAAGGACAGCAAAACCATCATCGCCATCAACAAGGACGAAGACGCACCCATCTTCCAGGTCGCAGACATCGGCCTCGTCGCCGACCTCTTCTCAGCCGTGCCGGAAATCGCCGCCAAGGCCTGAGGGGCTTTTCCTTTTGCGAGACAGACCGCCGCCAGCGCCCTTTTCGGTGCTGGCGGCGGTTTTGTTTGTGTGCATTGCGGCATGGGGTGTCTGTTTGAAATCTAATGAAGAGTATAAGTTGAGGTAATGTGGTGAATGGCCGCTCAGGCCGCTGAATTCCGCCATTTTTTGCAGAAAATGGGCGGTGTGGCCGGTTTCGTTCTGCGCGGCCTTTCCTTGCAGCGCGGCCCCTCCTCGGGCACCTTGCCGGCGGAGGAGTTCGAGGAGTTCGATGAGGGCAGGCTGAACGATTCAGGAGAAAGCCATGAAGAGCATATCCACAGGGAAAATCCGTAGCCGCCATAATGTCCGCCTTGGTGTCGCGCTGGCCGCGATGGTTGGTGGGCTGGGTGGCGTGGCGATTACACCCGCGCAGGCCGACGAGGCCGTGCCGGCAAGCAATCCGGCCAGCGCGCCGGGCGATATCGTGGTGACAGCGCAGCACCGCGAGCAGAAGCTCAACGATGTCGGCATTGCCGTCAGCGTGCTGGGCGCGCAGCAGATCAAGAACCTCAACATCACATCCGCCACGGATATCGTGCGGGCCATCCCCAACCTGCATTTCAACGCCTATGGCTCCAGCCAGGTGGTGTTCAACATCCGCGGCGTGTCGCAGAACGATTATGGCGACCAGCAGGAGCCGCCGGTTGCCGTCTACCAGGACGACAGCTATTCCTCGTCGATCACCACGGCGAGCTTCCCGATCTTCGACCTTGCCCGCACCGAAGTGCTGCGCGGGCCGCAGGGCACGCTGTTTGGCCGCAATGCCACGGGCGGCGCGGTGCAGTTCATCTCGGCCCAGCCGACCGACCACACCGACGGCTATCTCTCGGCCACCTATGGCAGCTATAACCAGCGCATCATCGAGGGCGCGCTGTCGGGCCGGATCAGCGACACGCTGACCGCGCGCATCGCCGGCCAGTACGACCGCGACGATGGTTATATCCGCGACATCACCCCCGGCCAGCCCAACCGCGGCGCCGACAACCACTGGGCCCTGCGCGGCATCCTGAAGTGGGAGCCGACCGACGATTTCAAGGCCCGCCTCACCGTGCGCTATGCCGAGGCCGACCACGAGCGCCAGGCCGGCAACTACACGCTGTCGCCGGCCTGCCCCAATGCGCAGGGCCAAGGTGAATATCTGGCCGTGGGCCAGGCCTGCTCCTTCTGGGGCACCACCAATGGCGGCACCGCCAATGGCTATGTGAACCCCTCGATCAGCCCCTCGCAGGGGGGCAATCCCTGGACGACGGCGGGCACCGGCGATTCCTACGTGAACCGCCAGCAGCTGGGCATCAGCCTGCGGCTTGAGGGCAAGATCGGCGCCTTCGACGTTACCTCGATCACCGATTACCAGCACCTGAAGAAGTTCTACACCGAACAGGGCGATGGCGATCCCGAGCAGGTCTACACCGGCGCCGGCAGCGCTTCCAGCGAGCCGACCGCCTGTATCTCGGGCTCCAGCACGCTGTGCTATCCCTCGGGCACGGTGTTCAACCAGGATGCGCACACCAGCCAGTTCACCCAGGAACTGCGCGCGGCCACCAATTTTGGCCACCAATACCTCACCTTCGGCGCCTTTGGCATGGTGCTGGATGGCAAATATTCGGCCAAATATGCCACGCCCTTTGATGGCTATGATCCGCAGATGTATTTCTCCCAGCGCACCGAAAGCTTTGCTTTCTTCGCGCAGGATGAATGGAAGATCTCCGATCAGTGGAAGCTGATTGGCGGCCTGCGTTACTGGCACGATCACAAGGTGGGCAATTATTCGGGCTGCGAATATTACACCGGCCTGTGCGTCAACTGGGGCGGCAGCGGCATTGGCTATGTCACTGGCTATGGCTCGGCCTATTCCACCGAGGGCATCACGGCCACGGTGGCCGACACCCGCCCCAGCTTCAGCGGCGTTACCGCCCGCGCCGAGGTGGACTACAAGCCCGCGCGCGACACGCTGATCTATGCCAGCTACAACCGCGGCTCCAAGTCGGGCGGCTTCACCTTCAGCACCGGCACGCCCTATGCCAGCGCCATCGTCGATACGCTGAACAACATCGCCTACAAGCCCGAGACGCTCGACGACTATGAAGTGGGCCTGAAGACGAAGATCGGCCGGGTCAGCCAGCTGAACCTTGCCGCCTTCTATTACGATTACCACAATTATCAGGCCTATATGCAGGTGGGCTACACCCAGGTGGTGCGCAACCTGCCGGCCACGGTGAAGGGCATCGAGGCCGAATTCACTACCCGCCCGATCCGCGGCCTCACCTTCCAGGCCAATGGCGCCCTGCAGGAAAGCCTGGTGAAGGGCGTGCTGCTGCCGGATGGCATCACCGTGGTGAACCATGCCATGCCGCAGGCGCCGGGCTTCTCGGGCAGCGCGCTGATCCGTTATGAGTTCGCGCTGCTGGGCGGCACGGCCTCGGGTCAGTTCGATGCCAGCTACACCGGCAAGACCTGCTTCACCGTCATGTGCGCGCCGGTGGAGGAAGAGCCGGCCTATCACGTGGAGAACCTGCGCATCGGCTTCACGCCGGCAGGGGGCAAGGTGGATGCCGCCTTCTTCATCAACAACCTGCTCAATCGCGCCTATCGCAGCTATGCGTTCGACGGGTCGCAGTATTGGGGCGATGCGCTGAGCGTTTACGCCAAGCCGCGCACCTGGGGGGTGACTCTCACCTACCATCTGGGCAGGTAAGCGCATCGGTCCTGGCGGGCGGCGCGGGCGGGCAGGTCTTGCCCCGCGCCGCCCACAGGGCCGCTCTCTTCCTTTTTGCGAGCAGCCATACCCATGACCCATTTCGACACCATCAATCCCGCCACCGGCGACATTCTGGCCTCCATCCGCATCGATGGCGCGGCCGAGATCGAGGCCGCCGTGGCCCGGGCCCGCGTGGCCCAGAAGGAATGGGCGCGCCTCACCGGCACCGAGCGCGGCCGCATCCTGCGCCGGGCGGTGGATATCCTGCGCGCCCGCAACGACGAGCTGGCGATCCTGGAAGCCAAGGACACCGGCAAGCCGATCCAGGAGACCAGCGCGGTCGATATCCTGTCGGGCGCCGATGCCATCGAATATTTCGCCAATGTGGCCGCCGCCATCGCCGGCGAGCATGTGGACCTGGGCCCGGCCGCCTTTGGCTACACCCGGCGCGAGCCGCTGGGCATCACCGCCGGCATCGGCGCGTGGAACTATCCCATCCAGATCGCCTGCTGGAAATCGGCGCCGGCGCTGGCCTGCGGCAATGCGATGATCTTCAAGCCGTCCGAGCTGACCCCGCTGAGCGCGGTGGAGCTGGAGAAGATCTATATCGAGGCGGGCTGCCCCGAAGGCCTGTTCCAGGTGGTGCAGGGCTTTGCCGAAACCGGCCGCCTGCTCACCCGTCATCCGGCGATCGCCAAGATCTCGCTCACAGGTTCCGTGCCCACCGGCCGCAAGCTGATGGCCGATGCCGCCGAGACGCTGAAGCAGGTGACGCTGGAGCTGGGCGGCAAGAGCCCGCTCATCGTCTTTGCCGATGCCGATCTCGACAATGCCGTTTCCGGCGCGATGCTGGGCAATTTCTATTCGGCCGGCGAGGTGTGCTCCAACGGCACCCGCGTCTTTGTCGAACGTTCGGTGCTGCCGGCCTTCCTGGAAAAGCTGAAGGCGCGCACCGAGGCGATGATCCTGGGCGATCCGCTGGATCCGGCCACGCAGATGGGCGCGCTGATCAACACCGCCCATATGGACAAGGTGCTGGGCTATATCGAGAAGGGCAAGGCCGAAGGGGCAACGCTCGTTACCGGCGGCGCGCGGGTGACAGAGGGCGCCTGCGCCAGCGGCGCCTTTGTGGCCCCCACCATCTTTGCCGATTGCACCGATGCGATGACCATCGTGCGCGAGGAGATCTTCGGCCCGGTGATGACCGTCCTTGCCTTCGACAGCGAGGAGGAAGTGGTGGCCCGCGCGAATGACACCGAATTCGGCCTGGCCGGCGCTGTCTTCACGGCGGATCTCACCCGCGCCCACCGGGTGATCGCCCGGCTGGAAGCGGGCACCTGCTGGATCAACACCTATAACATCACGCCGATCGAACTGCCCTTTGGCGGCTACAAGCAATCCGGCCTTGGCCGCGAGAACAGCCGCCTGGCCATCGAGCACTACACGCGCGTGAAAAGCGTCTATGTCGCCATGGAGCCCATCGATGCCCCATACTGACGAGTCCTTCGACTATATCATCGTGGGGGCAGGATCGGCCGGCTGCGTGCTGGCCAACCGCCTTTCGGCCAGCGGCCAGCACAAGGTGCTGCTGCTCGAATTCGGCGGCTCGGACCGCTCGATCTACATCCAGATGCCCGCCGCCCTTGCCTATCCGATGAACACCAAGCGGTGGAACTGGCACTACGAGAGCGAGCCCGAAGCCCATCTCAACAACCGCCGGCTGCATTGCCCGCGCGGCAAGGGGCTGGGCGGTTCCTCCTCGATCAACGGGCTGGTCTATGTGCGCGGCAACCCGCTGGATTTCGAAAGGTGGGAGCAGGAAGGCGCGCGCGGCTGGGGCTATGCGCAGGTGCTGCCCTATTTCAAGCGGGCGGAAACCCGCAAGGAAGGCGGCAATGCCTATCGCGGCGGCGAGGGGCCCTTGTCCACCACCTATGGCACGCTGGAAAACCCGCTCAACCAGGCCTGGCTCGATGCCGCGCGTGAGGCCGGCTATGCGCTGACGGAAGATTATAACGGCTTCCGCCAGGAGGGCTTCGGCCGCATGGACATGACCGTGCGCGATGGCGAACGCTGCTCCTCGGCCAAGGCCCATCTCTATGATGCGGTGAAGCGGCCCAACCTCAAGGTCATCCAGCAGGCGCTGGCCACGCGCGTGCTGTTCGAGGGGCGCCGGGCGGTGGGCGTGGAATATGAGCGCGGCGGCCAGCTGCATGTGGCCAAGGCCGCGCGCGAGGTGATCCTTTCGGGCGGGCCGATCAACACGCCGCAGCTGCTCAAGCTGTCGGGCATTGGCCCGGCCGAGGAACTGGCCCGCCACGGCATCCCCGTGCTGGCAGACCGGGCGGGCGTGGGCGGCAATCTGCAGGATCACCTGGAATTCTATTTCCAGATGGCCTGCACCCAGCCGATCACCCTGTTTGGCCATGCCAACCTGCTGGGCAAGGCGAAGGTGGGCCTCGAATGGCTGTTGCTGAAGAAGGGGCTGGGCGCTTCCAACCACTTTGAAACCTGCGGCTTCATCCGCAGCCGGGCGGGCATTCGCTATCCCGATATCCAGTATCACTTCTTCCCGATGGCGATCAATTACGATGGCTCGTCGCTGGCCACCGAACATGGCTTCCAGGCCCATGTCGGGCCGATGCGCTCCAAGAGCCGCGGCACCGTCACCCTGCGTTCGGCCGACCCGCGCGAGAAGCCGGTGATCCGCTTCAACTACATGAGCCACCCGGACGACTGGGCAGAAATGCGCGCCTGCGTGCGGCTGACGCGCGAGATCTTCCAGCAGCCGGCCTTTGCCCCCTGGCGCGGCCGCGAGATCCAGCCCGGCGCCAACTGCACCAGCGACGAGGACATCGACGCCTTCATCGCCGACAAGGTGGAAAGCGCGCTGCATCCTTCCTGCACGGCGCGCATGGGCAGCCCGGCCAATCCGCTGGCGGTGGTCGATCCGGAATGCCGGGTGATCGGCGTGGAAGGCCTCCGGGTGGTCGACAGCTCGATCATGCCCTCGATCACCACTGGCAACCTCAATGCCCCCACCATCATGATCGGCGAGAAAGCGGCCGATCATATCCTTGGCAAGGGCCTGCTGCCGCCCGCCAACGAGCCCTTCTATGTGGCGCCCGACTGGGAGGTGAGCCAGCGATGATCGGCGAGGACATCTCCATCGCCGAGGCGCTGCCGGGCGATCTGCTGCACCCGCCCCAGGGCGAGGCGGGCACGGGCGAACTCCACCGCACGCTTGACTGGAAGGGGGCCTTCTGGGCCTCCTCGGGCGTGCCGGCCGGCGTGCTGCTGACGATGGGCGGCATTGCCGCCACCATCGGCCAGCCCAGCTGGGTGGTGTGGATCGTCTCCATCCTCATGGGTTTCGTGCAAAGCTTCGTCTATGCCGAGATCGCCGGGCTCTATCCGCACAAGTCGGGCGGGGCTTCTGTCTATGGCGCGGCGGCCTGGCTGCCCTACAGCAAGTTCGTTGCGCCCATTTCGGTGTGGTGCAACTGGCTGGCCTGGTCGCCGGTGCTCACGCTCGGCACCAGCCTTGGCGCGGGCTATGTGATGGCCAGCCTGTTTGCCCCCACAGCGGCGATCAACAACTGGCACATCACGCTGCTCGATCTGGGCTTCATCCGCAGCGGGTTGACCCTGCGGGTGAATGCCGTCTCGCTGGTCGGCACGGCCTTTCTGCTCATCACCTTTGCCTTGCAGCATCAGGGGGCGGCGCGGGCGGCCTATGCGCAAAAGCTGCTGGGCCTTGCCTGCCTGGCGCCGCTGGTGCTGGTGGGGCTGGTGCCGCTGATCACCGGCGATCTGCCGCAGGCGCATCTCTTCCCGCTGCTGCCGCTGCTGCGCGATGCCGCCGGCCACGCCCATTTCGGCACGTGGAACGCCTATGGCCTGACGCTGCTGATGGGGGCGATGTTCGGCGCCGGCTGGTCCACCTACGGCTTCGAGACGGCGGTGTGCTACACGCGTGAATTCCGCGATCCGGCCAGGGACACGCCGCGCGCGATCATTGCCTCGGGGCTATTGTGCCTGGTCATCTTCGCGCTGGTGCCGCTGGCGTTCCAGGCCTCGCTGGGGCTCAGCGGCATGCTCGATCCGGCGATCTACGATGGCTCGGGCGTGGCGCTGGCGCTGGCGCATATCGTGGGCGGCGGGGCGGTGGTGGCCAATGTGTTCATCGCCATGCTGGTGCTGGCGCTGCTGCTCATCGTGATGACCTCGATGATGGGCTCCTCGCGCACGCTCTATCAGGCCTCGGTGGATGGCTGGCTGCCGCGCTATCTGTCGCGCGTCAACCGCCATGGCGCGCCCACCGCCGCCATGTGGACGGATCTGGGCTTCAACCTGGTCCTGCTGCTGGCGTCTGATTATTTCGCGGTGCTGATGATCAGCAACGTGTGCTACCTCCTGTTCAATTTCCTCAACCTGCAATCGGGCTGGATCCACCGGATCGATCGCAAGGGCTGGGATCGCCCCTTCCGCTGCCCCACCTGGCTGCTGGCGCTGGGCACGGTGTTCGGCTTTGTCAACATGGCCTTCATGGGGGCGGGCGCCGATGTGTGGGGGCAGGGCACCTTGCGCAATGGCCTGATCAGCGCGGCGCTGATCGTACCGGTGTTCCTCTTCCGCCACTATGTGCAGGACAAGGGCCGCTTCCCCCACGCCCTGGCGGAAGATTTCGCCGAAGCGGGGCCGGGCGGCGCCATCGCCACGCCGCGCCGGGCGGGCGTGCTGCCCTGGGCGGCGCTGGCGGCCTGCATCGCGGTGGTGGCGCTGGCCCATCATTTCGCACAGCTGATCCCTTTCTGAAGGGCGCCGGGCGGGAAAAAGGCCCGGGAAAAGCAAGGCGCGCGGGCTGCCTTGCCTTCCCGGGCCCGCTGGCCTACGGGCTCAGTCTCTCCTCCCCCCACCTTGACGGCGCGTTCCTCGCGCGCCGCCCCAATCAAGGAACCTGTCGCCCGTGCCTCCAGCCCGCCATGCGCTCGCCCATGCCCTGCTCAACAATCCGCTGACCAACAAGGGCACCGCCTTTTCCGAGCAGGAGCGCGACGAATACGGCCTCCACGGCCTGCTGCCCCCCCATGTCGGCACGCTGTCGGGCCAGATCGACCGCCGCCGCAAGGTGCTGGAAGGGATGGACAGCGATTTCCACCGCTATGCCTTCCTGCGCGAGCTGCAGGATTCCAACGAGATCCTCTTCCACGCGCTGGTGCAATCGGATCTGCCGCGCATGCTGCCGCTGGTCTACACGCCCACCGTGGGCGAGGGCTGCGAGCGCTTTTCGGAAATCTGGCGCCGCCCGCGCGGCCTGTTCATCTCCTATCCCAACCGCCACCTCATCGACGACATCCTCGCCAATCCGGCGCTGGATCGGGTGAAGGTGATCGTCGTCTCCGATGGCGAGCGCATTCTGGGCCTGGGCGATCAGGGCGCCGGCGGCATGGGCATCCCGATCGGCAAGCTGGCGCTCTACACCGCCTGCGCCGGCATTCACCCGGCCGAAGTGCTGCCGATCCTGCTCGATGTCGGCACCGACAATCCCGTGCGCCGCGATGATCCGATCTATATCGGCTGGCAGGCGCCGCGCGTGCGGGGCGCCGAATATGATGCCTTCCTGGAAGATTTCGTCGCCGCGGTGGAGCGCCGCTTCCCCGGCGTGCTGCTCCAGTGGGAGGATTTTGCCGGCAAGAACGCCTATGACCTGCTGGGCCGCTATCGCCACCGCCTACTCTCCTTCAACGACGACATCCAGGGCACCGCGGCCACCGCTGTCGGCACCCTGCTGGCCGCCGTGCGCAAGACCGGCGTGCCGCTGGCCGAGCAGCGCGTGGTGCTGTTTGGCGCGGGCGCGGCCGGCAGCGGCATTGCCGAGATGCTGGTGCGCGCGATCATGGCCGAGGGGCTTTCGGAAGCAGAGGCGCGCGGCCGCGTCTGGGCGCTGGACCGCGACGGGCTGATCCATGCCGGCATGAACAACCTGCCGCCGCAGCAAGTGAACCTGGCCCGCCCCAGCGCCGAGATCGAGGCCTGGCCGCGCCGTTCCAGCGGCCTGATCGGCCTGCATGAGGTGATCGCCCACATCAGGCCCACCGTGCTGATCGGCGCCTCGGGCCAGAAGAATGCGTTTGACGAGGGCGTGATACGGCTGATGGCGGCAGGCGTTGACCGTCCGGTGATCTTCCCGCTGTCGAACCCCGTTTCGCGCGCCGAGGCGCACCCGGCCGACATCCTGCTGTGGAGCGAGGGCCGCGCCATCGTCGGCACCGGCAGCCCGTTCGGCACGCCGGGCGTCACGCAGGTGAACAATGTCTACGTCTTCCCGGGCGTGGGGCTTGGCGCGCTGGTCACCGCCGCGCGCGAGATCACCGACAACATGTTCATGGCGGCCGCGAGGCGCCTGGGCACGCTGGTCGATTTCGAGCATGAACGGTCGAGCGGCGGCCTGCTGCCGGCGATCACCGATCTGCGCCATGTGGCGCTGGAAGTGGCGCTGGCGGTGGTGGAACAGGCGCAGGAAGATGGCGTGTGCACCGTCGCGCCCGAGCAGCTGACGCGTGAGGCGATCGCCCAGCGGATGTGGGCGCCGCTTTACGAATAAGCGATGAGGGAAGGGGGCGGGGCAAGGCCCGCGCCCCCTTTTCCGCCCCTGCACGAAAAGTCCAAGCCTTTGCACGAGGCTTGCCTTCATCCCCCCAGCCTTGCATGTCATTTCCTCCCCCCAGCGCGGCCGGCGCGAAAGCTGGCCCACACCATCCCGTGGGGAGAGAAAACCATGAAAACCCAAGTCGCGATCATTGGCGCGGGCCCCTCGGGCCTGCTGCTGGGCCATCTGCTGAAGGCCGAGGGCATCGATTGCGTGGTGCTGGAGCGGCAGACCGGCGATTATGTGCTGGGCCGCATCCGCGCCGGCGTGCTGGAAAACATCACCGTCAACCTGATGGAGCGCCTCGGCCTCGACCAGCGCCTGAAGGCCGAGGGCCTGATCGAGGAAGGCTTCAACCTGGCCGATGGCGAGCGGCTGATCCGCATCGATGTGGCCAATCT
>DASRYE010000070.1:0-4681 GCA_035653915.1 Novosphingobium sp. | reverse complement strand
AGCCCGGCCGCATCCACCGCCCGCCACACCGCGCCCAGCCGCACGCCGGCGGCATCGGTATAGTCGCGGTTTTCCGGCAGCTGGGCGGCGTGATAGGCGCGGATGCGGGCCGCGGCGGTGTCGAGCGCGGTGCGCAAGGCTGGCTCCAGCGCGTCATAGGCGGCGCGGCAGGCCGCAGGCGTGATCCGCCAGTCGTCCTCGCTGGCCAGCGCATAGCCGTCGAAGCGCTGGGTCAGCTCGGCGAGGGCGTCATCGCCGCGGGCGCGCACATCGGCGAGGATAGCGGTAACGCTGCTCGACACATCGCCATCGCTCTCGCGCCGGTCGGCAACGATGCGGGCGAAGGCTTCGGCAAAGCCGGCCGCGCGGCTGTCCAGCCGGATCATGCGCCCGCTTCCTCGGCTGCCCCTTGCGCCACCAGCGCGCGGAAGGCCTCCACCAGCGCGCCCACGCGCCGGTCCGTCTTCAGCGCCGCGCGGTTGACGATGAGATGGGCCGAGATCTGCATGATCTGGTCGGTTTCCACCAGCCCGTTCTCCTTCAGCGTGCGCCCGGTGGAGACCAGATCGACGATGCGGCCCGACAGGCCCAGGCCCGGCGCCAGCTCCATCGCCCCGTTCAGCTTCACCACCTCGGCCTGGATGCCCTGGCGTTCATAGTGGCGGCGGGTGAGGTTGGGATATTTGCTGGCCACGCGCAAATGGCTGGCGGCAGCGGCGGCCACCGGCTTTTCCACCGGCTCTGCCACCGACAGGCGGCAATGGCCGATGTTCAGATCCACCGGCGCGTAGAGATCCGCATAGGCGAATTCCTCGATCACATCGGAGCCGACAATGCCCACCTGCGCCGCGCCATGGGCCACAAAGGTGGCCACATCGAACGCGCGCACGCGGATCAGCCGCATGTCCGCCCCTTCGCAGGCAAAGGCCAGCGCGCGCGATTTGGGGTTATGGAAATCGGCCTCGGGCACCACGCCCGCGCGCGCCATCAGCGGCAGCGCCTCCTCCAGGATGCGGCCCTTGGGCACCGCAAAAGTGATGCCGGCGAAAGATTGCGAAACAGACATGCGCCGGGCATTACGCGTGGCGGGGCCAAAGGGCAACCGCCTGCCCCCCAAAGAAGCGATCTCACGCAAAGAGGCGATCATGGATATCGGAAAGGCCGAAGGGCGCGCACAGGCAGAGGCCGCCATCCAGTGGCAGGCGCAGCATTGCGACACGATGCAGGCACCGTTGACGGCAGGGGTGCTGCGCGCGCTGTTGCCGCTGCTGGCGGGCGGCAGTGCCTGCGCGCAGCGGATGCGCAGCTGGCCGCAGCTGACCAGCGCTGATGCGATGCCGCTGCGGCTGGCCGGCGGCCTGCATCACCTGCATCTCTCGGGCGCGGAAGCGGGGCTGGGCCCGGTCTATCGCGGCGAGCTGGCCGATCAGGCGGGCATCGATGCGGCGGTGGCAGCCGCCGTGGCGCGCCATGATGCGGCGCTGCTGCGCTGGTTCGATAGCCCGCCGCAGACCAATGAGGCGGGCCGATCGGCCTCGCTCATGGCCGGGCTGATGTGGCTGGCCGCGCGCCTTGGCCCCCGCTTCGAGCTGAACGAGATCGGCGCCAGCGCCGGCGCCAACACGATGATCGAGCGCTATGCCTATGATCTGGGCGGGGTGCGCTGCGGGCCGGCGGCCTCGCCGGTGTTGATCCGGCCGGAATGGCGCGGGGCCCCGCCGCCGGCTGCCAGCCCCGATATCCTCCATATCGAGGGGTGCGATCAGGCGCCGGTGAACCTGGCCGATCCGGCCGAGGCGCTGCGCCTGCGTGCTTTTGTCTGGGCGGAGAACACGCAGCGCATGGCCCGGCTGGAAGCGGTGGCGGCGCTGGCCAGCGCCCGTCCGCCGCGTCTGGCGCGCGCCGATGCGGCAGACTGGGTGGCCGCCCGCCTGGCCACCGCCCAGCCGGACGACAGCACGCGGGTGCTCTATCATTCCATCGTCTGGCAATATCTGCCCGAGCCGACCAAGGCGCGCATCACCGCCGCGATGGAGGCCGCCGGCGCCCGGGCCACGCCTGCCAGGCGGCTTGCCTGGCTGCGGCTGGAGACCAACCGCACCACCTTCCGCCACGAATTGCGCCTGCGCATCTGGGCGGGGGCGGGGGAAGAAGAGGAAGCCTTCCTTGCCACCGCCCATGCCCATGGCGCCTGGGTGGAGTGGCTGGCCTAGCCGCCAAGGAGGAAGCGGTCCAGCGCCGCATTCACCGCTGCGGGCGCTTGCCAGGGGCTGAAATGGCCCACACCGGGCAGGCGCTCTATGGCCAGATCGGTACACAGATCCGCCAGCCCGGCAAGGTTGGCCGGCACCAGCGCTGTATCCGCCTCGCCCCACAGCACCAGCGTGGGCAGGCCCAGCGTGGGGGCAGCGGGTTGCTGCCAGTCGGCGGGCAGGGCCAGCGGCGCTTCGGCCGGCGGCACCACCACGCCGCTGGCGCGATACCAGTTGACCATCGCCAGCGCCTGCGCCGGATCGGCCCAGCGGGCGAACAGGGCGCGGCGCTCGTCCACCTCCATGGCGGCCAGCGCGCCATCGCCAAAGGCGCGCAGCAGCACCGGGCCCAGGCCCTGCGTGGCCAGCACGCCGTCTATCGCGGGCGAGCACAGCTGCGGGATATAGGCGCTGGCCCGGCGCTGCTGTGCATCCAGCCACAGCAGGCGGGCAAACAGCCAGGGGTGCGGCGCATTGGCGATAACCAGCCGCTCTATCCGCCGCTCTGCCACAGGCCTTGCCGCATCGGCGATGGCCGCTGCCCAGGCCACCATGCCGCCCCAATCATGCCCGGCCAGGGCAAAGCGGGCGATCCCCAGCGCTTCTGCCAGGGCAAGCACATCGCCCGCCAGCGCCGGCAGGGCATAATCGGCCACTGCCGCCGGCTTCGAGGATCCGCCATAGCCGCGCTGATCGGGCGCGATGCAGCGATAGCGGCCGGCCAGATGGGCGATCTGGTGGCGCCAGGCCCGCCCGCTTTCGGGAAAACCGTGGAGGAAGAGCAGCGCGGGCGCCTGTTCGGGCCCTTCCTCCCACACATCCAGCGTGATGCCGCCGGCCAGCCGGACGGGCCGCGGCGCCTTCACTTCTCGGCGAGCTTTTTCGCCGCTTCCAGCAGTTCCACCGGGAACATGGCGATGATCGTCGAATTATGCTCGGCGCCGATTTCCGAGATCGTCTGCAGGCGGCGCAGTTCCAGCGCGCCGGGGCTGTTGCTGATAGTGCGGGCGGCCTCGGCCAGCATGTTGGAGGCCACATTCTCGCCCTCGGCCTTGATGATGCGGGCGCGCTTCTCGCGGATCGCCTCGGCCTCGCGGGCGATGGCGCGCTGCATCTGCTCGGGGATGTCGAGGTCCTTCACTTCCACCGCATCGACCACCACGCCCCATTGCTGGCAGGTGACGCCGAGCATCTCCAGCAGGCGGCCGTTGATCGCCGCGCGGTCCTTCAGCAGCTGGTCGAGGTCGGATTGGCCGATGGCATCGCGCAGGCCCGTTTCGGCCGCCTGGATCACCGCCGCATCCCAATACATCACGCTGGTGACCACGCGCGCTGCATCCACCACGCGATACCACAGCACCGCATTCACCTTCACCGCCACGCCGTCGCGCGTCACGGTTTCCTGCGTGGCCAGCGCCGAGGTGATGACGCGGATATCCACCTTCACCACCCGGTCGATCACGGGGATCAGCCAGAACCAGCCCGGCCCCTTGGTTTCTGCCAGCCGGCCCAGGCGAAACACCACGCCGCGCTGATATTCCTGGTTGATGCCGAAGCTCTTGAGCACCAGCACCAGCGCGAAAAAGCCGATGATCAGGCCAAATCCCGGAAAAATTCCCATCATCATCACGTCTCCTCGGCGTTTGCGGGGCCGGTTTAGGCCGGGCCGGTGTCAGTTCGGTGTCTGCCTTATGCCTCTTCACCGGGCGCGCGGGCGCGGATCGCCAGCGCATGCACGCGCCCGCCGGGAATATCGCCCAGCGCCGCATTCACCGCCCGCTGGCGGGCCAGGCGGGAAAGGCCGGCAAAGGCGGCCGCCTCGATCTCCACGGTGAAATGCGATTCGCCGCTGGCATCATCGCCGACATGGCCGCGATGGTGGTGCGAATCATTGATGATGGCGAGGTGGGCCGGCGTGAAGGCGGCTTCCAGCGCGGCGCGCATTTCGCGGGCCAGCGGGCCTTCTGTGGGGGCATGGCCGGGGGTATAGCCGGGGGTATAGGTGGTCATCTTCTCGTCTCCAGTGGCTTTTCATCTAGCCCATCTGTCGCCATGTAAGGAAGATGAGACATGATCGTTTTCACGGGCGGGTGCGCGATGCGGGCCGCGCCTGCCAATGGCCCGGCTGCGAGGAGGGCGGCGAATTTCGCGCGCCCGGCCCGCAGGCTTCGGGGTTTGATGGGCCGGGGGCCTATCGCTGGTTCTGCCTGCCGCATGTGCGCGCCTTCAACGAGGGCTATGACTATTTCGCCGGCATGAGCGCCGAGCAGATCCTCGCCGCCCAGCATCCGGTGGCCGGGTGGGACAGGGAGGCACGCGCCTTCTCGCCCACCGCCGGGGTGGATGCGGCGCCCCGTTGGGCCGATTATGCTGATCCGCTGGAGGCGATTGCCGCCCGCGCGGCGGATTTTCGCCGGCAGCGGCAGGCC
>DASRYE010000069.1:0-20707 GCA_035653915.1 Novosphingobium sp. | reverse complement strand
GGCTTGCGGCCGCCACCGGCCGCGCCGGGACGCGTCTTTGCCGCCGGCGCACCACTGGCGCCAGCGCTTCCACCGGCCTGAGGCCCGGCTGGGGGCTGGGCTGATCCGCGGCGCGACTGTCGCTTCCTGCGGCCCTTGTGCCCCTTCGCCTTATGGCGCGATGCCGGCGGATGAGGATCCGCCATCTTGCTTACTCGAAATAGATGTTCAGCCGCCCCATCGGCGGAGATTTCCCCTCTATGCTAGCGCTCCCGGGGCTGCGGGGCAAGGGCGCCGGGAACGCCCCGCGGAACGCCCTGTCGACAAGGGCTTGACGAAACCGATTCGCCGTCATAGAGGGCCGCTCTCCCGATGATGCCCCGTCGTCTAACGGCAAGACTACGGATTCTGATTCCGTCTATCGAGGTTCGAATCCTCGCGGGGCATCCACACTCTTCCTGCATATCCGGCCCTATCCCCACGTGGATAATCCCGCGCAAGGCTTGCCCTGTGCGCCGGGCTGGGCCTTGCGCCTGTGCCGCAGGCCAGCCGTCCTAATTATTGTTGGTATTGCTATGCGCCTTCACCTTGGCAGTGTCGGCCGGGGTGGAGGGGCTTGCCATCGCTTTGGGCGTGGCGGCATCAACCGTCTTGTGGATGCTCACAGGCTCGTGCTGCCGTTTGCCTGTAGCAAGGCCCGTATGGGCATCGCGGGGGGCGGCAGCCTCGGTTGTCGGCTGTGGGTCGGCGTGGGCGGCCGGCACCGCCAGCGCGCCTGCCAGCAGGGCCAGCGCGATCCTTGCCATCCGGTCAGGCATGATTCCCTCTCCTCGTCCTCTTGTTGTCTGCCGGCCATCAGGCGCCCGGCCCGATGAAGCGGCACTGAACGCCCCCACCAGACGCAAAAAGGCCCGGCCGTGCATGCACGACCGGGCCTTTTCTTGCGTGCGCCGGGATCAGAAGCCGAAGCGCACCGCCGCGTTATAGCGATAGCTGGCGTTGGTGCCCGCGCTCGCATCGAGGTTGAGCTGGAGGCGCGACGTGAGGTTGAACTTCACGCCGCCGCCAGCGCTCACCCGGTCGCGGGCAAGGCCGGTGTTGGCCACGGTGAAGGCGGTGTCCTCCACAGCGACATGGGCGGTGATGTCGGTCATCTGGTGGCCGAACTCATGGTCGTAGGTGCCCTTGGCATAGACTTCGACCAGCGGCGACACCGTGTAGCCCACGGTGGCGCCCAGGCGGGCCAGATAGGCCTCGTGGGTGCTGCGCTCCACGCTCATCTGGTCGAGCGTGTCGGCCGCGCCATATTCCGTGAAGCCGCTCATGCGCTCATGCATGCCGAGGAATTCGGCCGTGGTATCCACCCGGATCTGGCCTGCCTGCTTCAGATATTCCAGCCCCGCGCCATAGACGAAGATGTTGCTCTTCACCCCGGCGAAATCGGCCGTGCCGCTGTTGGTGCTGCGCGTGCCATGCGAGTTGTAGTCGCCATAGGCCAGGCGGCCGGTGACCCGCAGCGCCTGGCCCAGCGCCACCGGCGCCGAGATGCCCAGGCCCACCTGATTGCCCCGGGTGCGCGAGGCGATGTAGGTGCCGTAGAAATTGCCATCCGAATGGCCATAGGACAGCGTGAGCTGGCCAAAGCCGAACTGATGGGCAATGCCCACGTTATAGCCATCGTCACGCAGGTTGTTCTGGGCATAGCCGGTCTGGCCCTCGCCCTTCAGCCCGCCGCGGTTGAAGCTGCCGGTGGCATAGGTGCGGCCCGGCGTCAGCTTGTCGTAACCGCCCAGTTCCGGCAGGTTGTCGAGCATGCTGAACTTCATCTGGTCCATGATGCCGGCATAGGCCTCGGGCGACCAGCGGGCGAAGACCCCGGCCACCGATGCCGGATTGCTGGCCAGCGCCGACGTGACATAGCTCATCAGGTTGCCGCCATAGTACTGCGGCACGCCGCCGGCATCGTTCACCATCAGCGCCTTCATGATCGCTGCCTGGTTGGCGGTGGTGGAAACCGCCGCCTTGAAGCTGGCCGGCGTGTAGCTGCCAAGGCCGATCAGCGTGCCGGTGGCAACGTTGTAGAGCGCGCTGCCGCTATAGTCGCTGAGCGTGACCGAGCCGAAATAGCCCTTCACCTTGCCGGCCGAGAACTTGAACAGCTGGATCTGCTCGCCCAGCGACAGGGCGAAGCTGTTCGACACCGACTTGCTGATCGCCAGGGTGGAGCTGCCCGTGAGGGTGAGCTGGCCGGAGACCTCGATCAGGTCGTTGCCGCCGGTAACGCCCGCCCCGGCCGTGCCATCCACCTGCATTTCGGCGGTGGAATTATTGCCGAAGGTGATGTTGTCGAACGACAGGATGCCCGGCGAATTGCCCGGCGCGACAATGCCCGCGCTGGCCCCGCCGACATAGACCGTGCCCGAGATCGAGCCGTTGCCGGTGATCGCCGAGCCGCCCAGCACATAGGTGGTGGTGCTGGTGAGCGTGCCGGTTTCGGCGCCGCTCTCGTCCAGGTCCACGCCATTGCCCAGGTGCAGCGTGGCGCCATCGGTCAGCGTGGTGGTGGTGGCCGTGGCCTTGCCGATGAGGTCCAGCGTGCCGCCGGTGACATTGAGGTTGGTGGTGGTGAGGCTGCCGCTGGCACCCACGGTGACAGTGCTGTCGGTGCCCACGGTGAAGGTGCCGCCGGTGTTGTTGATGGCGCTGTTCAGCGTGAAGTTGCCATCCGTCACATCGATGGTGCCGGTGCCGTCGATCGTGCCGCTGAACTCGCCGCCATCGCTCAGCGTCAGCGTCGAGGTGCCGATGTCGAGCGTGCCGGCGCCGGTCAGGTCGTGGATCGTCTGGTTGGCTTCCAGGGTCAGCGTGCCGGCCGTGTCGATCAGCACGTTGAGCGCGCTGTCGAGCAGGTTGGCGGTGGCCACGGTCACATCGCCGGCATAGATGTTCAGCTGCGAGGCGGCAAAGCTGTCGGCCGCGCCGTTCAGCGTCAGCGTGCCGGTGCCGTATTTGTCCACCGTGCCGCCGCCCACGATGCTGCCCGAATAGGTGCCGTTGGCGGTCTGGTTCAGCGTGTAGGTGCTGCCAGCCAGGTTGATGGTGCCGCCGCTGCCCGACAGCGTGCCGGTGTAGAGGCCGTCATAGGCGGTCAGCGTACCGGCATTCTGGGTGTAGCTGCCCACCACGGTGAGCGGGGCATAGGCGGTGATCGTGCCGGTATTGGTCAGGCTGGCCAGTTCGGTGGTGCTGCCGCTGGCCAGCGTCAGCGTGCCGCTGTTGCTGACAGCGCCATCGACATAGAGCGTGCCATTGTTGGTCAGCGTGCCGGCGTTGGTCAGCGTGCCGGCGATCTGCGCATTGGCGGTGGAGGCCAGGGTAAGCGTGCCATCCGCCGTATTGCTGACATTGCCCGAGGCGGCGAGCACCGCATCGATGGTGGCCGTGCCGCTGTTGGTCAGCGTGGTGAGGCCCAGGTTGGCCGTGGCCAGCAGGGTGCCGGCATTGGTGATCGAGCCGACCAGATCGGCCGTGCCCATGATCAGTTCGGCGCCCTTGTCCACCGTGATCGCCAGCGTGTCGGCAAAGGTGCCGCCGCCGGTGGTGTCGATGGTGCCGGCGGCCACGGTCAGCCCGCCGGTGAAGTCGCTGGCGCCGGTCAGCGTCAGCGTGCCCGCGCCTTCCTTGACGAGCGAACCTGCGCCCGAGAAGACGCCGGCATAGGTGCTGTTGCCCGACTGGTCGATCACCAGCGTGTTGGCCAGCGTGCCGTCCAGCCCGCCCAGCCCCACATAGCCGGTGCTGGCGCCGCCAAAGCCGGTGGTGGTGATGGTGCGGGTGGCCGCCGTGCTGTCGTCATTGTCGCCCACGACCCACAGCGTGCCATCGTTGGTCACGGTGCTGGTGCTGGTGAGGTCGGCCGCCAGCACCCAGCTGGCGCCCTGGCTGTTGCTCACCGTGCCCGAAACGGTGACCGCCCCGTTCTGGACGAGGAGGTTGGTGTTGCTGATCGCCCCGCTGGTGGTGGTGCCATCCAGATAGGCAGTGCCGCTGTTGGTCAGCGTGCCGATCTGGGCGGTGCTGGCAAAGGTCAGCGTGCCGCTGTTGGTCACGTTGCCAGTGGCCGCATTGCCACCCACCGAGAAGGTGCCATCATTGATGAGGGTGGCGCCATTGGTGGTCAGCGTGCCGCCGATCACGCCATTGCCGGTGGCGGTGTTGTCGATCGCGCCGGTGGAGGCATTGCCCGTGACGCTGAACGTGCCGCTGTTGGTGATGGCGCCGCTGGTGAGGTTGGCATCGAACACCATCGTGCCGCTGTTCGAGAGCGCGCCGGTGGTGGCATTGCCCTTCACCCCGAACGTGCCGGTGTTGGTGACAGCGCCGGTGTTGGCGGTGCCATCGACGATGACCGAACCATCGTTGCCAATAGCGCCCGAGACGAGGTTGCCCCCCACGGTGATGGCGCCGGTGCTGCTGTTGGTGATGGCGCCGGTGGTGGCGTTGACGGCAAAATCGATAGTGCCGGTGTTGTTGATCCACGAGCTGGTCACCGCGCCGTCAACCGTCAGGCTGCCGGTGTTGGTGATGGTGCCCGCGTTCAGCGTGCTCTTGTCGAGGATGGTGCCGACGTTGGTGATGTCATTGGTCGTCAGCGCGCCATAGGCGGTCAGCTGGGTGCCGCTGGCAAGGTTGACGCTGGTCAGCTTTTCCGCGCCGCCCAGGATCACCTGGCCGCCGGTGATGGTGAGATAGCCGCCGTTGGTGGGATCCATCAGCTGGCCCACGGTGGTGCCCAGCAGGGTGGACACCGTGCCGTTCTGCACCGTCAGGCCCGACAGCGTGTTGGTGCCGGTGAGGTAGAGCGTGCCGGAATAATCGGTATCGCCCACCAGCAGCGTGCCGTTGGAGATATTGCCCGAGATCACCGCATAGGCCGTGCCCGAGGCATTGTTGTAAACGGCGATCTGGCCCTGGTTGCCATTGAGGTTGATGTTGTTGAGCAGGGTGACAACGCCGGTGGCATCGGTGGCATCCGAACCGAAGATCAGCGTGCTGCCCACCGGCACGAAGCTGCCCGAACCCCAGGTCAGCGTCTGGCCGAGGCCGCCGTTGATCGAGCCGAAGTTCAGCGTGAGGCCGGCCGAAGTGGCCGCAAAGCCGCCACTGCCGCCCCACGAGATCTGCGTGTCGAGCGTGCCGACGCGGCGCGTCAGCGTGCCGCTGGTGAGCCACACGCCGGCATCCAGCGTGGAGAGGCTGTTGTTGATCGAGCCGGTGCCGTTGAAGGCCACATGGCTCAGCGTGTCGATGCCCACGCCATTGTCGGCTTCCAGCGTGGCGCCGTCGATGTAGGTGGTGCCGGTGTAGGTGTTGGTGCCCAGGAACTTCACCGTGCCGCCGCCGGTGACGATGAGGCTGGCGCCATTGCCGGCCGCATAGGAGGCATCGTCGATGCTGGCGGCGCTGTCGTCGGCAATGCTGCCGTAGAAGGTGATGGTGTTGCCCACGCCCGGGGCCAGGGTCACGGTGGAGCCCTTCATCATGAAGATGTCGCTGCCGGCCGAATCGCCCGCCGCGCCGCCATTCTCGCTGCTGCCGCCCTCGGTGGCGTTGTCGTAGAAGGTGGAGTTGCCCGTCACCGTCAGCGAACCGCCGCTGCGCACGAAGATCGCGCCGCCATAGCCAGAGCCGCCGCCGCCGCCCGAGCCATAGGTGCCATCGCTGTTTTTCTCGCTGCCGGTGGAACCGTCGCCGGCGCCAAAGCCGCCCGTGCCGCCAGCGCCATCCGAACCGTCCGCGCCGTTCACATTGTCGCTCGAGGCCGACGTGCCGCCCGTGCCGCCCGTGCCGCCCGAACCGCCGCCGGCGCCAAAGCCGCCATTGCCGCCGGTGCCGCCATCACCGCCATCGCCGCCGATGCCGCCGCCGGTCGTCCCTGTGGAAGACACCGCATTGCCGCCATTGCCGCCATTGCCGCCATCGCCGCCGCCAAAGAAGGTGCTGCCCGCGCCTGCATTGCCACCGGCACCACCGGCACCGCCATTGCCCGAAGCGCCGGCCGTGTAGGCGTCCATCGTCAGCTTGATCTGATAGGCCTCCTGCGCGGCCTCCTGCTCATAATCCTGGCTGGCTTGCGAAGCGGTCTCGGTGGACAGCTTGGTGAAAGTGGCCGCGATGGCTTCCAGGCCCGCCACCAGCGTCTCGGTGGTCGGCCCGCCGGCATTCGCCCCCGAAGACGCCTCGATCGCCAGAGCCGAGAACTCTTCGGCAAAGGTGCTGTAGGTTTCGGCCGTATCCGATGTGGTTCCGGCCTTGAAGAGATCGTAGGCCGCCGTCAGCGCCGACAGGATGATGTCATCCGACGAGGTCGAGCCGCTCGAGCCATTGCCGCCCTTGCCGCCATTGCCGCCCACGCCGCTGGACGCTGCCGAACCGGTATGCCCGGCATAGCCCGGGCCGCCATTCGTGCTGTTGTAGCTGGAATAATCGGAGGCGGCATCCGAGCCGGCAGCACCGCTGGTGCCGCTCGAAGTCGTCACCAGGCCGTTCATCGAGCCGCCCGTGGTGGAAGTGCCGCCGGTGCCGCCCTGGGCTAGGTTGCTGGAGAAGGAGACGTTGACCAGCGTCAGGCTCTCGCCGGAATCGACATAGAACACGCCGCCCAGCCCGGCGCCGCCGCCGCTGCCCGAGCCGCCCACCGTGTGGAAATCGGTGAACAGCGTGTTGGTCGTGCTGGAGCCCACCGTAACATTGGTGCCACTCACTGAAATGACCGAGCTGGAAGACGAGCCATTGATGACAGTGGGATTGGCGGAGGATGTGCTCAACGCCGATGTAATAACATAGCCCGTGGTTCCATTGCCATCCACGACAACGGTATTACCATCTGTAGAAGTAGTCGCTGAATCAGCTAGTGCATTAGTGCCAATGCCAGCCAGCACAAGGCTAACGGCCATGGTGGACGTCGAAAGAAGGCGCGCTTTTACCTTAGGCATAATAACCCCTGCTGGTCATTTGTCTTATGCCTAATGTCGCCTCGGCACGCCCAGGTGCTACGTAAATGTCCTTAATGAAACTATAATAGTTTGACGCGGAAACCGTAGATTTCCACAGATAAAACCGAAAATTTTCAGTATTGTACGTTTTTTTACATTTGTAGCGGATACACTTTAGATACAATCCGACATCGTTACCTCGCTTGTGCGAAAAACACGCCTTGCGCACGCCCATCGCCAAGCCCGGCCGCGCGCGCCCTGCAACACACAAGACATGTTCGCGAAAAAAACGCTCAGCGCCGCACCAGCGCCACATCGCCCGCTGGCAGGATCGCCATGCCCGCCCGGCGCGCGGCGCGCAGCACCTCGTCCAGCTGCCGGGGGGTGCAGCCATAGGGGCCGGGCCGCTCGCTCACATCATGCGAGAACAGCACCAGCCAGCCGCCCGCCCGCGCCGCCGCCTGACACAGGTCGGCATAATCCACCGCCCCCTCGCGCGCTTCCAGCGGCCAGCCGGCCAGCACGGCCGGATCAAACACGGGCCCGTTCCACGCCCGCCCGCCCGCCCGCGCGGTGTGGAAACGCGCGCCCGCCGCCCGCCGCGCCGCCAGCCCCACATGGCAATAGGGATAGGCAAAGCTGCACGGCGCCACGCCGCCGGTGAAATCCGCCAGCCAGCGGGCATTCTCTTCCAGCGAGGCGGCAAACCGGCCCGCCCCCGCCAGCAGGGCGCTGCTGTGATCGAATGTGTGGCAACCCAGCTCATGCCCGGCCGCCACCAGCGCGCGCAGATCCGCGCGGGTGAGATAGGTGCCCAGCTCCCCATCCGTATCCACCAGCCCGCCGCACACATAATAGGTGGCCCGCACGCCATGATCGGCCAGCACCTGGCCGCCCATGGTCCAGGCGCTGCGCGGCGCATCGTCGAAACCGATGCTCAGCACCGGCCCTGCCACCGCCCGCGCCATGGTGCGCTGCTGCCAGCCCGTGGCCAGCCTGAACGACAGCTTCTGCGCCAGCGAAAGGCTCATCCGCCGCCCCCCTCAATACAATTCGATCGGCGGCAGGCCCAGCGCGTTCATCAGCACGCCGGCATGCATGACAAAGCGCAGGAAATGGCACTTGGCCCGCCCTTCATGGCCCAGATTGGCCGCCGCCAGCCCCAGGCAGGCCAGCGCCTTGGCCGCCGCCCGCGCCGCCAGCGGCAGCCGCCCGCCGCCTGCCGGCCGCTCCGACCGGGCATAGGTCTGGCCGATGCGGAAGTGGCGTTCCACCAGCCATTTCATGCTGGCCCGCTCCTCGCTCACCGGCTCGAACACCTTGGCCTCGTCGCAATAGGTGATCGGCACGGCTTCGCGGCGCAGGCGCGAGAAGAACTCGGTATCCTCCCCCCCGCTGCGCCCCAACAGGAGATCGAAGCGCCGCCCCCGGATCACCGCGCCCCGAAAGCCGGCATTGCCGATATGGGTGAGGCGCGCGGCACGGTAATTGCCGCGCGGGATGGCCGAATGCGGCTCCATCTCGCGCATCCAGCGCGGGTGGTGCGGGCTATAGACGGCATGCACCGGGCCGATCACCACGCCCGCCGCCGATTGCCGCAAGGCATCCACCATGTGCCGCACCCAGCGGGGCGCGGCCACCTCGTCGTCATCGATGCACAGCACATAGGGCGCGCTGGTGGCGGCAAAGGCGGCATTGCGCGCCAAGGATATATTGCGGGCCGGCGCGTGGAGATAAAGACAATCGATTTTCAGGCGGGCGATCGCCCTGTCCACCACCGGCCGGGCGCTCTCGACATCGTCATTGTCGATAATAATGACTTTCAATTGTAAATTATCTGTGTCAATCTGATGGCAGATGGACTCCAGCGTTTTATACAAATCACTCCGCCTGAAGGTGCAGATACAAATATCAACCCGCTCTGAAAGCGCATATCGGGAATCGCATTTGCCAACGTCATCGGTGTGATGACGCAAAGATGCTTGCACACAGCCCGCCACCGGGCCGGAAACGACGCGCCGTCCTTGCATAAGTCCCCCGATGATCCCGTCTTGTTATTATCAGTCCGGGCGCAGATATCTATCATTCTGCGGGGAAAACACATTCATTCCGGATGCAACTAGGCCCTGTCTGGCCCGGGCCAACCGGGCGGCAGCGCTTTTCGCAAGGCTTATCAACCGCGCGGGCGGGCCATCTCTGGTGCGAAACGGCGCCGAAAACCGCCGCTCAGCCGCCGCACAGCGCGCGCACAGCCTCCGGCGAAACCCAGAGCGAGGCCGCCGCCCCGCCCATCAGCACCACGCCCAGCGCCGCCTGCATGCGCGGGCCGGTGGCCCGCTGGCCCAGCCAGGCCACGCCTGCCCCCGCCGCACTGACCGGCAGCAACGTGCCCAGGCCAAAGCCCGCCATCACCAGCCCGCCGCCCAGCGCCGAGCCACTGACCAGCGCAAAGGCCAGCGCGCCATAGACCATGCCGCAAGGCATCAGCCCCCAGATCATGCCGGTGAGCACCGGCGCCAGCACCGCCGGCACCAGCGCCTGCACACGCCGCAGCCCCGCCGCGCCCAGCGCCAGCCCGCGTTCGGCCAGCGGCACGCGCGGCGCAAGGCCGGTAAGCGTGAGCCCCACCCAGCCCAGCGACAGCGCCGCCACCGAACGCAGCACCAGAAACAGCACCGGCCCCGCCAGATGGCCAAACACCGCGCCGCCCAGCCCGCCGCACAGCGCGCCCAGCAGGCTGTAGGCCAGCACGCGCCCGCCCTGCAGCCGCGCCAGCCGCCCTGCCCAGCCAGGCGCCCGCCGCCCGCCGCCCGCCAGCATCAGCGAGGAGACAATCCCCCCACACATGCCCAGGCAATGCAGGCTGCTGGCCAAACCCAGCGCCAGCCCGCCCATCAGGCCAAGGCCGGCAAAAGTCATGATCGCGGCGCTTTCGTCATCGCCGCAGCCATAGCACGGCCGGCGGGCCCTGCCTTGATCTGAATCGCTTGGCCGATCGCCCGGCGCGTCAGTCGATGCCCATGATCCGCTTGTTCAGCGCGCGATCAGCGCCGCCTGCGGCAAAATCGTCGAAGGCATGTTCGGTCACGCGGATGATGTGGCGGGCGATGAAGGGCGCCCCTTCAGCGGCACCTGCCTCCGGGTGCTTCAGCGCGCATTCCCATTCCAGCACCGCCCAGCCGGCATAGTCATACTGGGCCATCTTGCTGAAGATCTGCGCGAAATCCACCTGGCCATCGCCCAGGCTGCGGAACCGGCCCGGCCGGTCCACCCAGCTCTGATAGCCGCCATACACCCCGGAGCGACCCGAAGGGCGAAGCTCTGCATCCTTCACGTGGAAGCATTTGATGCGCTCGTGATAGATGTCGATAAAAGCGAGGTAATCGAGGTGCTGCAGCACGAAATGGCTGGGATCGTAGAGAATGTTCGCACGCGGATGGTTCTCCACCCGCTCGAGGAACATCTCGAAGGTGACGCCGTCGAACAGATCCTCGCCCGGATGCAGCTCGAAGCCGATATCGACGCCATTCTCGTCGAACACGTCGAGAATCGGCCGCCAGCGGCGGGCCAGCTCGTCGAAGGCATCTTCCACCAGCCCGGCCGGGCGCTGCGGCCAAGGGTAGACATAGGGCCAGGCCAGCGCACCGGGGAAGGAGGCATGCGCCGCCAGCCCCAGCCGGCGCGAGGCAACCGCCGCCAGCTTCACCTGCTCGGTCGCCCAGGCCTGGCGGGCGGCCGGGTTGCCGCGCACTTCAGGCACGGCAAAACCGTCGAACTGCGCGTCATAAGCCGGGTGCACCGCCACCAGCTGGCCCTGCAGATGGGTGGACAGCTCGGTGATGGCCAGGCCCTTTTCGGCCAGCATGCCGGTGATCTCGTCGCAATAGGTCTGGCTTTCGGCGGCCCTGGCCAGATCGAACAGGCGCGCATCCCAGCTGGGGATCTGCAGGCCCTTGTAGCCCAGCCCCGCTGCCCAGTCGGCAATGGCGGAAAGGCTGTTGAAGGGGGCGTTGTCGCCGGCGAATTGCGCCAGGAACAGGCCCGGCCCCTTGAGATTACGCATCCTGTCTCTCCCGATCAGACGGTGAAGGCGGTCCAGCCGGCGCCGGCGCGGCTGAGCGCCACGGCCTGTTCGATCAGCGCCATGCCGCGCAGGCCATCGGCCATGCCCGGGATCAGCGCGCCCGCTTCCCCGCGCAGCAGCCGGCCAAAATCGCGGTAGATATTGGCAAAGGCCTCCAGATAGCCTTCCGGGTGGCCGCCGGGCGTGCGGCTGGCGCGCAGGGCATCGGCGCCAAGGCCGGGATCGCCCGCCTGGATCAGCTCGCTGCGGCCATCCTCGTGATAAAGCCACAGGCGGTTGGGCTCTTCCTGCCGCCAGGCAAGGCCGGCCTTCTCGCCATAGAGGCGGATGGCCAGCCCGTTGCGCTCGCCCACGGCGATCTGGCTGGCCAGCAGGGCGCCGCGCGCGCCATTGGCAAAGCGCAGCAGGATCTGGCAGTCATCGTCCACCTGCCGGCCGGGCACCACCGTGCCCAGATCGGCGAGGATCTCGCTGACCTGCAGGCCCGAGATGAACTCGGCCAGATGGAAGGCATGCACGCCGATATCGGCCACGCAGCCGCCGGGGCCAGAGCGGCTGGGGTCTGCCCGCCATGCCGCCTGCTTGCCTTCCGAAGGCTTGGCCAGCCAGCCCTGCGGATATTCCACCACCACCTTGCGGATCTCGCCCAGGGCGCCGGCGGCAATGCGCGCGCGCGCCTCGCGCACCAGCGGATAGCCGGAATAGGTGTAGGTGAGGCCAAAGGGCAGGCCGGCGCGCGCCACGATCTGCGCCAGTTCCTGCGCCTGCGCGAAAGTGGCGGTGGCCGGCTTGTCGCAGATGACCGGGAAGCCCGCTTCCAGCGCGGCCCGGGCGGCCGGCAGATGCATGTGGTTGGGCGTGGCGATGGCGATGAAATCCACAGGATCGGGCCGCGCCCGCTCGCCCGCCACGAGATCGGCGATGCTGGCATAGGCCCGCGCCGGATCCACCCCATAGGCCGCGCCCGCCGCCGCCGATTTTTCCGCGCTGGAGCTGAAGGCGCCGGCCACCAGCCGCATCTCGCCATCCAGTTCGGCGGCAATGCGGTGCACCGGGCCGATGAAGCTGCCCGGGCCGCCGCCGATCAGCGCGAAGGTCTGCAAGGCCATCTGTGTTCCATCTCTCTCAATCTGCCGGGCCGGCGGTGGGGTTGGCGCAAAGGGCCGGAAAAGGCCATGGCATGGCCAATGTAAACTATTTCATCAATCCGCACCCGGCCGGCCCCGGCCTTTTGGTGTTGGCCACAGCTTTTGCATCGCCGGCGGCGGCAGGCAATGGCAAAAACGCCCGGTGGGAACGTATGCGTGGGGCCGGGCGCGGCCGGCATCCCCGTGAAACCGCTGTGAAACACCCGCACCCCGCCCCCGCCCCGCAGCGCCGCGCGCGAGACTTGCTTGACAGGGCCAACCCTGGCTCATAGATATGTAAACGATTTCTTTTAGTGCGGCCGCGCGGCCCCACACTGCCCCGGCCAACCGCCGCGCACCACCAGGCGCCGCACGCAGACAGGACCGATAATGCCAGCTTCCCCCTCTTCGGCCACCACTACCCAGGCTTATGCGATTGATCTCATCACTTTTTTTCACCCCTCCTTCTGGGGGCTGGCCAATGAGGACGAAGTGGTGGCGCTGGGCAAGGCCGAACCGCGCCCCTTCTGGGACCGCATGCTGGATGCCGTGGCGCAAAGCGGCGCACGCGGGATCGAGCTGACCTTCTCACCCTTCGGCTGGCGCGACACGCTGGCCGCCTATGGTTCTGCCGCCGGCTTTGCCGAGGCGCTGGCCGCGCGCGGCCTGCAGCTGGCCAGCGGCTTCTTCGCCGATGTGGCGATCGGCGGCGATCTGGAAACCGCCGAAACGCGCGCGGCCTATATCGCCGAGGCCAGCCTCTATGCCGAATATCTGGGCAGCTTTGGCGTGGACGCGATGGTGATGGGCCTGCCCATGCGCGCCAGCTGGGACAGCCAGCCGCCGCAGATCGCCAGCTTCGACACCGCCAAAACCATCGCCGATTTCTGCAACCTGCTAGGCGCTGCCACCCTGCGCCATGGCGTGCAACTGGCGCTGCACACCGAGGCCCATTCGCTGTTCTCGCTGGCGCGTGACATCGACCTCATCCTGCTGCTCACCGATCCGGTCTTCGTCGGCTTCTGCCCCGATACGGCGCATATCCTGCTGGGCGGTGCCAATCCGGTGGAAGTGGTGGCGCGCCACAAGGAACGCCTCATCGCCACCCACTGGAAGGATGCCACCGGCCCTGCCCCCGTGCGCATCCCCATCGATCACCAGGTGCACCTCTCGCACCGGCCCTATTTCTGCGCGCTGGGGGCGGGCAAGGTGGATTGGGCCGGCTGGCAGGCGCTGCTGACAGATGCCCGCTTTGCCGGCTGGAACATCGTGGAAATCGATGCCGTGCCCGATCCTGTGGCCGAAGTGCGCCGCTCGCTCGCCTTTCTGGGCGCGCTGCCGGTGCCGGCCAACCAGTAAGGGACAACAAGCCATGGGCGCCGGCATTTCGCTGAAGGAACGGGTCAGCTATGGCCTGGGCAATTTCGGGGTGAACCTCATCTTCGGGGCCACCGGCGCCTATCTCATGTATTTCTACACAGACGTCTATGGCGTCAGCCCGGCCACGGTTGCCTCGCTGTTCCTGCTGGCGCGCGGGGTGGATGCGCTGTTCGATCCGCTGCTGGGGCTGGCGATCGATCGCACCCACACGCGCTGGGGCAAGCACCGGCCCTATCTCCTGTGGTTTGCCCTGCCCTTTGCGGCCTCGGGGGTGGCGGTGTTTGCCGCCCCGGCGCTGTCGGGCCTGGCCAAGCTGGCCTATATCTATGTCAGCTACACAGCGGTGGGCCTGCTCTATTCCTGCATCAGCCTGCCGCTCAATTCCATGCTGCCCACGCTGACGCGCGACGTGCGCGCGCGCAACACCACCAATGCCATCCGCGAACTGCTCGGCTCCTCGGCCACGGTGGGGGTGAGCTATGCCATGCTGCCGCTGGTGGGCGCGCTGGGCGGGGGGGATCAACAGGCGGGCTTTGTGCGCGCGGCCCTGCTGCTGGCGGTGTTGACGCTGGCCGGCGTTGCCATCGCCTTTGCCAATACCCGCGAGCGCGAAGCCCCCGAGGCCAGCCCCGAGCGCCTGACCACCCGCCAATCGCTGCTGGCCACGCGCGGCAATTGGCCGTGGATTGCCACCATGCTGGTGAACCTGGCCTTCTGGATCGGCTTCATCGGCCATATCCAGTCCACCATCTATTATGCCCGCGATGTGGCCGGCCATGCCGAATGGGCGCCGCCGCTGATGGCGATGATGCTGGTGATCCTGATCGGCACCGCCCTCAGCGCCCTGGTGGCCAACCGCATCGGCAAGCCGGCCACCGGCATGATCGGCGCCGGGATTGGCGCCATCTGCACCGCCGCCCTGCCGCTGGGCACATCGCTGGCCTGGCTGATGGCGATGAACGCGCTGGCCTATGCCGGGCTGGGCCTGCTGGGCGGGCTGCTGTTTGCCTTCATGGCCGATGCGGTGGATTTCGGCGCGTGGAAGAGCGGCTTTCGCGCGCAGGGGTTCCTGTTTGCCGCCTCCAGCTTCGGGGTGAAGCTGGGGATGAGCATCGGCGGGGCGGCCGGCGCCTGGCTGCTGGCGCGCGCCCATTATGCCCCGGGCCTGCCGGCCAGCCCGCAAGTGATCAGCGCCATCACCTGGAGCCATGCCGGCCTGCCGGCGCTTTCCTATCTGGCGATGGCGGCCGCCCTGCTGCTGTTCCGCTTCCCCCCTGATTATCCGCGCGGCACCGAAAAGCGCGCCTGAAGGATCCTTCGCATGGCATACGACTATATCATCGTTGGCGCCGGCTCTGCCGGCTGCGTGCTGGCTGAAAGACTCTCGGCCGATGGCAAGGCGCGCGTGCTGCTGCTGGAAGCGGGCGGCGCCAACCGCGATACCATGGTGCGCATGCCGCGCGGCATGGCCAAGATCTGGATGAACCCGCGGTATTACTGGCCCTTCCCGGTGAAGCAGGCCGGCCAGCGCCCGGCTGGCGAAACCTGGTATTACGGCAAAGGGCTGGGCGGCTCCTCGGCGGTGAACGGCACCTGGTATTATCGCGGCCAGCCCAGGGATTACGACGCCTGGGAAGCGCAGGGCAATGCCGGCTGGAACTGGGCCGAGATCGAACGCTGCTACGCCGCGATCGAGGATTACCACGGCCCGGCGCCGGCCGCCGGCCGCGGCAAGGGCGGCCCGCTGGAAGTGATCACCAGCACCGACGATTCCCCCCTCACCCGCGCCCTGCTGCGCGCGGGCGAACAGTTTGGCCTGCCGGTGCTGGGCGATGTCAATCAGCCGGGGCAGGCCGGCATTGGCCTGTCGCAGATGACGGTGGACCGCAAGGGCAACCGCGTCACCGCTTTCACCGCTTTCCTGGGCAAGGCGCGGCACCGGCCCAACCTCACCATCCGCACCGGCGCGCTGGTGCAGCGCGTGCTGATCGAGCAGGGCCGCGCCACCGGCGTTCTGCTGGCCAGCGGCGAGGAAATCCGCGCGGGCGAGGTGATTCTGGCCGCCGGCGTGCTCACCAGCCCCAAGCTGCTGCAACTGTCGGGCATTGGCCCGGCAGAGCTGCTGGCGCGCCACAACATCCCGGTGGTGGTGAACAACCCGGCCGTGGGCGCCAATATGAGCGAGCACATGATGGTCTCGCTCTCCTTCCGGCTGAAGGGCATGGCCGGCATCAACCGCGAATTTCGCGGCTGGCGCCTCTATGCCAATGCCTTGCGCTATTTCCTCACCGGCACCGGGCTGATGGCGCGGCTGGTGCCCGATGTCTCGGCGATGATCTCCACCACCGGCGATGCCAGCTGGCCCGATCTGCAGCTGGGCATTGCCCCCTATTCGATGGAAAGCAGCGCCGACGACAAGCCCGAGGCCGGCCGCGGCGTGCCCGAAAAGGTGCCCGGCATCACCGTTGCCGCTTTCTACCTGCGCCCCTTCGGCCGGGGCCGGGTGGAGATCCAGTCTGCCGATGCGGCCAGCCCGCCGCAGGTGGATGCCGGCTGGCTGGCCGACCCGCGCGATGGCGCCGCCGCCCAGCGCATGATCCGCGCGATTCGCGGTTTTGTCCGCCAGGAAGCGCTGGGCGCCTATATCGGCGAGGAAACCGTGCCGGGCCCTGCCGTTTCCAGCGAGGAGGAGATCACCCGCGCGCTGTGGTGGATGCTGTCCACGGGCCTTCATGGCACCGGCACCTGCCGCATGGGGCCCGCCAGCGGGGCAGAGGGCGGCGATGCGGTGGTGGATGCGCAGCTGCGCGTGCATGGGGTCAGCGGCCTCAGGGTGGTCGATTGCTCGATCATGCCCACCAGCATTTCGGGCAACACCAACGGCCCCGCCATGGCGGTGGCCTGGCGGGCAGCGGAACTGATCGGCCAGCACTGAGAGGGCCCGCCTTGAGACAGAATGCGTCTACGTTTTTATAACAATTGCCGGATTAAGTATTTGCCCCATGGGGCGACTACTCTTCCGGACCTTTGTGCTGATTCTCGGGCTGATGGCCCTGGCGCAGGCGTTGATGCACGCCCGCCCGCCCGCCAGCGCGCCCGGCGCCTCCACTTCCCTGGCCCCCAACCCCTTTGCCGATGCCACGCCCGATGTCTTCCACCAGAGCGCCGGCGCCTGGGGCAACACCCCGCCCCCGCCGCCGCCGGGCAGCCCCGCCCAGCCCAGCGGCCCTGTCACCCTCATGCGTGACGGGCGCGGCCAGTTCCACCTCACCGCGCAAGTGAACGGGCAGGACACCGATTTCCTCGTCGATACCGGCGCCGATGTAGTGGCGCTGACAGAAGCGCAGGCCAACCGGCTGGGCCTCAACGTGGCGCCGGCCGATTTCCGCCCGGTGCTGCGCACCGCCTCGGGCACGGCGATGGGCGCGCCTGTGCATCTGGACCGGCTGGTGCTGGCCGGGCGCAGCTTTGCCGATGTGGATGCGGTGGTGATCCAGGGCGCGGCGATCAACCTGCTGGGCCAATCGGCGCTGCGGCGGCTGGCGCGGGTGGAACTGCGCGGCGACACGATGGTGCTCGACCCGGGCAGCTGAGCCCCTTGCCAGCCCTGCCCCGCGCGCCCACACCGCCGGCATGACGCTTGCCATCCGCCCTGCCGCCCCGGCCGATCTGCCGCTGATCTGCCAGTTCATCCGCGATCTGGCCGCCTATGAGCGGCTTTCCCACGAACTGCGCTTCAGCGAGGCGGAACTGGGCCGCCATCTCTTCGGGCCCCGCCCCATGGCCGAGGCGCTGATCGGCGAAATCCACGGGCTTCCACAGGGTTTTGCCCTTTTCTTCCACAGCTTTTCCACATTCGAGGGGCGCCCCGGCCTCTATCTGGAAGACCTCTTCGTGCGCCCCGAAG
This sequence comes from Novosphingobium sp., assembly GCA_035653915.1. Lineage (GTDB taxonomy): Bacteria > Pseudomonadota > Alphaproteobacteria > Sphingomonadales > Sphingomonadaceae > Novosphingobium. The sequence continues at coordinate 3,235 of DASRYE010000069.1, read as the reverse complement.
CGCGCGGGGCGGGCCTGGGCAAGGCGCTGCTGCTGCAACTGGCGGCGCTGGCCACCGCACGCGGCTGCGCGCGCCTCGAATGGGCGGTGCTCGACTGGAACGCGCCGTCGATCGGCTTTTATCGCGCGCTGGGCGCCCGGCCGATGGAAGAATGGACAGTGATGCGCGTGGATGGCGACGCCCTGCAACGACTCGCCGCTGAAGCAGGTACTTCTGCCGAGTAAGGCTGGACTCGGATGCTAGTGTGGCTCATTTAATACAGGTTACATGGAAAAGCCGATTCGCCTGAATATTTCTCGTAGACATGTGCTGGGCCAGGGGCTCGGCCTGGGTTTGTGCGCCCTGGGCACGGGGGTTGTGGGCCTGGCCCTGCCCAAAAGCGCGCCCGCGCAATCCTTTGGCGCCAGCGATGCCGCGCCTGCCGATCCGCCGCTTTCGGGCGAGCCGATCACCGTGCCGGCCGGCGCCCATGATCTCACCGCCTATGAACGGCGCATCGTCGATGTGGCCCGGCGCGAGCTGGAACGCCAGCAGGCGCTGCTGTGGCGCCAGGATATCGTGGCCGTGGCCGATTTTGCCCGCCCTTCCGCCCTGCCGCGGATCCATTTTGTCGATATGGAAGCGGGCCGGCTGCGTTCCTATCTGGTTGCCCATGGCCGGGGGTCTGATCCCGATCACAGCGGCTGGCTGGAGCGTTTCTCGAACACGGTGGGCTCGGAAGCCACCTCGCGCGGGGCCTATCTCACCTGCGCCTGCTACGAGGGCAAATATGGCCCCTCGATCCGCCTGCGCGGGCTGGATGCCGATAATTCCAATGCGCTGGATCGCGCCATCGTCATGCATCCGGCGTGGTATGCCGCCAGCGAGATGCTGCCGCGCTATGGCAAGCTGGGCCGCTCGGAAGGCTGTTTCGCGATGGATCCGGCCGATTTCTCGGTGGCGCTGAACCAGCTGGCCGCCGGCCGCCTGCTCTTCGCCGACCGCATCGGCGAAGGCTGACGGAGGGGGGCTGACGGAGGGGGCTGAAAGGCCGCCCCTTCAGAACTCGATATCGAGGTCCACCATCTCCTCCGGCTCCTTCAGCGCGGCGGCCACCCATTCCTGCATCGGCGCCCAGTTGGCGATCGTCTCGCAATAGGCGGCGCTAGGCGCCGACAGCGCCACCGCATAGGACAGGAAGCGCCGCGTGACCGGCGCATACATCGCATCGGCAATGGTGGGCGCCTTGCCAAACAGGAACGGCCCGCCATAACGCGCCAGGCATTCCTGCCAGATCGTCTCGATCCGCTCGATATCCGGCTTGGCGCCCGAGAAGATCGGGAACCGCTTGTGCATCACCTTGAGGTTCATCGGCAGGGCCGAGCGCAGGTTGGCAAAGCCGGAATGGATCTCGCCCGAAACAGAGCGGCAATGGGCGCGCGCCAGCCGGTCGGCCGGCAGCATCTGCGCCTCGGGATACAGCTCGTTCAGATATTCGGCGATGGCCAGCGTGTCCCACACGCTGGCGCCCTCATGGGTGAGGCGCGGCACCAGCACCGAGGGCGACAGCAGCAGCAGTTCGGCCCGGTCGTTGGCGTCATGCGTCACCGGCTGCTCGTCCACCTCCAGCCCTGCCAGCCGGCACAACAGCCAGCCCCGCAAGGACCAGGCCGAATAGGTCTTGCTCGAGATCGTCAGCGTCGCCTTGGTCATCGCATGCTCTCCGGCCGTTCCGTTCGCTACAGCATTCAGGTTGCAATATGCCATGATGCAGCGCAACATGAACCTGTAAAATGGCGCGGGTGCAGCGCGGGCAATTGCGCGGCATACGGGCCTGCGGCGCATGGCAGGCAAGCCATGCCGCTTTGGGGAATTTGCATGCTCTATCAAGGGTATCAGGCTTTCACCGACACTCTGGCCCCGGCGCGGTGGCTGGCGGGCGAGGCCTTGCGCTGGCGCGATGCCCATGGCGGCGCGCTGGCCCGGCTGGATTGGCCGCGCCGGCTGTTTGCCCTGGCCGATGTGTTCGTGCAGGCGCGCATCACCCATGAGGCGCCGCCCTTCGGCATCAGCATGGTGCATTGCGGCAACAGCGCCCAGCCGGTGGTGGAGGAAGTGGCGGTGGATGCCCCCTTTGGCCGGCTGATCCACTTTGCCAAGCCCGAGATCACCACGCCCCAGCCGCGCATGCTGGTGGTGGCGCCGCTGTCGGGCCATTATGCCACGCTGCTGCGCCACACGGTGGAAGTGCTGCTGCGCGACCATGACGTCTACATCACCGACTGGAAGAACGCGCGCGATGTGCCGGCCAGCGCCGGCCGCTTCGGCCTGTCGGAATATATCGACTATGTGATCGCTTTCCTGCGCCATCTGGGCGAAGGGGCGCATCTGCTGGCGGTGTGCCAGCCTTGCGTTCCGGCGCTGGCGGCCGTGGCCATCATGGCGCAGGACAACGACCCCTGCCAGCCCCACACGATGACGCTGATGGGCGGCCCGATCGACGTGCGCGCCGCCCCCACGGTGGTGAACGAGCTGGCGATGTCCCATTCGATCGACTGGTTCGCCGACAATCTCATCTCCAGCGTGCCCTGGCGCTATCAGGGGGCGGGGCGCCGGGTCTATCCCGGTTTCCTCCAGCTCAGCGCCTTCATGGCGATGAACCTTGGCCGCCATTTCGGCCAGTTCCGCAAGCTCTACCAGCACCTGGCCCAGGGCGAGGACGCCGATGCCCGCAAGATCTCGGATTTCTACGAGGAATATTTCGCCGTGCTCGACCTGACGGCGGAATTCTACCTCGAGACGGTGGAGGAAATCTTCCAGAAGGCGGCGCTGGCCACCGGCGAGCTGCTGCACCATGGCCGCCGGGTCGATCCCTCCGCCATCCGCCGCACCGCCCTCCTCACCGTGGAAGGCGAGCGCGACGATATCTGCGCGGTGGGGCAAACGGCGGCGGCGCATCTGCTGTGTTCCAGCCTGCGGCCCCATCTGCGGCGCCACCACCTGCAACCGGGCGTGGGTCATTATGGCGTGTTTGCCGGCTCCAAATGGGAAAACCAGGTCTATCCGCAGGTGCGCAACCTGGTGCTGGCGATGAGCTGAAGTTCAGCGCGACCTCTTCAGCGGGAAAGCCGGCCCAGCAGCGCCATCCGCCCCAGGCTGTCGAGCGTGAGCAGGCCGGCCAGCCGGCCGTTCTGCGCCACCACCAGCACCGCCGGCACGCGGTGCTCTTCCAGCAGGCGCAGGCCATCGTCGAGCG
>DASRYE010000068.1:0-27105 GCA_035653915.1 Novosphingobium sp. | reverse complement strand
TGGATGCGCGCATCCGCCTTTACGACCGCGAGGGCACCAGCCTCAGGGTGGGGGGCAATTTCAACGGGGTGGATGCCCATCTGCGCAGCAATGGCAGTTTTGTCACCGGCACGCCGCCGTGGACGGCCGGCTGGAACATCGATGCGGCCACCCCTGTGGGCCGCGACGAGCAGAAGCTGCGCCTCACCGTGCAATACAGCCTGACCGGCGGCAGCTATCTCACCAGTAATGTCGCGCCCTACAGCACGGTGGTGCTCTCCTCTTCCTCGGCGGGCAATGTCTATGGGGCAGGCGTGCTCAAGAATGGCGAGCTCGACCGGTTGGCCTTCAAGATCCAGTATGAACGGCCGCATCTGCGCAACCTGAAAGTGTGGTTCTCGGGCGTGGTCTATTCCGGCGATCGCTTTGCCGAAATGGCGACCACATCCACCGGCTTCTTCAACAACACCTACACGCAGCGGGGCGCTGTCTATCGCGTGGCCAATGCGCAGGCGCCGTTCCAGGCCGAGGGCGGCGTTTCCATCGATTTTTGAGGACAAGCGCGGGCGGCGCCCGGCCGCCGCCCGCAAAACAGGAGTGCACCCATGACCCAGCTTGCCATCGCCGCGCGGCCTGAGCCTCTGGCCGATGCCGTCGCCCCGTCATCCGGCCAGATCGCGCAAGGCTGGGGGCAGGGGCCCAGCGCGCGTTATGAAGCGCTGGCCGCGCCGTTCCGCCCCCTCTTCCGGCGGATTGCCGAAGGGGCGGTGGTGCGCGATGCCGAGCGCCGCCTGCCGTTCGACGAGCTGGAATGGCTGAAGAAGGCCGGCTTTACCAGGCTGCGCCTGCCGGTGGCGCTGGGCGGGCTGGGGGTCAGCCTGCCGGAACTGCATAATCTGCTGATCGAACTGTCAGCAGCCGATCCCAACATCACCAATATCCTGCGCCCGCATATCGGCTTCACCGAGGATCTGCTGAACACCGCCCATGCCGATTATGCCCGCCGCTGGCTGGACGAGATTGCCGCCGGCAAGACCTTTGGCAACGGCTTTTCCGAACTGGCCGGCAATGTTGGCACCACCAGCGCGCGGCTGGTGCGCGAGGGCGAGGGCTGGCGGCTGAATGGCCAGAAATACTACACCACCGGCACTCTGTTTGCCGACTGGATCAACATGGGCGCGGTGGACGAGCACGGCACGCCCAAGGGCGCCGTGGTGCCCCGCCGGGCCCCCGGCGTGGAAGTGCCCGACGACTGGAACGGCTTTGGCCAGACGCTGACCGCCAGCGGCTCCACCCTGTTCCGCGATGTCTATCTGACCGACGATCTGGTGAAGCCCGAGACGAAGCGCGCCCGCTATGTGGGCGGCCTGTTCCAGCTGATCCATATTGCCACGCTGGCCGGCATTGGTCGGGCGGTGGCCGATGAGGGTGCGCAGGCCGTGGCCGCCCGCAGCCGCACCTATGGCCATGGCAATGCGGCCGAAGCGCGGCAGGATCCGCAGGTGCTGGCGGTGGTGGGCCGGGCGCGCGGGGGCGCCTATGCGGCCGGCGCCATCACGCTGAAAGTGGCAGAAGCGCTGGAGCGCGTGTATGAGGCCAACCGCGCGGGCTTGCCCGCGGCCGAGGAAGCGGCCGGCGCCATCGCCGATCTGGAAATCAACGAGGCGGTGAGCGTGGTGAGCGAGCTGGTGCTGGATGCGGCCACCACCATCTTCGACGCGCTGGGCGCATCGGGCACCGGCCGCGCGCTGGGGCTGGACCGGCACTGGCGCAATGCCCGCACGATCACCTCGCACAATCCGCGCATCTATCGCGATCGCATCGTGGGCGCCTTTGCCGTCAACGGCACCTTGCCGGTGGCTTTTGGCCAGGCGCCGCAGGGCGGGGGGCAAGAGGCGGACGCGCAAGAGGCGCGCAATGCCGCCGCCCCGCTGGCGCTTTGACCGCCGCCCTTTTACGATCGGGAGCATATCATGCCTGAAAACACAGGATTTGCGCTGAGCCGCCGCGGCCTTTTGGGCGGCGCGGCGGCGCTGGCCGGCCTGCCGCTGCTGGAAGCCTGCGCCGGCAAGGCGGGGGCGGGCAACACGCTGATCTACGGGATCGTCAATGATCCGGCCTTTCTGGTGGCGGCGATCACCACGGCCGGCGAGGCGCAATGGCTGTCGCCCAAGATCGCCGACGGGCTGCTGAACTACACCTTCGATCTGAAGCCGCGGCCGGGCCTGGCCCAGGCCTGGGATTTCAGCGCCGACAGCCGCGCCCTCACGCTGAAGCTGCGCCCGGGCGTGCGCTGGCACGATGGCCGCGATTTCACCTCGCATGACGTGGCCTTCTCGGCGCTGCACCTGTGGAAGCAGTTCCACAGCCGCGGGCGGATGACCTATGCCCACCTCGCCGGGGTGGACACGCCCGATCCGCTGACCGCCATCCTGCGCTTCGACAAGCCCTCGCCCTATGTGATCAGCGCGCTGGCGGCCAATGAATCGCAAGTGGCCCCGCGCCACCTCTATGAAGGCCGCGATGTGCTGAGCAATCCGGCCAACATCGCGCCGGTGGGCAATGGCCCTTTCCGCTTTGCCGAATGGCAGCGCGGGCAGTTCCTGCGGCTGGAGCGCAACCCCGATTACTGGGACAAGGGCAAGCCGCATGTGGATGGCATCATCCTGCGCATCCTGGGCGATAGCGCGGCCCTGTCGACCGCGCTGGAAACCGGCGAGATCCAGTTCACCCCCGGCGTGCCCAATGGCGATTACCAGCGCCTGGCCAAACTGCCCAACCTCAGGGCCGATGACCGCCTCTTCCCGCTCGCCACATCGGGCACGGGGATCGAGTTCAACCTCGATGTGCCCAAGCTGCAGGATGTGCGGGTGCGCCAGGCAGTCGCCCATGCGATCGACAAGACCTTCATCCTCCACACCATCCTGCAGGGCGGCGGCGTGATCGACAAGGGGCCGATCTCGCAGATCTACAAGGATTTCTACACAGACGATGTGCCCGAATATCCCTATGATCCGGCGAAGGCCATCGCCCTGCTGGATGCCGCCGGGCTGAAGCCCGATGCCAGCGGCGTGCGACTGCGCTTTCGCCTCTCGCCCAATTCGGCCGGCGGCAACAACGATACCGCCAAGGTGGCCGATTATATCCGCAGCGCACTGGCCCGCGTGGGCATTGCGGTGCAGGTGGAAAGCCTGGATTTTGCCACTTTCGTGCGGCGCGTCTACACGGATCGGGATTGGGAAGTGCTGGTCAACAGCGGGCAGATGGGCCCCGATCCGGTGATCGGCATGCAGCGCTGGTATTGGTCGAAAAGCTTCAAGCGCGGGGTCGCTTTCTGCAATGGCAGCCATTACAACAGCCCGGCGGCAGACCATCTGCTGGAAACCGCCCAGGTGGAGACGGACCCTGCGCGGCGCCGCGCGCTCTATGCCGCTTTCTCACAGCTGGTGATGACCGATCTGCCGCGCATCCCGCTCTACACCTCGTCGGGCGGCGGCCGGCTGGTCTATAGCCGCCAGCTTTCGCCCCTGCCCGATACGGCGGCGGGCACATTCGGCAGCTTTGCCGATCTCAGCCTGTCGGGCTGAGGCTGCAAGGCCCAAGCAGGTATCAGGGCATCAGGCAGCAGCGCTGCGCCGGAAACGGCGGTGCTGCTGTTTTGCTGTGTGGGGCGCAGCAGGGCGCGGCCCCGGGAAAGGGGAGGATCCAGCCTGTTCTGCAAGAAATTTTGGTGCGGTCGAGAAGACTCGAACTTCCACGGGCTTTCGCCCACAACGACCTCAACGTTGCGCGTCTACCAATTCCGCCACGACCGCATCCAAAGGCAGCAAGGATGGGCCCAAAAGCACCGCCCCGCCGGGTAGGAGCGGGCCATTAGCAAAGCACCCTGCCCTCTGCAAGCGCTCAATTGCCCAATGCCGGGTAAAAATGCAAAGGCCTGGCGCTGCGGGCGCGTCAGGCCGGTTTCCAGCCGATTTCGGCGAATTTGGCGGTTTGCGGAATGTCGGTGGCGGCCTCGATGATCGGCACGCTTTCGCCCGGCGCCAGCACCCGCTTGGGCGCGGTCACTTCCCAGCTGTAGACCACCCGATTCTTGTCGTCGCGCAGCAGGATCAGCAGGGTGGGCACTGCGCGGCGCTGCTGGCCGATATTGGTGACCGTGCCGGTGATGCCGAAGAATTGCGTGCCATCGGGCAGGGTGCGCCGGTCTTGCCGGTTGGGCGGGAAGGAGAGGGCCAGGTCTGGCTGGGCGGGGCCAAAGCCGCTGGTGGCCAGCGGCACCCAGTCGGGCAGGCCAAAGCGCGCCACCGCCGCGATCGCCGCGCAAGACAGCAGGGCAAAGATCAGCGCCGCTGCCGTCCACAGCCGGGCCGGGTTGCGGCGGGGGCGGAAGGGCGGCTCATGCTCGAAATAGGAGGGCTCGTCGGCAGGCGTCTCGGCCGCAGGGGCGCTTTCGGCCACCTCTGCCGGGGCGGGCGCTGTGGGCAGGATCGAGGCGGGGATGGCCTGGCTGGCGGTGGCGGCGGCCATGGTGCGGGCCAGCGCCTCGCGCAGCTGCTCGGGCGAGGGCATGCGGGCTGCCTCGGCCACTGCCGCTGCGGGCCGGGGCGGGGCGGAAGGCGGGGGCGCCGCCGGTTCTGCCACGGGCGCTGCGGGCGGGGGCGGGGCGGGCTGTTCCGGCCCGCTCTGGAACCAGCTGTGCCGGCATTTCGCGCAGCGCACCGTGCGCCCGGCCGCGCCGATGGCTTCATCCGGCAGGGCATAGCGGGTCGCGCAGGCGGGGCAGGCGATGATCATGGCACCATTCTAATGCATGGCAGTGGCCGGCCATACAAGGCACCTGCGGAAAAAGCCGGCCGCCAATGCTCTTTTTTCCACATGGATTGGCCGCTATAGCCACGGGCATGGCAGGCACTGGCGCACAACGATCCGGATATTCACAGGCCGGATATTCACAGGCCGGATATTCACAGGGAGGCCGCGCATGGTAAGCGCGCCGCCCCAGACGGGCGAGATCGTCCATTTCGACAATGTCGGCCTGCGCTATGGCTCGTCGGACCCGGAAGTGCTGAGCGATCTGGGCTTTAGCCTTTATGCCGGCAGCTTTTATTTCCTCACCGGTGCCAGCGGCGCGGGCAAGACCTCGCTGCTGAAACTGCTCTATCTGTCGCAGCGGCCCACGCGCGGGCTGGTGCGCCTGTTCGGCATCGATGGTGTGACCCTGCCGCGCGAACGGCTGCCGGGCCTGCGCCGGCGCATTGGCGTGGTGTTTCAGGATTGCCGGCTGGTGCCGCATCTGTCGGCCTTCGACAATGTGGCGCTGCCGCTGCGGGTGGCGGGCGTGCCCGAAAGCGAAGTGGCGCGCCCGGTGGCCGATATGCTGGAATGGGTGGGCCTGGCAGGGCGCATGCAGGCCCTGCCGGCCACGCTTTCGGGCGGCGAGCAGCAGCGCGTGGCGATTGCCCGCGCGGTGATCGGCCGGCCCGAACTGCTGGTGGCCGACGAGCCGACGGGCAATGTCGATCCGGAGATGGCGGTGAAACTGCTGCGCCTGTTCGAGGCGCTGAACCGGCTGGGCACCACGGTGGTGGTGGCAACCCATGATGTGCACCTGCTCCATCAGGTGCAGGACAGCCTGATCATGCGGCTGGACCGGGGGCGGCTGGCCGATCCCACCGGCGCCTTGCGCTATCCGCCGCGCCGGCCGGGCGTGGGGGCGCCATGAACGGCTTTTCGCCCGCCAGGGAAGCGGCCGGCGCGCCCGGCCCTGCCGCACCGCCGCCCGGCCGCTGGCGCCGCAGCGGGCGCGACATGCTGCCACCGGGGCGCCTTTCCGGCCCGATGCCGTGGATGATCGCCATCATGGTGGGGCTCACCGTGCTGGCGGCGGGCAGCGGGCTGGCGCTGCGCCATATCGCGGTGGCGGCCGGCGGCGCGCTGGGCCATGGCGTCAGCGTGCAGATCCTCGAGCCGCGGGCCGATCTGCGCCAGCAGCAGGCCGCTGCCGTGCTGGCCGCGCTGAAGGCAGAGCCCGGCGTGCTGGCCGCGCGCCAGGTGCCCGAGGCCGAGCTTGATGCGCTGATTGCCCCCTGGCTGGGCGGCGAGAATGATCCGGCGCTGTTGCCCAGCCCCGCGCTGATCGATGTGACGCTGGATGGCCCGGCCTCGGCCAGCCGGCTGGCGGCCTTGCGCGCGGCGGCTGCCGGCCACGCCCCGCAGCTGGAAGTGGATACGCAGGCGAGCTGGCTGGCCCCCGTTTTCGGCGCCATCGCCAGCCTGCAGTGGCTGGCCGCCGGGCTGGTGGTGCTGCTGGGTGCGGCGCTGTGCGCGGCGGTACTGCTGGCGGTGCGCACGGGGCTGGGCAACCACCGCGCCACGCTGGAGATCGTGCATCTGCTGGGCGGAACCGACCGGCAGATCGCCCGCGTGTTCCAGCGCTCCATCGCGCTGGATGCGGCGCTGGGGGGCGCTGTCGGGCTGGCGGGCGGGGCGGGCGCGCTGTGGCTGGTGGGCACGCGTTTTGGCGTGCTGGGCGCGGGGCTGGTGAGCGATGGCGCGCTGGCCTGGCCGGATTGGCTGGCGCTGGCGGGCGTGCCGGTGGCGGGCGTGCTGCTGGCGATGGCCACCGCGCGGCTCACCGTGCTCGCCGCGCTGAAGAAGATGCTCTAGGCCATGCTGCGGCGGCTTCTTGCCCTGTTGCTGGTGGCAGCGGTGCTGGGCTTTCTGGCCTTTGCCGTCACCCTGCCGCGCCCGGCCGGGGGCCAGCCCACCGATGCGGTGATCGTGCTGACCGGCGGCGAGGGGCGCATTCCGCGCGCGCTGGATGTGCTGCGGCGGGGCTGGGCCAAGCGGCTGCTGGTCTCGGGCGTGGATTCGCAGGTGACGGCGGGCGAATTTGCCGCCCGCTATCAGGTGAGTGCCGCCACCATGGCCTGCTGCATCACGCTGGGCTACGAATCGGTGGACACCCGCAGCAACGCGCGCGAGGCGGCCAACTGGATCGCCGCCCATCACGCCCGTTCGCTGCGCCTGGTCACTTCCGACTGGCACATGCGCCGCGCCGCCTGGGAACTGTCGCGCACCATCCCGGCCGATGTGGCGGTGGTGGAAGATGCCGTGCCCACCCACCCCAGCCTCAACATGCTGATGGTGGAATATTCGAAATATCTCGCCCGGCGGCTGCTTCGCCTGGCGCACAGGGGGTAAGCCTGACATGAACCCAAGCCCGACGGGGGAGGCGGCGCGTCTTTCAGACCTGCTGCGCAGCCTGCTGTTCTATCCCGCCTTCTATGGCATCACGGTGGGGATGGCGCTGTTCATTCCGCTGGTGCTGGTGCTGCCGCGCGGGGCCACCTTGCGCTGGTGCAGCTGGTGGGCGGCCGGGCAGCGCTGGTGCATGCGCTGGATCATGGGGGTGAAGGTGGTGGTGGAAGGGCCCATGCCCACCCGCCCGGTGCTGGTGGCGATGAAGCATGAAAGCTTCTTCGAGGCGATCGACCTACCGGTGCTGTTCCGCTTTCCGGTGGTGTTTGCCAAGGTGGAGCTGTTGCGCCTGCCGCTGTGGGGCAAGGCGGGGCTGCGCTATGGGTTGATCCCGGTGGAGCGCGACCAGGGCGCCAGGGCCCTGCGCGCGATGGTGGCCGCTGCCCGCGCCTCTGTGGGCGAGGGGCGCCACCTTGTGATCTTCCCCGAGGGCACGCGGGTGCCCCATGGCGGGCCGGCGCCGCTGCAGGCGGGCTTTGCCGGGCTCTACAAGCTGATCGGCCTGCCGGTGGTGCCGGTGGCGGTGAACAGCGGGCCGCTCTATCACCGCTGGATCAAGCGCTCGGGCACGCTGATCTATCGCTTCGGCGCGGAAATCCCGCCGGGCCTCCCGCGTGACGAGGTGGAGGCAAGGGTGCAGGCGGCGATCAACGCGCTGAACGGGTGAGCGGGGCGGGGATGGCCCCCGCCCGGTGCTATCTTGCGTGATCGGAGCGGCCGAAATCGGGCCGCGCATCATCCTGCCCCTGTTCGATGATCGAGCGGCGGATGGCCCTGGTGCGGGTGAAATGATCGAACAGCTTGGCGCCATCGCCCAGGCGAATGGCCTTTTGCAGCTCGGTCAGATCCTCGGTGAAGCGCTGCAGCATTTCCAGCACGGCCTCGCGGTTCGACAGGAACACGTCGCGCCACATGGTCGGGTCCGAGGCGGCGATGCGGGTGAAATCGCGAAAGCCGCCGGCCGAATATTTGATCACTTCGCTCTGCGTCACTTCCTCCAGATCGCCGGCGGTGCCAACGATCGTGTAGGCGATGAGATGCGGCAGGTGGCTGGTCACGGCCAGCACCCGGTCGTGGTGGGCCGGCTCCATCAGCTCCACCCGCGCGCCGATCGCCTCCCACAGCGCCACCAGCCGCGCCAGCCCCGCCGGATCGACATGGGGCGGCGGCGTGATGATGCACCAGCGCTGGCGAAACAGCGTGGCAAAGCCCGCATCAGGCCCGGAATTCTCGGTGCCGGCGACAGGGTGGGCGGGGATCACCCGGCCGGCAGCGGCGGCGGCGGGCAGGGCTTCGGCCAGCGCCGCGCCGATCAGCACCTTGCTGCTGCCGACATCGGAGACGATGGCATCGGGCGCCAGCGCGCCGGCCACTTCGGCCGCGGCCGCCCCCATGGCGCCCGGCGGCACGCAGAAGATGACCAGATCAGCCCCGGTCACCGCTTCCGGCGCGGTGGCGCACACCTGGCCCACCAGCCCGCGTTCGGCCGCGCGCTGGCGGTTGGCGGCGGAAAGGTCGTAGCCGGTGGTGGCGATGGCGGGCAGGGCGGCGGCCAGCGCCAGCCCGATCGAGCCGCCCTGCAGGCCAAGGCCGATGATGGCGACCTTGCGAAAGGGCGCTTCGTCCGAGAGGGCCCGGTCAGAGGTGGGGGGGCTCATTGCCCGCTGGCCATGGCGGTGAGGGCAGCGGCGATCTCGTCCATCTGCGCGGCGGTGCCGATGGTGATGCGCAGCGCTTGCGGCAGGCCCTGATTGGGCAGCCAGCGGGTGATATAGCCGGCCGCCATCAGCCCCTCGTAAGCCGCCTCGGCCGACAGCGCGCCGGCAAAGAGGATCAGCACGAAATTGGCCTGGCTGGGCAGCGGGCGGATGCCATGGTTGCCCAGCGCCGCCAACTTTTCGGCAAAGCGGGCGCGTTCTGCCGTGTTGTGCTGCCGGCTGCTTTCCACAAAGGCCTGATCGGCCAGCGCCGCCAGCCCCATCGCCTGGGCGGTGTTGGAAAGGTTGAAGGGCCCGCGGATGCGGTTCAGCGTGTCGATCAGCGCGGGCGCGCCGGTGGCCCAGCCAAGGCGCTCGCCGGCCAGGCCATAGATCTTCGAGAAGGTGCGGGTGACGAGCACGTTCTGATGCGCCTCGGCCAGCGCCAACGCGCCATCGTCATCCTCGGGCGCCACATATTCGCCATAGGCCTGATCGACCACCAGCAGCACATCGGCCGGCAGGCCGGCATGCAGCCGGGCGATCTCGCCGTGCGCCAAGAAGCTGCCGGTGGGGTTGTTGGGGTTGGCCACGAAGACGACGCGGGTCTTCTCGTTCACCAGCGCCAGCAGGGCATCGACATCGGTGCCATAGTCGGCATCGGGCGCCACCACCGGCACCGCCCCGCAGCGCCTGGCGGCAATGTCATAGACCGAGAAGCCATAGCGGACATAGAGGATCTCGTCGCCGGGGCCGGCATAGGCTTGCGCGGCAATGTGCAGCAATTCGTCAGAACCGGTGCCCATCACCACGCGCTCTGCGGCAAGGCCGTGCAGGGTGGCGATGGCCGTGCGCAGGGCCACGCTGTCGGGATCGGGATAGAGGGCGGGGGCGGCGGCCTCTGCCCGCGCGGCCAGCGCCACGGCGCTGGTGCCCAGCGGGTTTTCATTGGCCGACAGCTTGATCAGCGGGCGGCCATCATGCCCCTTGGACTTGCCCGGCACATAGGCGTGGATCTGGCTGATCCAGGGCTTGGGGGCAGGGGCTTGGGCGCGCGGGTTCTGTGTCATGGCATGGCGCCTTAATCCGCCTTGGCCGCCCCGGCAAGAAACAGGCGCTGAAGAAACAAACAACAGGGGCGCCCATTGACACGCCGCCCACAAGCCCCCAATTCCGCGCAACCATGGCAAGCGCCCCCCTCCTAACCACCAGCGCCGCGCTGGATCTGGCGCGCCCCTTGCCGCTGGATGGCGGGCAAAGCCTTGCCGGCGTGCGCATCGCCTATGAAACCTATGGCGAGCTGGCGGCCGATGGCGGCAATGCCATCCTCATCTGCCATGCCACCACCGGCGATCAGCATGTGGCCAGCCCCCACCGCATCACCGGCAAGCCGGGCTGGTGGGCGCGCATGGTGGGCCCGGGCAAGCCGATCGACACCAACCGCTTCTTCGTCATCTGCCCCAATGTGCTGGGCAGCTGCATGGGCTCCACCGGCCCTGCCAGCCCTGGCCCCGATGGCCGGCCCTATGGCATGCGCTTTCCCGTCATCACCATCCGCGATATGGCGCGCGCCCATGTGGCGCTGCTGGAAGCGCTGGGGGTGGAGCGGCTCTATGCCGTGGTGGGCGGCTCGATGGGGGGCATGCAGGCGCTGTCGCTGGCGGCCAACTGGCCGCATATCCCCGAGCGGGTGCTGGCGCTGGCCTGCACCGCCTCGATGCCGGCGCAGAACATCGCCTTTCAGGAAGTGGGCCGCCAGGCGATCATCGCCGATCCCGACTGGCAGGGCGGCGATTACTACAACACCGGCCGCAGCCCCGATGCCGGGCTGGCAGTGGCGCGCATGGCCGCTCATATCACCTATCTGTCGGAAGCGACGCTGGCGGAGAAATTCGGCCGGCGGCTGCAGAACCGCGATGCCATCAGCTTTGGCTTTGGCGCCGATTTCCAGGTGGAAAGCTATCTGCGCTATCAGGGCAGCAGCTTCACCGGGCGTTTCGATGCCAATTCCTATCTCTATATCACCCGGGCGATGAGCTATTTCGATCTGGCGGAAGAACGCTTTGGCCCCGGCGCCCATGGGCAGGGCCGGCTGGCGGAGGCCTTTGCCGGCACCTCGGCGCGCTTCTGCTTCGTCTCCTTCGACACCGACTGGCTTTACCCCACGGCCGAATCGCGCAAGCTGGCCCATGCGCTGAATGCCGCCGGGGCGCCGGTCTCCTTCATGGAGCTGGCCGCGCCCTTCGGGCACGACAGTTTCCTGCTCGACGTGCCCGCGCTCGACCGGGTGATCGCCGGGTTCCTCAGCCGGTGAGGGGGGCGTGATGAACCGCGTATCCGTGGCGCTGCGCCCTGATCTGGCGGTGATCGCCGCCCATGTGGCGCGCGCGGCCAGGGTGCTGGATGTGGGCTGCGGCGATGGCACGCTGATGGCGGCCCTGCGCGACGAGCGGGCCTGCGATGCGCGCGGGCTGGAGCTGGATGCGCATAATGCGGGGCTGTGCGTGGAAAAAGGCCTGTCGGTGATCCAGGGCGATGCCGACACCGACCTTGCCCTCTATCCCGACGACAGTTTCGACTATGCCATCCTCAGCCAGACGCTGCAGACCACCAAGCGGCCCGATCTGGTGCTGGCCGAATTGCTGCGCATTGGCCGGCGGGCGTTTGTCTCCTTCCCCAATTTCGCCCATTGGCGCGTGCGCATGAGCCTGCTGGTGGGCGGCCACATGCCGGTGACGCGGCTGCTGCCGGTGGCCTGGTATGAAACGCCCAACATCCACCACCTCACCATCGCCGATTTCCGCGATCTGGTAAGGGCCAAGGGGCTGGTGGTGGAACAGGCCTGGTTTTTGAAGGGCGATGCGCTGATCGGCCCGGCGCTGGCCAATCTGCGCGCCGAACATGCGGTGTTCCTGCTCTCGCGCGGGTGAGGGCAGCCGCCTGGGCTTTTTGCCCGGAAAAATCGGCTTTGGCGATATCTGTGCGCGGGTGCCCCGGCTTGTCATTCGCCCCGGCCACCCTACATTGTGCCGGTTGAAAGGACCGCCCCGATGAACGAAGACCAGCCCAATGGTTCCCCCTGGATGAAAAGCCTGCTCTTGTGGGGCGGCATCGTGCTGGCGGTGCTGTTTGCCGTCTCGCTGTTCGGTTCGCGGGCGGATATGGGCTCCAGCCAGATCCCCTATTCCGATTTCCGCGCCAAGGTGGCCGAAGGCGGCGTGGCCGATGCCCAGGTGGGCGAGCAGCGCATCACCGGCCACTACAAGAACGGCGATGCCTTCTCCACCGTGCCCATCCCCAACGACACCAGCCTGCCCCAGCTGCTGCAGCAGGCCGGCGTGAAATATGCCGGCAAGGCGCCGGATGAGCCCAATGTGCTGGTTTACGTGCTGGTGCAGGCGCTGCCTTTCATGCTGATTCTGGCGGTGGCCTTCTTTGCCCTGCGCCAGGTGCAGAAGGGCGGCGGCGGCGGCGCCATGGGCTTTGGCAAGAGCAAGGCCAAGCTGCTGACCGAGCGCGCCGGCCGCGTCACCTTCGCCGATGTGGCCGGGATCGACGAGGCGCGCGAGGAGCTGGAGGAGATCGTCGAGTTCCTGCGCGATCCGGGCCGGTTTTCCAAGCTGGGCGGGCAGATCCCCAAGGGCGCGCTGCTGGTCGGCTCGCCGGGTACGGGTAAGACGCTGCTGGCCCGCGCGATTGCCGGTGAGGCGGGCGTGCCCTTCTTCACCATTTCGGGTTCGGACTTTGTCGAAATGTTCGTCGGCGTCGGCGCCAGCCGCGTGCGCGACATGTTCGAGCAGGCCAAGAAGAATGCGCCCTGCATCGTCTTCATCGACGAGATCGACGCTGTCGGCCGCCATCGCGGCCATGGCCTTGGCAACAGCAACGACGAGCGCGAGCAGACGCTGAACCAGCTGCTGGTCGAGATGGATGGCTTTGAGGCCAACGAGGGCATCATCATCATCGCCGCCACCAACCGCCCCGATGTGCTGGACCCGGCGCTGCTGCGCCCCGGCCGTTTCGACCGGCAGGTGGTGGTGCCGGTGCCCGATATCGAGGGGCGCGAGCAGATCCTGGCTGTCCACATGAAGAAGGTGCCGCTGGCGCCCGACGTGGAAGCCCGCGTGATCGCGCGTGGCACGCCGGGCTTTTCGGGCGCGGATCTGGCCAATCTGGTGAACGAGGCCGCCCTGCTGGCCGCTCGCCGCAGCAAGCGCCTGGTGGCCATGCAGGAGTTCGAGGACGCCAAGGACAAGGTGATGATGGGGGCGGAACGCCGCTCCATGGTGATGACCGAGGAAGAGAAGAAGATGACCGCCTATCACGAGGCCGGCCACGCGCTGGTCTCGCTGAACGAGCCGGCGTCCGATCCCATCCACAAGGCCACCATCATTCCGCGCGGCCGTGCCCTCGGCATGGTGATGCGCCTGCCCGAGCGCGACAGCTATTCCTATCACCGCGACAAGATGCATGCGAACCTGTCGGTCGCCATGGGTGGCCGCGTGGCGGAAGAGATCATCTTCGGCTACGACAAGGTGTCCTCGGGCGCTTCGGGCGATATCCAGTATGCCACCGGGCTGGCGCGCAACATGGTCACCAAATGGGGCATGAGCGACAAGCTGGGGCCGCTGCAATATGAGGACCAGCAGGAAGGCTATCTGGGCATGAGCGGCAGCCAGCGGCTGATGATGTCGGAAGACACCAGCCGGCTGATCGACAGCGAAGTGCGCGCGCTGGTGGATGGCGCCCATGTGCGCGCCACCGGCATCCTGAAGACCCAGGAAGACAAGCTGCACGCGCTGGCCGGCGCCCTGCTGGAATATGAAACGCTGACCGGCGAGGAAATCCGCCAGGTGGTGGATACCGGCCGGCTGGACCGGCCCGACCAGCCCGCCAGCGGCACGCAGCGCCCGGCTGCCATTGCCGGCACCAGCGTGCCCCGGGCCGGGCGGCGGTTTCTGGGCGGGATGGGCGGCGCCATGCCGGCCCCGCTGGGCGCCTGAGCCTTGGCTAGGGCGGCGAGGGCCTCTCTCGCCGCCGCTGGGCACACAAAAAAGGGCGGGGTTTCCCCCGCCCTTTTTTGTGTGCAGCGCTTTGCCGATCAGCCGTCGTAATCGCCGCCGATCGAGGTGTTGCGCACCGGCGCGGCCGCGGTGATGCGCAGCGCCTCGGCCTGCTGGCTGAGCGAGCCGATCTCGTCGACCTCGTCGTCATCATCGGGCAGCACGCGCTGCATCGAGGTGATCAGCGCTTCCTTCAGCATGCGCGGGGTCACGGTTTCCTCGGCGATTTCGCGCAGCGCCACGACCGGGTTCTTGTCGCGGTCGCGCTCGAGGGTCAGCTCGGCGCCGCCCGAGATTTCGCGGGCGCGCTGCGCGGCAAGCAGCACGAGGTCAAAACGGTTGGGGACCTTGTCGACACAATCTTCGACGGTAACGCGCGCCATCCGGGCACTCCGTTCAGCAGGAAAAGGGAATTTCGGCTAAACAGCAGCCGCTAGGGGGCTTGGCGGGCAAAGTCAAGGATTCGCGCGCGTGGGGGGCCTCATTCGTCGTCGTAGACGTTCTGGCGCAGGTCGTCGGGGGCCAGATCGCTGAACTTGGTGATGCGCGATTCGAAGCGCAGCCGCACCTTGCCGGTGGCGCCATGGCGCTGCTTGGCCACGATCAGCTCGGCCAGGCCGTTCACCCGCTCCATCTCCTCGGCCCATTTCATATGGGCATCGTGGATCGGCTGCGGATCGGTAGGCGAGGGCTCCTTGGGCTCCTTCGCCTTCACATAGTAATCCTCGCGGAAGACGAACCACACCATATCGGCGTCCTGTTCGATCGAGCCCGATTCGCGCAAGTCCGAGAGCATCGGCCGCTTGTCCTCGCGCTGTTCCACCGCGCGTGACAGCTGCGAGAGGGCGATCACCGGCAGGTGCAGTTCCTTGGCCAGCGTCTTGAGGCCGCGGCTGATTTCCGAGATCTCGTTCACGCGGTTGTCGTTGCCGGAACGGTTGGTGCCCTGCAAAAGCTGCAGATAGTCGACCACGACGAGGCCGATATTGTGGCGCCGCTTCAGCCGGCGGGCGCGGGCGCGCAGGGCGGCGATGGAAAGGCCGGGCGTGTCGTCGATATACAGCGGCAGCGAGGCGAGGCGCTGGCTGGCATTGGCCAGCTCGTGGAAATCCTGCCGGCTGATCTTGCCCATGCGCAGGCTTTCCGAGGAAATGCCCGATTGCTCGGCAAGGATACGCGTGGCCAGCTGGTCGGAGCTCATTTCCAGGCTGAAGAAGGCCACCGGCGCGCCCACCGATTGTTCGGGCGTGATGCCATCGGCCAGATCGCGCATGTAGCGATCGGCGGTGTTGAAGGCGATGTTGGTGACGAGCGAGGTTTTGCCCATGCCGGGGCGGCCGGCCAGGATGATGAGGTCGGAATCATGCAGGCCGCCGATGCGGTCGTTCACGCTGGTGAGGCCGGTGGTTTTGCCCGAGATGTGGCCACCGGAATTGAACGCCTTTTCAATGCCCTGAATGGCAACGCGGGTGGCCGCGGCAAAGCTGGCGGCTTCCTGGCTGGGGCCGGCGCCCTCGGCCACCTGATAGAGCGCGGCCTCGGCCTGCTCGATCCGGACGAGCGGTTCCACCGCTTCCGATGTGTCCATCGCGCCATCGATCAGCTCGCGGCCCACGCGCACCAGCTCGCGCAGCAGAGCCAGGTCATAGATCTGTTCGGCCAGCACCTTGGGGGCGATCAGCCCCTGCCCGTCGGCGGTGAGGCGGGCGAGATAGGCCGGGCCCCCCAGCGCGCGCAGCGCCTCGTCGGCCTCGAAATAGGGCCGCAGCGTGACCGGCGTGACGACCGCCTTGCGATCGAGCAATTGCAGGATCCGCTCATAAATGCGGCCATGCACCGGCTCGAAGAAATGGGCAGGGGCCAGCGGCGTGTTCAGCTCTTCTGTCACCCGGTTGTCGATCAGCACCGCGCCCAGAAAGCCCGCTTCCGCCTCGATATTGGCGGGCAGGGCGCGGGGGGCGGGGGGCTCGGCAGCAGTGCCGGCCAGCGACAGCAGGGGTTCGATCTGGGCCATAAGCGGACCCTCATGCGCCCGGGCGGGGGCAAAAGGCAATGGCTGGCGGGCGCGAACTTGCCGCTTGCCCTTGTGGATAACGGGGATGGATAAAGCCATGGCCGCTCTCCTGCCTTTGCCCCTCTTGCCCTATCCTTTCGCATTTGCGACAGACTGCCCATGGCCGATGCCCGCATCTCGCATATCGAGCTCGACGAAGCGACGATCCTGTGGCGCAGCGCCGATATCGAGCAGGAACGGCGCATCGCCATCTTCGACCTCATCGAGGAGAACAGCTTCAAGCCGCTGCGCGCCTTTGGCGCCGGGCATGAAGGGCCCTATCGCCTGCGCCTGGCCGTGGCCGACGGGCGCCTGGCCATGGATATCGCCGAGGAGAGCGGGCAGCTGCTGGAAACGCTGGTGCTGGGGCTGGGGCGCTTTCGCCGCCCCATCCGCGATTATTTCGCCATCTGCGATTCCTATTACCAGGCGATTCGCAAGGCCACCGCACAGGAGATCGAGACGATCGACATGGCCCGGCGCGGCGTGCACAATGGCGCGGCCGAATTGCTGCTGGAACGGCTGGACGGCAAGGTGGAAACCGATTTTCCCACTGCCCGCCGCCTCTTTACGCTGATCTGCGTGCTGCATATCAGGGGCTGAGATTCGCGCAGCACAAGCAAACAGGAAACCGATGGCCAAGCAAAACCGCCGCCGCACCGGCAGCGCCCGCAGCCGGGGCGGATGGCGCCCGAGACTGGCGGCGCTGGCGCTGCTGCTGGTGCTGGCGGGCGCCGCCTGGGGCTGGTGGAGCTTGCGCCACTGGCAGCCGGCACGCGGCCTCTATCCCATCCAGGGGGTGGAGATGGGCGCCGGCGATGGCGTGGTGGACTGGACGGCGATCCACGCCATCGATGCCAATTTCGCCTATGTCGAAACCTCGGCCGGCGCCTTCGCGCGTGATCCGGCGGCCGAGCGCAATCTGGAAGGCGCGCGCGCGGCCGGGCTCAAGGTGGGCGCGGTGCACCGCTATGATCCGTGCCAGCCGGCCGACCGGCAGGCGGCCAATTTCGTCACCGTGGTGCCGCGCGATGCGCGCATGCTGCCGCCGGCCATCGCGCTGGAGGATCTGGCCGACAGCTGCCCGGTGGCGGTGAGCGATGCCGCCGTGCTGAGCGAGCTGATGACCTTCATCAACGAGATCGAGACCCACACCGGCAAGCCCGCCATCCTGGCCATCGGCCCCGATTTCGAGGCGCGCTATCACCTCTCCGGGCGCATCAACCGCGAGCTGTGGCTGCGGCGCGATCGCCTGCGCCCCAGCTATGCCGGGCGCCCCTTCACCTTGTGGACAGCCAATAGCGCGCTGATGACCAGCGCCGGCGATGCCCCCTTGCGCTGGGTGGTGGCCCAGCCATGAGCGTTGGCGTTGAGCGCGAGGCGCTGGTGGCAGCGGCGTTGGCGGCCTCGGCCGCGGCCTATGCGCCTTATTCGCGCTTTCATGTGGGGGCGGCGCTGGCCTTTGCCGATGGCACGGTGCTGGCCGCGGCCAATGTGGAAAATGCCAGCTATGGTCTTTCGCTCTGCGCCGAAACGGTGGCTGTTGCCCGCGCCATGGCCGAGGGGCGGCGCGGCGGCCTGCTGGCGGTGGCGGTGGCGGGCGGGCCGGCCGGGCCTGATGGCCAGGCGGTGCCGGGGGCGGCGCCCGTTAGCCCCTGCGGGCGCTGCCGGCAGGTGTTGAGCGAGCTGGCGCAGCTGGGCGGCACCGATCCTGTGGTGTGGAGCGTGCATGCCGGCGGGGTGGCCGAACATCGCCTCTCGGCGTTGTTGCCGCTGGCCTTTGGGCCGGCCAATCTGGGCTGAGCGGGGGCCCCCCGCGCGGGCAAAACATTCATTCCGGATATGTCTGCGGCTGCAAAAAGGCGCGCGGGCAGGCACCACTGCCGCCAGCTAGGCTGGAGATGGCAGGAATGAACGGCGGTTTGCTCCGCGTGGATCTGGCGGTGTGCACCTATCGGCGCTGGTCGCTGATGGAATGCCTGGAATCCATTGCCGCGCAGGATATGCGCCGGCTGGTGGACCTCAGGGTCATCGTGGCCGACAATAACGAAAGCCCGATGATGGCCGAGGCCGTGGCCCATGCCGCGCGCGATCTGGCCCTGCCGATCACCTATGTGCATGCGCCGGCCAAGAACATCTCGGTGGCGCGCAATGCCTGCCTCGATGCCGCCGAGGGGGATTGGCTGCTGTTCATCGACGATGATGAGGCGGCCCGGCCGAACTGGCTTGCGCGCCTGCTGGCCCGGCGCGAGGAGGCCGATGTGATCTTCGGCGTGTCGGAAGCGCTGATGGGGGCAGGCGCGCCGGGCTGGATGCGCTCGGGCGCGTTCCATTCCAATCGCTTCAACGGGAACGACAAGCCCCATAATGGCTATACCTGCAATGTGGCGATGCGCCGGGCGGCGATCGCCGGCCTGCGCTTTGCCCCCGAACTGGGCACGGTGGGCGGCGAGGATACGCTGTTCTTCCACGAGGCGATGCGCCGGGGCCTGCGCTTTGCCTATGCGCCCGATGCGGTGGTGACGGAACATATCCCCGATCATCGCGCCACGCTGGGCTGGCTGCTGCGCCGCCGCTTCCGCTCGGGCCAGACGCATCAGATGCTGCTGGCGCGCGAGGGGCGCCGGGCGATCACGGTGGTGCCGGTGGCGGTGTTCAAGGTGGCGTGCTGCCTGCTGGCGGCGCTGGCCAATGGCTTCTCGCGGGAAAGGGCGGCGGCTTTCCTCGCGCGCGGCTGGTTCCATTGCGGGGTGGTGGCGGCAGCGCTGGGCCGCCGCCATGTGCAGGAATATGCCGCGGCCTGAGAGGCTCTCGCCTCCGCGCGCCTTCCGCTCTACACAGGGGCGATGAAAAAGGCTGACATCTTCGAATTCTTCCGCCGCCTGGCCGAAGCCAACCCCGATCCGCAGACGGAGCTGGCCTTCGGCAATGTCTATCAGCTGCTGGTCGCCGTCACCCTGTCGGCCCAGGCAACCGATGTGGGGGTGAACAAGGCCACCCGCGCCCTGTTCGAGATCGTGAAGACCCCGCAGGACATGCTCGATCTGGGAGAGGAGGGGCTGAAGAGCCACATCAAGACCATCGGCCTGTTCAATGCCAAGGCCAAGAATGTGATGGCGATGGCCGCCATTCTCGTGCGCGATTATGGCGGCGAGGTGCCGGCCGACCGCGCCGCGCTGGAAACGCTGCCGGGCGTGGGCCGCAAGACGGCGAATGTCGTGCTCAATTGCGCGTTCGGGGCGGAAACCTTCGCGGTGGATACGCATATCTTCCGCGTGGGCAACCGCACCGGGCTGGCCAAGGGCAAAACCGTGCTGGCGGTGGAAAAGGGGCTGGAGCGCCATGTGCCGCAGCCCTTCCGCGTGGGGGCGCACCACTGGCTGATCCTGCACGGGCGCTACATCTGCAAGGCGCGCCGGCCGGAATGCTGGCGCTGCCCGGTGGCGGATCTGTGCGCCTACAAGCCCAAGGAGGCAGAGCCGGCCAAGGGCAAGGCCAAGGCCAGCGCCAAGGCCAAAACCTAGCCCGCCAGCCCCGCCCGGGTTACCGCGGCATAGATCCGCGCCAGCGCGGCGAGATCCGCCACCGCCACGGCCTCGTCCCGCTTGTGCATGGTGGCATTGGTGAGGCCGAATTCGATCACCGGGGCGAAATCCTTCAGGAAGCGGGCATCCGATGTGCCGCCGCTGGTGGAAACCTCGGCGTCCAGCCCGGTTTCGGCGTGGATCGCGGTGCGCAGGGCTTCCGAAAAAGCCCCCGGCGGGGTGAGGAACGCCTCGCCCGAGATCACGGCGCGCGCGCTGGCGCCATGCCGGGCGGCAATGGCGCTCACCCTGTCGGCCAGGCTCTCGCCGGTATGCCGGTCGTTGAAGCGGATGGAGATGCGCGCGCTGGCCCTGGCGGGGATCACATTGGTGGCCGGATTGCCGCAGCCCACATCGGTGATTTCCAGGTTTGAGGGCTGGAACCATTCGGTGCCCTCGTCCAGCACCATCGCCTTCAGCTCGGCCAGCAGCGCCACCAGCCTGGTCAGCGGGTTATCGGCCAGATGCGGATAGGCGACATGGCCCTGCTGGCCTTCCACCTCCAGCCAGATGTTCACGCTGCCCCGCCGGCCCACCTTGATCATGTCGCCCAGCCGGCTGACAGAGGTGGGCTCGCCCACCAGAATGAGATCGGGGCACAGGCCCCGGGCGCGCATATGGTCCATCAGCGCCAGCGTGCCGAAGCGGGCCGGGCCTTCCTCGTCGCCGGTGATGATGAAGCTGATCGTGCCCGCCTCGGCCGGCACCGTGCGCACGGCGGCCACCATGCTGGCGATGGCGCCCTTCATGTCCACCGCGCCGCGGCCATAGAGCAGCTCTTCGCCCTTGGGGCCGCGCCGTTCCGGAGCGAAGGGGGCGCTTGTCCACCCCTCGCCGGGGGGAACGACATCGACATGGCCGGCAAAGGCGAAATGGCGGCTGCCTTCCGGCCCCTGGCGGATGGCGAAGAGGTTTTCCACCGGCCCGTCGGGCGCCTCGCCAGCCAGGAAGCGGTGCACGGCAAAGCCCAGCGGCGCCAGCATCTGCTCCAGGCAATCGAACACCAGCCCGGCGGCTGGCGTGACGCTGGGGCAGGCGATCAGCGCCTCGGCGAGTTCGGCCACATCGGCCCCGGCTTTGACGAGCGTTTCCATGGCCCATGGCCCTAGCAAAACCGCAGCCCCCCGCAAGGGGCAGCGCTGCCGGAATGGTGCTTTGGGCGTTTAGCCGCCCAGCGCCGCGGTCAGTTCCCGCGCCAGCCTGAGGCCCGCCTGCACCAGCCTCTGCCGGCCGATGGGGGCATCGGCATCCAGCTGCTGCTGGCTCATCACCACCATGGCCGGCGGTGCCTCGCCGCGTGCGGGCAGGTGGCCGAAGGCCTGCGGATAGACCACGTCATGGGCGATCTGCCAGCTTTCCTGCGCCCAGTCGGCGGGCTGGCCGGTGGCGATGCGGGCGCGTTCCTCGGCCGAATAGAGCCGCACCATCGGGCCGGGCGCGGTGGCGATGGCGCGTTCGGCCACGGCCTTGTCCCAGAACCAGTGCAGGCTGGAGGGCACATCGCCCGGCCAGCTGGCCTTCACGCCATTGCCGCCATGGTCGTCGTCATGATCGGCGGCGTGCAGCGGCTGGTGGATATCGCCGACGAAATGGGCGAGGAAAGCCAGCGCTTCCAGCCTTTGCGCGGCCGGCAGGTGGCGATCGGCGAGAATGCGCCTGTTGCGGGCGATCTGCGCCGTCACGCAATTGCCATAGGTGCAATGGGCGGCGGCATCGAAGCCATGGCCCAGCACATCGGCATCCTGATAGTGCCAGGCGAAAGTGTAGGCCCAGCGCCAGTCTTCGCCGCGCAGGCAATCGGGCCAGGTGGCGGCATCGGCCAGCGAATGCACCCGGCAGGCGGGCGTGCCAAGGCCGGCTTCGGCCGCCAGCAATTGCGCGATCTCGGCCTGCACCTGCGGCGGCACATTGGCCTCGGCAATCTCGGCCACCATGCGGTGCCCGGCATTGCCCCAAGCCATGGCCGGGCCGGCCATCGCCATCGCCGCGGCGGCCGCCGCCATGCAGGCCCAGCGCAGCTTGCCCAGCATTGTTCCCGGCATCGTCATCGTCATCCGTCCTTGTCTCAGCCGGGGATCACCCAGGTTTCCTCTGCCGCGCCGGCGGCCCATTCGCGCAGCCAGGCATGTTCCCACACGGCCGCCATATAGGCCTGGGCAAAGCCCGGCACCGGCACCGCATAATGGTGAAAACGCGCCACCACCGGGGCAAAGGCGATATCGGCCGCGCCAAAGCTGCCGAACAGGAACGGCCCGCCGGCCCCGAAGCGCGAGCGTGCCTCTGCCCACAGCGCCAGCACGCGCAGGATATCGCCTTCCACCGCGTCAGGCTGATGACAGGCGGCAGGGTCGAGCGGGGCGGGGGGGCGCTGCAGGTCCATCGGCAGGGCGCGGCGCAAGGGGGCAAAGCCGCTGTGCATTTCGGCCACCATGGCGCGGGCAAGGGCGCGGGCGGCTTCCTGCTTGGGCCAGAACCGGTCGCGGCCCACCTTGTCGGCCAGATAGTCCATGATGGCCAGGCTGTCCCACACCACGGCATCGCCATCCCACAGGATGGGCACGCGGCCGGCAGAAGGCGCCAGCGCCGGATGGGCGCGATGATCCGCCGCCGGATCAGAGCCGAACAGCGGCACCACTTCCAGATCGAAAGCAAGGCCCGCCTGCCTGGCCGCCAGCCAGCCCCGCAAGGACCAGCTGGAATAGCGCCGGTTGCCGATCAAGAGCTTCATCTGTGGGGGCATCCTTCTGTCTCACCGGCAGCCGGGGGGAAGGGGCTGCCTCAGACCAGCGTATCGCCCAGCACGGCGGCGCGCAATTCGGCAATGCCAAGCCCGGTTTCCGACGAGGTGACAGCCACTTGCGGGAAGGCGGCGGAATGTTTGCGCGCTTCGGCCTGGGCGGCGGCATGGGCGCCGGCCAGCTCGCTTGCCTTCACCTTGTCGGCCTTGGTGAGGATGATGCGATAGCCCACGGCCGCCTCATCCAGCATCTGCATCATCTCGATGTCGACCGGCTTGGGGCCATGGCGCGAATCGATCAGCAGCAGGCAGCGCTTCAGCACCACCCGCCCGCGCAGGAATTCGCGCACCAGCCGCTTCCACTTTTCCACCACCGCGGGCGGCGCCTTGGCAAAGCCATAGCCGGGCATGTCCACCAGGCGGAAATCGGGCAGCTCGCCGGCCGCCCCGCCCACCTCGAAGAAGTTCAGCTCCTGCGTGCGGCCGGGCGTGACCGAGGCGCGCGCCAGCCCCTTGCGGCCGGTGATGGCGTTCAGCAGGCTGGACTTGCCAACGTTGGAACGGCCCGCCAGCGCGATTTCCGGCACGACAGGATCCGGCAGGAACTGCAGCGCCGGGGCCGAGAGGAGAAATTCCACCCGCCCCGAGAACAGCTTGCGCGCTTCCTCCACCAGCGCCGGGTCCACCGGCGTCTGGTCCAGCTTTTCGGCGTCGCTCACTTCTTGTGATGGGCAGCGCGGGCTGCCTCTGCCACATCGGCGCGTTCCTTCTCCACCATCGCGCGCATTTGCGGATGGCGGGCATAAAGGATGCGCTGCTGCCCCACGGTGAGGATGTTCGAGGTGATCCAGTAGATCAGCAGGCCCGAGGCAAACGGCGCCATCACGAACATCATCATCCACGGCATCAGGCTCATCACCTGCTGCTGGGCCGGATCGGGCGCGGCCGGCTGCAGGCGGAACTGCAGCCACATCGTGCAGCCCAGCACCAGCGCCAGCACGCCCAGCGACAGGTAGCTTGGCGGATCCCAGGGGATCAGGCCGAAGAGGTTGAAGATGTGCAGCGGATCGGGCGCGGAGAGATCCTTGATCCAGGCGACAAAGGGCGCATGGCGCATCTCGATCGAGACCATCAGCACCTTGTAGAGCGCGAAGAACACCGGGATCTGCAGGAAGATCGGCAGGCAGCCGGCCAGCGGGTTCACCCCCTCTTCCTTGTAGAGCTTCATGGTCTCTTCCTGAAGCTTCTGGCGGTCGTCCTTGTAGCGGGCCTGCAGCGCCTTCAGCTTGGGCTGGATCGCCTTCATCGAGGCCATCGAGGCAAACTGGCGCTGGGCCACCGGGAACATCACGCCGCGCACGATGAGCGTGAGCAGGATGATGGCGATGCCGAAATTGCCGGTGGCATGATAAAGGCTGCGCATCAGCGCGAAGATCGGCTTCTCGAAGAACCAGAACCAGCCCCAGTCGATCGCATAGCCGAACTTGGCGATGGCCGGCTGGCCATTGCTGCCCTCGGCATAGCGATCCAGCACGGTGGCTTCCTTGGCGCCGGCGAACAGGCGGGTGGACAGCGTGGCGCTCTGGCCCGGGGCAATGCTCTCGGGCTGGTAGATCACATCGGCGCGATAGGTGCTGTTGCCCAGATCGCGGAAATCGCTGGTGGCGACATTGGCCGCGGGCACCAGCACGCTCATCCAGTAGATGTCGGTAAAGCCCATCCAGTCGGGCTTGCCATCATTGGCAATAAGGCCGCTCTTCACCACATCCTTGTAGTTGGGCGAGAAGCTGACCTTGCCGTCGAAGGCGCCGAAGGGGCCGGAATGGATCTGCCAGCCGCCCTGGCTGGCGGTGCGATCGGTGCGGTTGATCAGCGCGAAGGGCTGCAGGGCCACCTGTTGGGTGCCGCGGTTGGCCACGCTCTGGCTGATGGTGATGAGGTAGTCCTCGTCGATCGCCAGGCGGATGGTGAAGGTCTGGCCGGTGGGGTTGGTCCAGTTGAGGTCCACCGGCGTCGTCGGGGTCAGCTTCGCGCCGGGGGCAGCCTGCCACACGGTGTTGCCACCGGGCAGGGCAATGCCGGCGCTGCCGGGCGCGCTCACCCAGCCGACCTGCGCGAAATGCTGCGCGGGCGTGCCGGCGGGCGAGAACAGGCGCACGGCCGGGCTGTCCTTGGCCAGCGTGGCGCGGTGGCGGTTGAGCGAGAGATCATCGATCACCGCGCCGGCCAGGTTGATCGAGCCGGACAGGCCTGGCGCTGCAATCGTCACGCGGCCGGCCGGCTTCAGGTCTGCGGCCAGATCCTGCGCTTCTGCGGCCTGGTCCAGCGGGCTGGCAAGGCCGCCCTCGCGGCTGGGCTTGGCGCTGGCCGTGGGGCTGGGCGCGGCGGCCGCCACATGCGGCTTGCTGGCATTGGGATAGAGATAGCGGATCGCGGCATCCCAGCCGAACAGCAAAAGCCCGGTGAGCAACATCGCCAGGATCAGGTTGCGCTGGTTATTCACAATGCGTTTTCCCGTTTATCTCTGAAATGGGTGAGGGTCAGGCGGCCTGTCCGGGCCTGTCAGGGCACCGGGTCGAAGCCATGCCCGCCCCAAGGGTGGCAGCGCAATAGACGCTTCAACGCCAGCCAGCCACCCTTAATCGTGCCGTGCTTGCGCAAAGCGCCAATCGCATAGGCCGAGCAGCTGGGCTGGAAGCGGCAGGTGGGCCCCATCATCGCAGAAGGGCCCCATTGCCACAGGCGGATAAGGCCGATGAGCAGGGCGCGAATCATGCGCGGGCAGAGGGCGCGGGCGCCGATGGCCGGCCGCGGCCTTTGGGCGTGGCCTTGGCGCCGCCGCGCGGGCCCTTCCTTGGCGGATCGCCCTTGCCGGCGCGGGCGCGTTCCAGCGCGGCGGCCAGTTCGGTGCGCAGCTGGGCAAAATCGCGCTCCACCCCGCCTTCGCGGCCGATCAGCACATGGTCGTGGTCAGCCAGGCCGGCGGCCGGCAGCATCTCGCGCACCAGCGCGCGAAAGCGGCGCTTCATGCGGTTGCGCACCACGGCATTGCCGATTCGCTTGGTAACGGTGATGCCAAAGCGCAGGCCCGCGCCGCCATTGCCGCGCACCAGCAGCACAAAGCCCGGCCGCGCTACCCGGAGGCCATTGTTGGCCGCCAGAAAATCGGCGCGCTTCGTCAACACCCTGGGCGCAGGCACCCGGGGCGCTGGCGGCACAGCCGCGCCTTCAGCCTCTTCCAAAGCACAAACCCCACCGGGCGCTGGCCCGGCGGGGTCTTGCTCGAAGGCTGAAGGAAGAATCAGGCCGACAGCTTCTTGCGGCCACGTGCGCGGCGGGCGCGCAGCACATTGCGGCCACCCACAGTGGCGGTGCGGGCGCGGAAACCGTGACGGCGGGCGCGGACGAGCCGGCTGGGCTGATAGGTGCGCTTCATGTCAAAACCCTCAAAATCTGTGTCTGCCTGCATGGACCGGTGCCCATGCGGCGCCGCCGCGAGCGGCCAGCGCCATTTCGTGAAGGCGCGCCATTATGGCCAAGGGGGCTTCAAGTCAAGGGATTCGCTGCGGGGCCCGGCTGCAATTGCGCTTTGAACCCCGGCGAAATTAGGGGCATACACCTATTCTTCAGGGGCTTGCGGGGGAAGCAGGTGGTCAGCCTGGTCAATACGGTGGCCTATCTCGGGCTGGAAGCGCGCGCGGTCGAGGTGCAATGCCAGCTTTCGGCCGGGCTTCCCGGTTTCCACCTGGTGGGGCTGGCCGACAAGGCGGTGGCCGAAAGCCGCCAGCGGGTGCAGGCGGCGCTGTCGGCGATGGGGCTGGCGCTGCCGCCCAAGCGCATCACCGTCAACCTCTCGCCGGCTGATCTGCCCAAGGAAGGTGCCCATTACGACCTGCCGATCGCGCTGGCCCTGCTGGCGGCGATGGACGTGGTGGATGGCGAGGCGCTGGCCGATCATATGGTGGTGGGCGAACTGGCGCTGGATGGGCGGCTGGCGCCGGGCGCCGGCGTGCTGCTGGCAGCGCTCCATGCGGCAGGGCTGGGCAAGGGGCTGATCTGCCCGGCCGATCAGGGCGCCGAGGCCGGCTGGGTGGGCGATGTGCCGGTGCTGGCCGCGCCCGATCTGGTCAGCCTGCTCAACCATTTGCGGGGGGAAAGCGGCCTGCCGCCGCCGCCCGCCCCGCCACCTGTGGAAAGCGCTGTCAGCGCCCCCTGCCTGTCAGGCGTGAAGGGGCAGGAAGTGGCGCGCCGGGCGCTGGAAGTGGCGGCGGCCGGCGGGCACAATCTGCTGATGTGCGGGCCGCCGGGGGCCGGCAAAAGCCTGCTGGCCGCCTGCCTGCCGGGCATTTTGCCACCGCTTTCGGCGGCAGAGGCGCTGGAAGTGTCGATGGTGGCCTCGGTTGCGGGCACGCTGGCGGGCGGGCGCATCAGCGCCACGCGGCCGTTTCGCGCGCCCCATCATTCGGCCAGCATGGCCGCGATGACCGGCGGCGGCGCCCGCCCCCGCCCGGGCGAGGTGAGCCTGGCGCATATGGGCGTGCTGTTCCTCGACGAACTGCCCGAATTCCAGCGGGCCGTGCTCGATTCGCTGCGCGCCCCGCTGGAAACCGGCGCGGTGACGGTGGCGCGGGCCAATGGCCATGTCACCTTTCCCGCCCGGGTGCAGCTGGTGGGGGCGATGAACCCGTGCCGCTGCGGCCATCTGGGCGATGCCGGCTTTGCCTGCGGG
>DASRYE010000067.1:0-10693 GCA_035653915.1 Novosphingobium sp. | reverse complement strand
GCGTCCAGCCGATGGTGCCGTTGCGCAGCGCATGGATGCGGTTGGGCAAGCCGGCGTTGATCAGCGACTGGGCACCGATGATCGAGCGGGTGCGGCCCGCGCAATTGACGATGATCGTGGTGTCAGGATCGGGCGCCACGGCCCGCGCGCGCAGCACCAGTTCGGCGCCGGGCGTGGAAATGCCGCCGGGAATGCTCATGGTGGCATATTCATCGAAGCGGCGGGCATCGAGGATGGCGATATCGGCCTTTTGCGCGATCAGCGCCTGCACATCGGGCGCGGGCAGGCTGGGCGTGTGCCGACGGTGTTCGACCAGCTCGCCAAAGGCCTTGGAATAGCTGTTCACATCCTCGAACAGCTCATAGCCGGCCGCTTGCCAGCCCTGCAGGCCGCCGGCCAGCGCCGCCCCTTGCGTGAAACCCAGCGCCCGCAACTGCGCCAGCGCCGGGGCCACCAGCCCCTCGCCATTGTCGTAGACGACAACCGGCACGTCCTTGCGCGGCAGGCGCCAGGGGGCCTCCAGCGCGATCCGGCGCAGCGGGATTTGCGCGGCGAACAGCGGATGGCCCAGGGCGAAATCGGCTTCCTCGCGCAGGTCTATCAGGGCGATTTCGCTGCGCGCCAACAGCGCCTGGCGCACGGCCTGCGCAGAGATCTCCCCGGCGCTCATTGCTCGGCGGGCCTTTGCCAGAGGTTGGGCAGGCGGCTGTTCGCATAGCCCGAGACAAAGCGCTGCTCGCGGCCATCGGGCGCGTAGATAGCCCGCTCCACCCAGCCGATATTGCCGCCATAGACATGGATCGACACCGAAGGCGCCTGCGCCAGCGCATTGCTGACCCGGTGGATATCGCCCGCCTCGGGCGACAGGATCTCGATCTCGCCGGCCGCCAGCACGCTGCTGCCAGTGGCGCGCAGGCTGCCATCGGGCGCGCGGGTGAAATGCTCGGCCCGCTCCTGGCCGCGCAGCACGCCTACCAGCCCCCAGACGCGATGATCGTGGATGGGCGTGCCCTGCCCCGGCGCCCAGACGAAGGAGACGATGCTGAAACGCTCGGCACTGTCGCAATGGAGCAGATATTGCTGATAGCGCTGCGCGCCGGGCCGGGCGAATTCGGCCGGCAGCCAGTCGTCACGGGCGATCAGCCGGGCAAGCAGCGGGCGGATGCGCTGCGCCGCTTCCTCGCCCTGCGGCCCGCCTGGCCCCAGCAGGGCGCCCAGCGCGGTGACGAAGGCGTGCAAGGGGGCCAGGTTTTCCGCCTCCTGCGGGGCTGGCGATAGCGCGCCTGCCGCGGGCAATGGCGCGTCTGCCCCGGGCTGCGCGAGAATGGGGGGATATGTGGGCATCATGCGCTCTCCTGTCGGCTGAGGCGGCCAGCAAAGCGCGTTGATCCGGGCCGATCAAATGAGTTCTGCCAGCCGCTTATGCGCAGCGCTCATCAGCTGCCGGGGCGGGCTGGCCCGGCAAGAAAAACTTGCCCCGGAAGAATCTCAATTAAATTGATAGGATATAAGGCCCTGCCTTATGCAGGCCAGCCAGGGCCCCCCGGATGAAGCGAGAGCGATGCCTGCCAACCTGCCGACCAACCTGCTGCGCAGCTTCGTGGCGATCGTTGAGACCGGCTCCATGCTGGGCGCCGCCGACAAGGTGTTCCTCACCCAATCGGCGCTCAGCCTGCAGATCAAGCGGCTGGAACAGCTGCTCCAGCTGCCGCTGTTCCACCGCGACGGGCGCCGCCTCTCGCTCACCGGCAGCGGCGAGATCATGGTGGATTATGCCAGGCGCATCCTGCAATTGCAGGATGAGGCGATCAATGCGGTGACAGAAGGCCGCTTTGCCGGGCCCGCGCGCATCGGCATGGTGCAGGATTTCGCCGAGACCCTGCTGTCGGGCCTGCTGGCGCAGTTTGCCCGGCTGCATCCCGATGCCATCCTCTATTCGCGCGTGGCCGGCACGGTGGAACTGCTGGAACTGCTGGAGCGCGACCAGCTCGACATCGTGCTGGGCTTTGCCGGCCCGGGCGATGCCCATGCCATCACCCGCGCGCCCATGGGCTGGTATGGCAAGCGCGATCTGGCCAGCGCCGAGGAAGTGCGGCTGGCCGTGCTGGAAGCCCCCTGCCGCTTTCGCGATGCCGCCATGCAGGCGCTGGACAACGCCGGGCGGCCCTATCGCATCACCGTCGAGACGCCCAACCTCACCACCTTGCGCGCGGCGGTGGAGGCGGGGCTGGGGATCACCTGCCGCACCCGCCTGTTCTGCGAGGACGAGCCGCTGATCGCCGCCGACCTGCCCGAACTGCCCGATGTGTCCTGCATCATGCGCACGGGCCCGGCGCTTGATGGCCCCACCGATTACCTTGCCACGCTGGTGCGCGAGACGGTCAGCCTGCTCTGATCCCTCCTGCCCGCCGAGCCGGGCGTTGCCACGCCCCCGTGCCACGGGCCCGGCCAAAAGCCAGACAGCCATGCCTCCAAACATTTTCTTCCCCGCCAAATACCTATTTATATGATAGGAATTTGATGCAAATCATTTCGGGACCGGGAGCCACATCTGATGCTGACAGTATGCGTGGGCGCCCTGGAGGCGTGGCAGCAGGCCTGCGAAGACCTCGCCATCAGCCACAGCGAAACCGACCGGCTGCTGAAAACGGCCCAGACGCAAACCATTCCCCTGGCCATTCCCCTGGCCATTCCCCTGGCCATTCCCCTAGCCGATTTCGTGGCCATGCTGGAGCTGACCGCCACCCGCCATGCCGGTGGCCCGCTGGGCTGGATCGTGGGCGAACGCTATGATTTTACCTGGCTGGGCGAGATCGGCCAGGCCATTCTCTCCAGCTCTACCCTGGGCGCAGGCCTGCAGCGCTTCTGCGATTATTTCGGCCTGGTGCAAGATGCCACCGAATGCGCGCTGCGCCAGACCAACGACACCGCCACGATCAGCTACCGCATCCTCGCCCCGCAGATCTGGCCCCGCAGCCAGGATGCGCTGTTCACCCTGTCGATCATCGGCCAGCTGCTGCGGCGCGCGCGTGGTTTCGACTGGCGCTCGGTGCAGATTGCCCTTGAAGGCAGCGATGCCGATCTGATCACGGCCCTGCGCCAGCGCACCGGCGTGCCCTGCACCGGCGGGGCGGATACCAACATGATCCGCTTTCCCGCCTCGGCGCTGGGGCTGCCGCTGCTGGCCGCGCCCGATGCGCGCGCCCCCGACTACAAGGCGCTGAACCGCCACCTGGCCCAGAAACGCCGCGCCATGGATGTGGAACTGCGGGTGGAAACGGAAATCTACCGCCTGCTGGGCGCCGAACACCCCGATCATGGCCCGGATCAGGAACGCATCGCGGCCAATCTGGGCATGTCCACCCGCACCTTGCGCCGGCGGCTGGCGCAAACCGACCGCTGCTTCAAGGGCATCCTGCACGATTGCCGCATGAAGCAGGCCGCGCACGAGTTCCGCTGGCACCGCCGCGTGTCGATCGCCCATACCGCGCTGCGGCTGGGCTATTCCGAACACAGCGCGCTGACCCGCGCGTTCCGCAGCTGGAGCGGCGTTTCCCCCCACGCCTTCCTCGACCGCTAGGGCTGGCAGGAACGCTCCCTTTTCGTGGAACGATGCCGAAAGCACGGCGATCTCCATGTGTGGTTGGGGCCTATCAGCAAAAGTCATAACGGCAGAAGAGATATTTATACTTCGAAATATAACCTATGAAAATTCACAAACAGCTGTTGATATAAATTTATACCATCGACAAATTTCTCGATCAGACAAAAACAACAGGCAATATGCCAGAATGTTTTGGCCGATCATGTCAAGCCTCTGGCCATTCACCTTGCCATCGTCGCCCCCGGAAACAGCGAAGCCACATCGCTTTTCTTCGTATTGCGCGAAACAGACGCAAAGACAGGGGCCAGATCTGACATGAATGAACGACAGCAATATCGGACAAACGCTGCCAACGGCCGGGCGAAGGGGCGCCGGGCCATGCCGGCGCTCCTCAGCCACGGCCTGTCGGGGGCCGCGCTGCTGGTGGCGATGGCGCCGCCTGCCATCGCCGGAGAAGCCGCCCCGCCCGCCGCCTCAGGCGCGGACGACATCGTTGTCACCGCGCAGCGCCGCACGCAAACCGCCAGCAGCCTGGGCCTGGCGATCACCGCCGTTTCGGGCGAAACACTGGTTGAGAAAGGCATCACTTCGGCTGAAGAATTGTGGAAGATCACGCCGGGGCTGGTGGTCAAGGATTCGGGCTATGGCGTGCCCAATTACACCTTGCGCGGCGTTGGTTTTGAAAACTACTTCGTCAATTCGTCCAGCACCGTTGGCATATACGCCAATGAAATCGCCATCCCCTATCCGGCGATGAGCCGCGGCAGCTTTTTCGACCTGGAACGCGTGGAAGTGCTGAAAGGGCCGCAGGGCGATCTGTATGGCCGCAACACCACCGCCGGGCAGA
Source organism: Novosphingobium sp. (assembly GCA_035653915.1). Taxonomy (GTDB): domain Bacteria; phylum Pseudomonadota; class Alphaproteobacteria; order Sphingomonadales; family Sphingomonadaceae; genus Novosphingobium. Next base: position 6,242 of record DASRYE010000067.1, on the reverse strand, counting down.
TCAACCTGATCGATCGCAAGCCAACCCGTGATGTCGAGGCGGGCGGCTCGCTCGAGGGGGGCTCCTACAGCCAGGTCAACGCGCGCGGCTATCTCAGCGGCCCGCTGGCCGACAATGTGCAGGGCCGCCTCGCCTTTGCCATCGACACCTCCGATGGCTGGCAGCACAGCCTCTCGCGCCCCACCGACAAGCCGCTGGGCGCCAAGAATGAAGTGGCCCTGCGCGGGCAGATCAACGTCGATCTGGGGCCCGACAGTTCGCTGCTGCTGCGCGGCTACTGGAACCGCGACCGCTCCGACAACGAGGCGCTGACGCCGGTTGACGGCCGCACGCTGGGGCTTGCCTCGGCACAGGCGCGCGCCACCACCGGCACGGTGATCTTCTCCACCGGCGACAACCGCGCAGCCGACTGGAGCCCGGATTTTCGCCCCCACCGCGACAATACCGCTATCGGCACCTCGGCCACGCTCAACCTCGCCCGGGGCGGCGTGAAGCTGACCGCGATCAGCGCCTTCGACAGCTTCCGCCGCTATGAGGTGAACGATTGGGACGGCGCTGCGGCAGACGATTCCAACGCCACCAACGCCAGCCGGATCACCGCCTTCTCGCAGGAAGTGCGCCTGGCCAACCGTTCGGCCGATGCGCCGGTGCAATGGATCGCCGGCACCTATTTCTCGTGGGATCGCGTCCACGAGGACTACCGCTTCTACATGTCGCAATCCTATTATGCCACGGCGCTGGGCATCGATGCGCTGAACACGCGCTACACGCAAACCACCCGCAGCATCGCCGGCTTCGGCCATGTGGAAGCAAGGCTGGCCGATCGCTTCCACCTCGTGGGCGGCCTGCGCTACACGCATGAGACGCGCAGCTTTGCCGGATGCACCTACGACCTCGACGGCTCGCTCGCCAATTTCACCAACAACATCCTCATCCCCAGGGTGATCAAGCCGGCCGGCCTGCCAGTGCCGGCCAACATCACGCAAGGCGGCTGCAGCGTCTACGACGACCGCCCCGCCTCCCCCACCTATGGCACTTTCAGCGATGCCCCCGAACGGCTGAGCACCGGCCGCTGGATGTGGAAAGGCGGCGCGCAATTCGATGCGGCAAGGGATGTGCTGGTCTATGCCAACGTGTCATCGGGCTTCAAATCGGGCGGGTTCAACGGCTCCAATGCCAATCTCAAGAGCCAGGAATCGGGATACAGCCCCGAGGAGCTGACCGCCTATGAAACCGGCGTGAAGGCCAACCTGCGCCGCGCCCACCTCTATATCGACAGCTCGTTCTTCTATTACGACTATCGCAACAAGCAGACGAACGGCGTTGCGGTGACCTTCGTCGGCAATATCACCGGCATCACCAACATCCCGCGCTCCCGCGTGTTCGGCATCGATTCGCTGGTGCGCTGGACACCGCTGCCCGGCCTTTCGCTGCAGGCCAGCGGCACCTATCTCGACAGCCGGATCCTGCGCTGGCAGCCGGTCAGCTCCAGCAGCGCCTATCCCACCGTCCTCACCTACAACGCCGCCGGCCTGCCGCTGCCCAACACCCCCCGCTGGTCGCTGTCGCTCACCCCCAGCTACACGTTCAAGGTCAGCCATGACCGCCAGGTGAAGCTGGCGCTGGACTATTACTATCGCTCCAGCACCTCGGGCATCGGCAATGTCTATCAGAACATCCCCGGCTACGACCTCGTCAACGCCGAAATCTCGATCGCCCCGCGCAACAAGCGCTGGGATCTCACCTTGTGGACGAAAAACCTCTTCAACCGCTATTACTACAATTATGCCGGCCTGCCGGGCAATGCCGATTACGTGCGCCTCGTCGGCCAGCCGATCACCTTTGGCGTGCGGCTGGGCTTTGCGCTGTGACCGGCAGAACGCATCGCCTGCCGGCCGATGCGGCGCAGGTGGTGGCCTTTGCGGCCATCACCGCCACCGCCCTGCTAGCCGCGCCGGCCATCGCCGCGCAGCTGGCCAGCCAGTTCCACCTGCCGCCATCTGCCATCGGCTTCTACTTCACGGTTGAGCAGGGCGGCATGTGCCTGGCCGCCCTGCCGGCGCTGTGGTGGCTGGGGCGGGTGCCCTGGCGGCAGGTGGCGGGGCTGGCGATGGCGGCCTTCATCCTGGCCAATCTGGCCTCGGCGCAAGTGTCGCACTTTGCCTGGCTGGTGCCGCTAAGGGCCATCTCCGCGCTGTCCGGCGGCACGCTGATGGTGCTGAGCATGACGCTGGCCGGCCGCTCGCCCGAGCGCGAGCGCCTGTTCGCCTTGTGGACGCTTGGCCAGCTGACGGTGGGCGTGGCCCTGCTCTATGCCCTGCCGCGGCTGTTCCAGCTGTTTGGCCTGCAGGTGCTCTATCTGCTGATCGCCGCGCTGATGGTGGCCAGCACGCCGCTGCTGAAGCCCCTGCCCGCCCATGTCCAGGCGCCGGCGCGCCCGCAACCGGGCAGCAGGACCTCGCTGTGGGGGGCCGCGCCCGGCCTTGCCAGCGTGCTGCTCTACTACATCGGCTATGGCGGCATCTGGCCGTTCCTCTCGGCGATCGCGCGGGCGGGCGGCAGCCAGCCGCTTGCCAGCGGCGAGGTACTGGCGCTGGCGGGCCTGTGCGGCATTGCCGGCGCCCTGGCGGCAGCGCTGCGGGCACGGCAGGGAGGCTGGGGCGTGCTGGCGCCGGGCTTTGGCGCGCATCTGCTGGCACTGTTCCTGCTGCTGCAGGCGCCGGCGCTGCTGCGCTTTGCGGTAGGCGCCTGCCTGCTCAAGGGCGCCTCCAACTTCACCCTGCCCTTCCTGCTGGGCAAAACCGCCCGGCTGGGCAGCGACCGCCGGCTGATGGGCATGGCCAACATGGCGATCGGCGGCGGGCTGGCGATCGGCCCGCTGATCACCGGCCGGCTGATCGAACTGTCGGGCGGCTACACCCTGCCCATCAGCCTCAGCGCCGGCCTCATCCTCGCCTCGGCCCTGCTGCTGCTGCCCATCGGCCAGGCATCGCCCACCCGCCCGCGCCCCGCCGATCCCGCCGCCGATCCCGCGCAAGCCTGATCCCCCGCCTCTCGGAGTATCCAGACCATGTCCCTCTTCGCCGAATACGATCAATATGATGCCACCGGCCTTGCCGAACTGGTCCGCGAACGGGCCGTCAGCGCAACCGAACTGGTGCAGACCGCGCTCGCCCGGATCGACAGCCGCAACCCGCAGCTCAATGCCGTGGTCAACCGGCTGGACCGCGCCGCGCTGGCCCAGGCCGCCAGCTTCGACGACAGAAGCGCCCAGCACGCCACCGGCGCCTTTGCCGGCGTGCCCTTCCTCATCAAGGATTCCGGCATTCAGCTCAGCGGCGAGCGCACCTCGAACGGCAGCCGCTTCTGGACCGATCATCGCGCGCCCCATGATTCCACCATCACCGGGCGCTACCGCGCGGCGGGCCTTGTCATTCTGGGCTTCACCAACACGGCGGAAAACGGGCTGGCCAGCGAAACCGCCCCCATCGTCTACGGCCCCACGCTCAACCCCTGGGATCCCTCGCGCAGCGCCGGCGGCTCCAGCGGGGGCGCGGCGGTGGCGGTGGCCGGCGGGCTGGTGCCGGTGGCCCATGCCACAGACGGCGGCGGCTCCATCCGCGTGCCGGCGGCCAACACCGGGCTGTTCGGGCTGAAACCCTCGCGCGGGCGCAATCCCTTCGGCCCGGATATCGGCGAGGGCTGGAATGGCCTGTCGGTGCATCATGTCATCACCCGATCGGTGCGCGACAGTGCCGCCCTGCTCGATGCCACCCATGGCGCAGAGCCCGGCGATCCCTATGCCGCGCCGGCCCAGAAAGGCCGCTTTGTCGATGCCCTGACGCGCCCCCTCTCGCCGCTGCGCATCGCGCTGCAGACGGTGGGCCATGATGGCACGGCGGTCGATCCGGTGGTGAAGGCCGCCGCGCAGGACACCGCCCTGCTGCTGCGCGATCTGGGCCACCAGGTGGAGGAGGCAAGGCCGCAGATCGATCTGGCCGCGGTCAAACGCGCCACGCGGATCATCGTGGCGGCCAATGCCGCCAATGTGCTGGCCACCCGCGGCCAGCACATTGGCCGCGCGGCCACAGAAGCCGATGTCGAGCCGATCACCTGGCTGTGGGCGGCAGAAGGGCGGCGCCATTCCGCCCAGGAACTGGCCTGGGCGGTCACCACCATCCACCAGCTTTCGCGCGCTTTCGGCCGTTTCTTCGAGCGATATGACGTGCTGCTCACCCCCACCCTTGCCGACCCGCCCCTCAGGCTTGGCACAATCGACATGCAGTCAACCGATCTCGATGCCTATTTCGACACGCTCTATCATCACACAATCTTCACCTCGGTCTACAATTGCGCGGGCCTGCCGGCGGCCACCGTGCCGCTGATATGGTCGAACGGGTTGCCGATCGGCGTGCAGATTGCCGGCCCCCTGGGCGCCGAAGCCCGCCTGCTGACCGTGGCCGGCCAGCTGGAAGCCATCCGCCCCTGGGCCCTCAAAAGGCCACCCCTACACGAATCGCGCCTGACCGATCCGGCAGTGGCAGGCTAGACGCCATCAACAGGGCCATGCGCCCCTCGCCCCGGGCCGCTCAATACATGGTCAGGGCAGAGGGCGCATCGCCGCTGGTGATCACATTGTTGCCATAGGAACGGGCCACGCCGCTGCTTTGCAGATCCAGCGCCTTGGGGCTGGCCAGCAGCACATTGCCCATCAGCGTGACATCATTGGTGGCGCCCACCACCCGCACGCCCGCCTGGGTGTTGCTGACGAAAGCGGAATTGTAGATCTTGGCATGCGATGTGCCCGAGGCGCCACTTTCCACCAGCACCCCCACGGCATTGGCGAAAAAGGTGCTGTTGTTCACCGTCAGCCGCACGCTGCCCGAAGACCCGGCGATAACCACGCCCCCCTCCTCGTCGGTAGACAGGTCGTAATCCTTGAAGCGGCAGTTCTGGATCAGCACATCCTTGGCCAGATCCACCTTCACCCCGAAGGCATAGCCGCCGCCCGAATAGGTGCCCTCGAACGCCAGATTGTCGATCACCACCTTGTCGGTCGCGGCCGCGTTCACTTCCAGCGCGCCGATCACCGTCATCTGCCCGCCCTCGCCATGGATGGTAACGGATTTGGCGATCACCGCATTGCCGTAATTGCCGGAATCGAGCACGATGATATTGCCCCCGGCCACCGTTTCATACAGCGCATAGCCGAAAGTGGCGCAGGGGTTGTAAATGTCGCAAACGCCGCTGTCGGCCCCTTCGGCGGCGATAAAGGTGGTGTCACGGTATTGCGCCTGCGCCGTGCCGCCCCAGCCCAGCGCCCCCGCCGCGCAGAACACCGCCAGAGCCTGCCGCCTGCCCGACCGATTGCCGCCCGCCATCCTTCATGCCCCTGCCTTGGCGCGCCCCCTTGCGGGCGCCAGCAGGGGATCGGCCGGCAGGCCCGCGCCCGCAATCGCCATCGCCGCCATTGCGGAGGCTTAAGGCCGGGCGGCGGCGGGCCGGCCGGCGCCCCGCGCCAGCCCGGCCGCTGCCACGCCGGATCAATAGCCCATCAGGCTGAGCACTTCCTTGCGGCTGCGCGGATCATCGAGGAAGCAGCCGATCAGCCGGCTGGTCACCATGCCCACGCCCGGCGTGCGCACGCCGCGCCCGGTCATGCAGCCATGCTGCGCCTCGATCACCACCGCCACGCCATGGGGCTTCAGATTGTCCCAGATGCACTGGGCGACCTCAGCGGTCAGCCGCTCCTGGATCTGCAGGCGGCTGGCATAGCCATGCAGCACCCGCGCCAGCTTGCTGATCCCCACCACCCGGTCACGCGGCATATAGGCGATGGCCGCCTTGCCGATGATCGGCGCCATGTGATGCTCGCAGTGGCTCTGGAAGGGGATGTCCTTCAGCAGCACCAGCTCGTTATAGCCGCCCACTTCCTCGAACTGGCGCGAGAGATGCACGGCCGGATCCTCGGCATAGCCCTGGCAATATTCCAGCCACGCCCGCGCCACCCGCGCCGGCGTGTCGATCAGGCCCTCGCGCTGCGGATCATCGCCCGCCCAGCGGATCAGCGTGCGGATCGCCTCCTGCACATTTTCCGGCACCGGCGGCTTGGCGGATGCGGCGCTTTCCTGATGATCGTCCTCGGGGCAACCCATATGTTTCAACTCCATTGCGCTCGCAGCCCGCCGGTTGCTACGAGTTCGTCGGCCCCGTCAAGCCGTTTCGCCACCAAGCGGGCGGAT
>DASRYE010000066.1:0-11027 GCA_035653915.1 Novosphingobium sp. | reverse complement strand
CGAACCTCCGACCCCCACACCCCCAGTGTGATGCGCTACCAGGCTGCGCTACGTCCCGACCGGAGCGGCGCCTATAGGCAGGGTTTTCGCGCATGGCAAGCACCTGTTTTTGAAAAAGGCGCGGGGGTTTGAAAAAAATCGCCGGGGCCCGCATCCGGCCGCACACCCCGCCGCGCCGGGGGGCGGTTTCATTGCCACGGCCGGCAATAGCTGCTAGGCGCCCGTGGCAAGCGGGCTGGCGGCAGGGCGCCGGTGTGCGGGGGATCAGGCAAGAGGCTTTTTTCCGGCCCGGGGCATGCCCGGCCTGCTTGTGCAACAGGTCTGCCTGTGGCTTTCGGGCCTGCGGGCGGGCCCTCGCCGATTGAAGAGAGATCCTTTCCCGATGACCATGCCTGTGCTTTCCATCCTGACCGCGAGCGCCACTGCCGGCGACGGGCCGCCCGCCTGGGTGCAGTTCCTGCCGCTGGTGGCGATGTTCGCGATCATGTGGTTCCTGTTCCTGCGCCCGCAGATGCGCCAGCAGAAGGACCACAAGACCAAGCTCGAAGCGCTGAAGAAGGGCGACAATGTGCTGACCGGCGGCGGCTTCCTCGCCAAGGTGGTCAAGGTCGATGGCGAATATGTCGATCTGGATCTGGGTGGCAACCTGAAGGTGCGCGCGCTCAAGTCCACCATCACCGATGTCATCCCGCCGGCCGGCGCGGTTGTCGCCAACGACTGAGCCGCCAACGACTGATCGGGCAAACCATGCGCGAGGCTTGACCAAAGCCGGTTGCCTCGCCATCTGCCATGCCAAGGCCCCGTCTGGCGCATGCCGGGCGGGGCCTTGAACACCAGTTCCTCACCCGAAAGGGCTGCCGGCCAACCCTGCCTGCACCCCGCACTAGAGAGCCGAGCCGCCCGACAATGCTTGATTTTCCACGCTGGAAGCAGATCTGGTTCTGGTTCATCGCGCTGGCGGCCTGCGCGGCGGCCCTGCCTTCGATCTTCTCGATGAGCGGCCTTGCCTGGCCGCAGCAGCTGCCCGCCCCGCGCATCAACCTCGGGCTGGATCTGGCCGGCGGCAGCCATCTGCTGCTGGAAGCCAACCCCGATCAGGTGGTGGCGCAAAGGCTGGAAGCGAAGGAGGAGGAGGTCCGCTCCGCCCTCAAGCGCTCGCCCCACGCAATCCAGTTCGGCGATATTTCGAACAAGGATGGCTCGCTCAGCTTCATGGTGGGCGATGCCACGCAGGTCGATGCCGCCCGCGAGGCGCTGCTGCCGCTGACCAATGGCGCCGGCCTTACCGGCAAGCGCGACTGGGACATCAAGGTGGTCGATACCACCCGCTTCGTCCTCACCCCCACCAAGGAAGGCATCGATCAGGCCGTGGGCGCGGCGATGGATGTGGCCACCGACGTGATCCGCAAGCGCATCGACGCGCTGGGCACGCGTGAGCCGACCATCATCCGCGAGGGCCAGGATCGCATCGTCGTCCAGGTGCCGGGGCTGAAGGACCCGACCGCGCTGAAGGCCCTGCTGGGCCAGACCGCCAAGCTGGAATTCAAGCTGGTCGACACCGCCGCCGTGCCCGCCGATGTGGCGCAGGGCATCGCCCCCCCGGGTGACGAGATCGTGCCCTTTGCCGCCGGTGCCAATGGCGCCAGCGCCGGCGCGATTGCCGTGAAGCGGCTGGGCGGCATCAAGGGCGACCAGCTGGCCGATGCCAAGCAGGGCTATAACCAGCAGACCAACGAGCCGATCGTCTCCATCACCTTCAACACCGATGGCGGCGCCAAATTCGCCCAGCTGACCAGCGAGAACGTTGGCAAGCCCTTTGCCATCGTGCTGGATGGCAAGGTGCTCTCGGCCCCCAACATCCGCGAGCCGATCCTGGGCGGCAGCGCCCAGATCTCCGGCAGCTTCACGGTGGACAGCGCCAACAGCCTGGCCATTGCCCTGCGTTCCGGCGCGCTGCCGGTCGATCTCAAGGTGGTGGAGGAACGCTCCGTCGGGCCTGACCTTGGCGCGGATTCGATCCACAAGGGCATCATCGCCATGCTGGTGGGCACGGTTGCGGTGGTGGCGCTGATGGCCTTTTCCTATGGCCGCTTCGGCATCTATGCCAATGGCGCGCTGATCATCAACGTGCTGATGATCCTGGGCGTCATGGCCGCCTTCAACACCACGCTCACGCTGCCGGGCATTGCCGGCTTCGTGCTGACGATCGGCGCGGCGGTGGATGCCAACGTGCTGATCAACGAGCGCATCCGCGAGGAGCGGCGGCGCGGGCGGCGCGTGTTCCAGGCGGTGGAGCTGGGCTACAAGGAGGCCAGCCGCACCATCTTTGATGCCAACATCACCCATATCATCGCCGCCGTGCTGATGTTCGCCTTCGGCTCCGGGCCCATCAAGGGCTTTGCCGTGGTGCTGATGATCGGCATCGTCACCTCGGTGTTCACCGCCGTATTCCTCACCCGCATGTGGGTGGCCGGATGGCTGCGCCGCGCGCGCCCCGCCGACATCAACATCTGATCCGAGGGGCCCCCCATGCGCCTTTTGAAACTCATTCCCGAACACACCAACATCCGCTTCCTCAAGTGGCAGTGGCCCACCACCATCGTCAGCACGCTGCTGATGATCGGCAGCTGGGTGCTGCTGGCCACGCAGGGGCTGAACCTGGGCGTCGATTTCGTCGGCGGGCAGATGATCCGTGTCACCTTCACCCAAAGCGCCGAGGCACCCATCGCCAAGCTGCGCGGCGAGGTGGAAGCGCTGGGCTATGGCGAGCCGATCATCCAGACCTTTGGCGCGCCCAATGCCATCTCGATCCGCCTGCGCCTGCCGGCCGGCTCTGACAAGAACGCCGGGCTGGCCGATGCGATGTCGAAGCGGATCACCGCCACCATCAAGGCGGATCATGCCGATGCGCGAGTGGATGGGGTCGATTCGGTCTCGGGCAAGGTTTCGGGCGAGCTGGGCTGGACGGCGCTGAAGGCGCTGGGTCTGGCCGCGATCGCCATCTCGATCTACATCTGGTATCGCTTCGAATGGCAGTTTGGCGTGGGCGCCATGGCCAGCCTGGTGCACGACGTGACGCTGGTGCTGGGCCTTTTTGCGGTGACGCAGATGGAGTTCGACCTGACGATCGTTGCCGCGATGCTGACGGTGATCGGCTATTCGCTGAACGATACCATCGTGGTGTACGACCGCATCCGCGAAAACCTCAAGAAATACCGCAAGATGGCTGTGCCGGAGCTGCTCGACCTGTCGGTCAACGAAACGCTGAGCCGCACGGTGCTGACCTCGTCCACCATGCTGATCACGCTGGTGGCGCTGCTGGTGCTGGGGCCCAAGGTGATCTTCGGCTTCGCGGCCGCGCTGATCCTGGGCATTTTCGTGTGCACCTATTCGTCGGTCTACATGGCAGCGCCCATGCTGATCTGGCTGAAGGTGACGGCGGGCAGCTTCGTGCCCACCGAAAGCGCGCTCGACAAGCAGGAGCGCCTGGCCCGCGAGGCCTCGCGCCCCTGACCGTTCAGGCCGGGGCCGCCTGCTGCCAGATGGCGGCCAGCGCCCCGGCATTGGCCTGCCAGCTGAAGCGGGCGGCGGCGGCGGCGGTTTCCTCCCGCATTGGCGGGGCGGCCAGCAGGGCGTTGATCGCGCTGGCAATGGCGGCCGGATCACGCGCTGCCAGCCGGCCGGCCGCAGGCGTGGTGACTACCTCTGCCGCACCGCCGATCGGCGGGATCACCAGCGGCGCGCCACTGGCCAGCGCCTCGATCCACACATTGGCAAGCCCCTCGCGCTCGCTGGGCAGCACCACCACATCGGCGGCAGACATCGCCTGCGCCATCAGATCGGGCGCCACTTGCCCCAGGAAATGCACCCGCCCCGCCGTTGCCGGCCCTTCCGCCAGCGCGCGCAGGGCGGGCTCATCCGACCCTGATCCGGCCAGCAGCAGATGGGCCCGGGGCACGCTGGCCAGCGCGGCAATCGCCAGCCGCTGGCCCTTGATGGCGATCAGCGCGCCCGGGCACAGCAGCAGCGGCGCGGCCGCCGGCAGCGCCAGGCCCAGCGCGGCCAGCACATCGGCGCGCGCACTGGCCTGCGGGCGGGGGAAGAAGCGGGCATGGTCCAGCCCGGTGTAATGCACATGGATGCGCGCCTCGGGCATGCCCAGCGCCACCATATCGGCCTTCAGCGCGGCAGAAACGGCCAGCAGAGCCGCCGCCTGGCCCGCCGCCGCCCGCATCTGCGCCAGCGCGGCGGGGCGGGTGGACCAGTAGTGGATATCCGATCCACGCGCCTTGATGGTGAAGGGCAGGCCCAGCGCCTGCGCCACCAGCATGGCCGCCGGCCCATCGGGAAAGAAGAACTGCGCGTCGACGAGATCGAAGGGCTGCTCGGCATGCAGGCGGCGGGCCAGCGGCAGCACCGCCCGGGCGATCCGCGCCGGATTGCCGGTGCCCCCCACCAGCGGCCACAGGCGAAAGCGCGGGTGGTGCACGGTGTAGCCGGCGCGGGGGCTGGTGGCCGGGCAGCTGGCCAGCGCGGCATAGGGCGCGCGGCGGGAAAGCGGCCAGATCGGCAGGCCGATGGGGTTCACCATGACGAGATCAGCGCCGGGCGTTTGCGCGAAACCATCCATCTGATGGGCGACAAAACGGCCGAAACCGGCGCGCCCCGGCGCCGGGAACAGCGTGCTGACCGAGAGGATGCGCATCGCCTAAAGGCTGCGGATCAGCATTTCCGCCACCGCCAGCCAGGGCGGCAGGTCGATCACGATCTGGCGCTGGCCCACGCCCGGCGGCAGGATGGCAATGCGCTGGGCATCGCGGTCGAGCAGGCGGCCGAAGGCGAAGCGGCCGCCCGGGCGGGGCGCCAGCACATCGCGGTTGAGCAGGCGGGGGAAGCTGTCCGGGCCCACTTGCCGCAGCCAGATCTGATCGCCCGCGCGATATTCGCCGGCGCTGATTTCCACCGCCAGCGCCACCACCGGGCCGCCGCCATCATTGCCGGAAAGGGCGGTGGGCAGCAGGGCATCGCGCGGGTTGGGCAGGGCTTCGGCGCCGCCCGGGCCAAGGCGGGCCACCAGCTGCGGGCTGTCTCCTCCTTCGGAGCGCACCAGCAGTTCCGGGTCCACCTCCAGCGCCGCGCCAATCCGGTTCATCCACACCAGCGAGAGATTGCGCGTGCCGGTTTCCAGCCGCCCGATCGTCTGCGCCGTGGTGGGCGGCACGCAGCGCGCGGCCACATCGGCCAGGGTCAGGCCCTTCTGCCTGCGAATGTCACGGATACGGTTGATCATTCCGCCTGTATTCCTCGCCTGTGATCAGTGCGCTAACCAGATCGGTGTATACCTACTGTCCTACATGTGGGGGGATTTGGCAAGAGTCTCTATACCGTCTGAACCAAGGGGAATCGGGCCATGCAGAGGATTTTGCGCGAACGGGAATTAACCAGCGAGGGCGCTCTGGCGCATCCGCCGCGGGCCGGGCGCCGCAGCGTGACGGTGAATGTGGCCGAATCGCCGCTGGCCTGGCTGCATGCCCGCGGCCATCTGGAAGAGCGGCTGTTCCTCGCCGGCGAGCGGCTGCGCGCCGATTGGGAACGCGCCGGCCTTGCCTCCTCCATCACCATGCGCTGGGAGCCGGTGCGCGCCAAGGGCCAGGGCGATGGCCTGCTGCCCACAGAGCGCCAGCTGGCCGCCCGCCAGCGCTTTGATGGCGCGGTGGCGGCGGCCGGCAGGGGGCTGGCCGATGTGCTATGGCGCGTGGTGTGCGCCGGTGAGGGCCTGCCCGAGGCGGAGAAAACGCTGGGCTGGCCGGCGCGTTCGGGCAAGCTGGTGTTGCGCCTGGCGCTGGACAGGGTGGCCGAATTCTACCGCATCGGCTGAGGAGGGGGCTTAGCCTTCCACCATCTCGGCCAGTTCCAGCCAGCGTTCCTCGGCCGCTTCCTTGTCGGCGCGGGCCTTGTCCAGCGCGGCGGTGAGCTGGGCGAAGCGGGCGGGGTTCTTGCTGTAGAGATCGGCATCGTGGAGCGTGGTTTCCAGCTTGCCGATCTCGCCCTCCAGTTCCTCGATGCGGGCGGGCAGCAGGTCGTAGTCGCGCTGGTCCTTGTAGCTCAGCTTGGCCTTGCGGGCGGGCATCACCGGGGGCGGCGCGGCCTCTGCTTTTTCCGCGGGCTTTTTGGCGGGGGCAGGGGCGGTGCGGTTTTGCCGGCGCGCTTCCCAATCGGCATAGCCACCGGCCACCACATCCACCTTGCCGCTGCCATCCAGCCCCAGCGTCACCGTCACCGTGCGGTCGAGGAAGTCGCGGTCGTGGCTGACGATCAGCACCGTGCCGTCGTAATCGGCGATCACTTCCTGCAGCAGGTCGAGCGTTTCGAGGTCGAGGTCGTTGGTCGGCTCGTCGAGCACGAGGAGATTGGAGAAGCGGGCAAATTCGCGCGCCAGCAGCAGGCGCGAACGTTCCCCGCCCGAAAGCGTGCCGACCTTGGCATCAACGAGGCCCGGATCGAACAGGAAGTCTTTCAGATAGCCCTGCACATGCTTCTTGTTGCCGCGCACATCCACCCAGTCGCCGCCTTCAGCGAGGATGTCGCGCACGCGCTTTTCGGGGCTGAGCAGGCTGCGCTGCTGGTCGATCTTCACCCCGTTCAGCGTTTTGGCCAGCGTTACCGTGCCCTCGTCGGGGTCCATATCGCCGGTCAGCATCTTCAGCAGGGTGGTTTTGCCGGTGCCATTGCCGCCCACAAGGCCAATCCGATCCCCCCGCTGGATGCGCAGCGAGAAATCGCGGATGATCGTGCGATCGCCAAAGCGCTTGGTCACGCCATCGGCCACGATCACCGATTTGGTCTTGGTGTCGTCCGAGGAGAGCTGCATCTTGGCCGCGCCCTGCGGGCTGAGCATGGAGGCGCGCTGGGCGCGCAGTTCATACAGCTTTTCCAGCCGGCCCTGGTTGCGCTTGCGCCGCGCCGTTACCCCGCGCGACAGCCAGTGGTTCTCCAGCTTCAGCCTGGCATCCAGCTTTTCGGCCGCGCGGGCCTCCTCGGCATAGACCTGCTCTTCCCATGCCTCATAGCCGCCAAAGCCCACTTCGCGCCGCCGCAGCGATCCGCGATCGAGCCACAGCGTGGCACGGGTGAGGCGGGTGAGGAAGGTGCGGTCGTGGCTGATGACGACAAAGGCGCCGTTGAAGCGCTGCAGCCAGCCCTCCAGCCAGTCGATCGCGGCCAGATCCATGTGGTTGGTCGGCTCGTCCAGCAGCAGCACGTCGGGCTCGCTGGCCAGCGCCCGGCAGATTGCGGCGCGGCGCCGCTCGCCGCCGCTGGCGCTGGCTGCTTCGCGCGTGAGGTCGATGCCCAGCTGGCTGGCGATGCTTTCCACCTCGTGGCGGGGCGGGGCATCCTTGCCGGCCAGGCAATAATCGATCAGCTGCGCGCAGCCGGCAAAATCGGGCTCCTGCTCCAAAATCACCACTCGCGTGCCCGGCTGGATGGAGCGCTTGCCCCTGTCGGCATCGATCAGCCCGCCGATCAGCTTGAGCAGCGTGGTTTTGCCCGCGCCATTGCGGCCGATCAGCGCAAGCCGGTCACGCGGGGCGATGTGGAGGTCGAGATCGCGAAAGAGCCAGCCTGATCCCTGGATCAGGCCCAGCCCTTCCCAGGAAAGGATAGGTGCAGCTGCCATGCATGGCCCCTAGCGGGGGCAGGCGGCAAAAGGCAAGGGCCAGGCGCAGGGGGGGCTGCGCAAGGGCTGGCTGTGCGGAGTATTCACCCCTCGTTCAATTCTGAAAGCATATCTGCGATTTTTATGAACAGGCTCACTTTCTTCCGGCTGTGCTCGGCCGTTCTCGCCCTTTCGCCGCTGGCTTCCGTGCCGGTGCATGCCGGCCCCGGCGAGGCGCAGGGCGAGGCCCGCAAGGAACGGCGGGCAGGCGCGGTGCTGTCGCTGCGCGAGATCGAGCGGCGGGTGCTGCCGGGGATGTCTGGCATGCAATATCTGGGGCCGGAATTCGACCCCGAGGCGCTGGTCTACCGGCTGAAGTTCATCCGCGCGGGCCATGTGGTGTTTGTCGATGTGGATGCCCGCTCGGGCGAGGTGATCGGCCAGTCCCGCTAGCCGTCGCGCTGGCCGGTCGCGCCGGGTGTGGCGGGGCCTTCCCCCGGCAGGCTTGACGCCGGCCCTTGCGGCTTTCATCAGCGATCAAGGAATTGAGGAAAAACTATGCGGATCCTGATTGTCGAGGATGAGCCCACGCTGGGCCGCCAGCTGAAGAGCACGCTGGAACAGAACGGCTATGCGGTCGATCTGTCGGTTGATGGCGAGGATGGCCATTTCATGGGCTCCACCGAGGAATATGACGCGGTGATCCTTGATCTGGGCCTGCCCGAGATCGACGGGCTGACGGTGCTGGGCATGTGGCGCAAGGAGGGGCGCAAGTTCCCCGTGCTGGTGCTGACCGCGCGTGACAGCTGGTCGGACAAGGTGGCCGGGCTTGATGCCGGGGCCGACGATTACCTTGCCAAGCCGTTCCAGACCGAGGAGCTGATCGCCCGCCTGCGTGCGCTGATCCGCCGCGCCTCGGGCAACACCAGCAGCGAGCTGACCGCAGGGCCGGTCCGGCTCGACACGCGCTCGGGCCGGGTGACGCTGGATGGCGAGCCGGTGAAGCTGACCGCGCAGGAATACAAGCTGCTGTCCTATCTCCTGCACCACAAGGGCAAGGTCGTCTCCCGCACGGAGCTGATCGAGCATATTTACGATCAGGATTTCGATCGCGATTCGAACACGATCGAGGTTTTCGTCACCCGCATCCGCAAGAAGCTGGGCGCCGATGTGATCACCACCATCCGGGGCCTTGGCTACAGCCTTGATGACCCCGCCCCCGCCAAGCGCGCCTGAGCCCATGGCCGAGGATGCCGGCCCGGATGTGGCGCCGGCCCAGGGCCAGCGGCCGGGGCGCATGGCCAGCGTGATCGCCCGGCGGCGGGCCACAGGCTCGCTGTCGCAGCGCATGATGCTGGCGGCGGCGGCCTGGGTGATGCTGCTGTTGCTGGGCGGCGGCCTCGCGCTCGACCGGGCGTTGACCGGCCTTGTCGTGCGCAATTTCGACGACCAGCTCTCCTATATGCTCACCGCCATGGTCGCCAGCGCCGAGATCGGCCCGGATGGCGAGGTATTCTTCAACCGCCCGCTGGGCGATCAGCGCTTTCTCGAGCCCAATTCGGGCCTTTACTGGCAGATTTCCGGCCATGGGCACGAGGATTTCCCCAGCCGCTCGCTGTGGGATCGCAGCCTGAAGGTGCCGCAGGACCATTTCGACGCGCTGCCCCACATCTACGACAGCAGCCAGTTCGAGGGCGAGCCGCTGCGCATTGTCGAGCGCTCGATCATCCTGCCCGGCAGCAAGACGGTGTGGTGGTTTGCCGTGGCCGAAAGCCGCGCCGAGCTGAACGGCCAGATCGAGCGCATCCGCACCATTCTGGTGCAGAGCTTCATGGTGCTGGGGCTGGGGCTGCTGCTGATGGCGGCGCTGCAAAGCTGGTATGGCCTGATCCCCTTGCGCCGCGTGCGCCTGGCCATCCAGCGCATGCGCACCACTGGCGCCAATCAGGTGAGCGATCCGCTGCCGATCGAGGTGCAGCCGCTGGTGGAGGAGCTGAACGAGCTGCTGGCCCATAACGAGCGGCAGGCAGAAGCGGCGCGCACCCATGCCGGCAACCTGGCCCATGCGCTGAAAACGCCGCTGACGGTGGTGATGAATGCCGCCACGGCCCGCGCGCCGGATCTGGCTGAAACGGTGATGCGCGAGGCCTCGGTGATGCGCCGGCAGGTGGATCACCATCTGGCCCGGGCGCGCGCTGTGGGCCGGCGGGGGGCCGGCCAGGCCCGCGCGGAAGTGTGGGACAGTGCCGAGGGCGTGCTGCGCGCGGTGGAGCGCCTCTATGACAGGACGCGCTTCGACCTTGATGGCAAGCGCGGCGCGGCGGTGGCGGTGGAGCGGCAGGATCTGGACGAGATCCTGGGCAATCTGGTGGAAAACGCGGCGAAATATGGCGGCGGCAGCGTGTTCGTCACCATCGATGCCGGCAAGGCCGACAGCCCCTTGTGCGAAGTGTGGGTGGAGGATGATGGCGCCGGCATTCCCGCCGCCGAGCGCAGCCGCATCTTCGATCGCGGCGCCCGGCTGGATACCGGCAAGCCCGGCACCGGCCTTGGCCTGGCCATCGTGCGCGATGTGGTGGAAATCTATGGCGGCCACGTCTCGCTGGGCGAGAGCGAGGATCTGGGCGGGCTGCTGGTGCGGCTGGAACTGCCGCGGGTGAAGGGCTGAAGGCCCCCGTATCAGGAGACAGGCGCGTCAGGAGACAGGCGCGTCAGGACGACAGGCGGTAGCTTTCCAGTTCCATGCTGCTGCGCGCCAGCGGATCGCCGTTAATGTCGTCGTAGCGTTCCACCAGCTTCACCCAGCGTTTGGCGGCCGGCGCATACCAGTACAGCTTGTGGTAGCGGCCATAGAGGCTGTCGCGCAAGGGGGCCAGCGGCTGGGTGGCGCGGCAGGCGCGGGGGGCATCGGGGGGGCTGTCGCTGGCAGCCGCCGCGCGCGGGGCGCTGCTGTTCCAGCTGCCGATCCATTCGCCCTCTTCCTCGATGCGCATCGCCCAGAAGCTGCCGGCGGCCACGCGCACTTCCTCCCAGCCCACGGCGTGGTAATGCTGGCGGATCGTCTCGCGCGTGTGGGATGGGTCGGCCGGGGTGCGGGCGGTGTAATCGGCTTCCCACATCTTGCCGGGCCACAGGGGCAGGGCCAGCGGGCGGCTGGTCAGCCAGTGGCCCTGGGTGCCGGGTGCCGCGCAGCTCCAGTCGGCGTTCACGGTTTCCTCGATCGCCGGGCTGGCCGCGCCCATTTCGGTCAGGCTGACGCGTGCGCGATCGCCCGCGGTGGCCATGATGGTGACGGACAGGCGCCGCTCGCCCTTGCCGGCGGGCGCGGCGGTGTCGGTCTCGCGCTGCCAGTTCTGGCGATAGACCCAGG
>DASRYE010000065.1:0-5370 GCA_035653915.1 Novosphingobium sp. | reverse complement strand
CCCGCCACGGCCGCGCCTATGCGCCGGCGCAGCTGGCCCGGCTGCAGGCCTTTCTAGCCACGCTGAACGATGCAGCCTTCCTCACCAACCCGGCGCTTGGCCTGCCCGCCACGGCTTGCGGCAAGCCATTGTAAGGCCGCTCAGCGCGGCACCGGCACCTCCCGCCAGCTGCCGGGGGGCAGGTCGTCCAGCGTCCAGCTGCCGATCTGCCAGCGCACCAGCCGCAAGGTGGGCAGGCCCACGGCCGCTGTCATCCGCCGCACCTGGCGGTTGCGCCCTTCGCGGATGGTCAGGCGGATCCAGCTGTCGGGCACGCTTTTGCGAAAACGCACCGGCGGATCGCGCGGCCACAGATCGGGCGAGGCAATGCGCTCGGCCTCGGCGGGCAGGGTGGGGCCATCCTTCAGCCGCAGGCCGCCACGCAATTGCGCCAGCTGCGCCTCCTGCGGATCGCCCTCCACCTGCACCAGATAGGTTTTCGGCAGCTTGAAGCGCGGATCGGCAATGCGCGCCTGCAGGCGGCCATCATCGGTCAGCAGCAGCAGGCCCTCGCTGTCGCGGTCGAGCCGGCCGGCGGGATAGACGCCGGGCACATCGACCAGGCCCGACAGCGTGGGCCGCTGGCTATCCGTGCCCGCATCGGTGAATTGCGAGAGCACCCCATAGGGCTTGTTGAGCAGAAGGAGGCGGGCCATGGCCGGCCCTTAGCCGCTTTGGCGGGCCAGCTCAAATCCGGCCCCCTCAGATTCGCCCATGCAGGCGCTCCAGCGCGATGCCGGCCAGGTTCTGCTTGCGGCCCACATGGCGGATGCGCACCCGCGCAAACCCCGCAGCCAGCGCCTGAAACGCGGCGAAATGGCCGGCAAAGCGCGCCGCCACTCGCCGCTGGCCACTGGCCTGGCCCACCACCATGGCCGAATCGCCCAGCAGCACCGGCTCTGCCACGCCCAGTTCGCGCGCCACGCGCAAGGCCTCGATCAGCGCGCACCATTCGCCATCGCTATTGTCGCCCGCGCCATGATCGGTGCGCAGCCAGCAGCGGCCGCCGGCCACCACCGCGGTTTCGATCGGGCCGGGGTTGGGCCGGCAGCCGCCATCGAAGAAGATCTTCACGCCCCCTCCGCGCGGCCCAGGCTGCCAGCGGCCAGCTCGATCACCTCGCCGGTGATCGCTTCCTGCCGCAGCCGGCGCGCCTCCGCACCCAGATCCTCCAGCCGGTGCGCCACATTCTCGCGCGCGGCGATCATCGCGCGCATGCGGGCCTCGTTTTCAGCGGCATAGGCCAGCGTCAGCGCCTCGCACAGCTGGGCAAAGACATATTCATCCGCCAGCCGCGCCAGCAACTGCGCCGCCGGCAATTGCACCAGCGGCGGGCGCTGCCCGCTCGCCGGGGCAAAGCGGGCATAATCGAAGGGCAGCAGGCGCACCGGCGCCACACGGGCCGCCCCGCCCCCGGCGGCCGGGCGCGCGCCCACCAGCAGCACCTCGCCGATGGCGCCGCCCTGCAGCCGGGCAAACAGCCTGTCGGCCAGCCGGTTGGCAAGGGCTGAAAGCTGATCGGCATGGGCGGCCATGGCCAGCGTTTCGGCCACCGCCAGCCCGCGTTCACGCGCGGCGCCCGTGCCCCTGCTGCCCACGATGAGAAGATCGCCACCTTCTGCCAGCACACCCCGCGCCGCTTCCAGCACGGTAGCGTTATAGGGGCCGACAAAGCCCTGCTCGGCGCACAGGGCGATCACCAGCCGGCGGCCACTGGCAGCGGCGGGCACGGCGCCCCCCGGCACCATCGCCAGCGCCTGGGCAATGGCCCCGCCAATGGTGGCGGCATAGGCGCGCATGCCGGCGAGGCGCGCGTTGGCCTCGTGGCTGCGCACGGCGGCAATGCCGCGCATCGCCCCGATCACGGTGGAGAGCTGGCGCACGCTGGTGATGCGCGCTTCCACATCGCCCAGGCGGTCGGTCATGGCCGCGTGCTCATACTGGCGTGCTGGCCAGCTGGCGCACGATATCGGCCAGCTGCGCCAGCGCCGGTGGCTCCAGCTTGTGGCCGGCCTGCATTGCCGCCACCAGATCGCCGGCCGCCGCATCCAGCGCCGGGCCGATGCGTTCCTGCAGCGCGGCCACCGCGGCCGGCGCCAGCCCATCCAGCACGCCGGCATCCAGCGCGGCCAGCAGCGCCACCTGCTCTGCCCCGCGCAGAGGCCTGAGGCGCGGCTGCACCAGCAGGGCGCGGATCCGCTCGCCCCTGGTCAGCGTGGCGCGGAAGCGGTCGTCGGGCACGCCGCCGAAGCGGGTGAACATCTCCAGCTCGAGAAACTGCGCATAATCCAGCCGCACCCGGCCCGACACCTGATGCAGCGCCGGCCGCTGCGCCTTGCCCCCCACCCGGCTGACGCTGAGCCCGACATCCACCGCCGGCCGCTGGTTGGCGGCAAACAGGCGCTGATCGAGCACGATCTGGCCGTCGGTGATCGAGATGAGGTTGGTGGGGATATAGGCCGAGAGATTGCCGGCATCGGTCTCGGCGATCGGCAGCGCGGTCAGCGAACCGCCGCCCAGCTCGGCCGAGAGGCGCGCGGCGCGTTCCAGCAGGCGGGCGTGGAGGTAGAAGATATCGCCCGGATAGGCCTCGCGGCCGGGCGGCTCACGCGTCAGCAGGGCCAGTTCGCGGTGGGTGGCGGCGTGTTTCGTCAGATCGTCGATGACGATCAGCGCATGTTGGCCCCGGTCGCGGAAATATTCGGCCATGGTGAAGCCGGCGAAGGGGGCGATCCATTGCAGGCCCGCGCTGGTGGCCGCGCCCGCCACCACGAAGATGCAGCGCTCTGGCGCGCCATGGGCCTTCACCGCGGCAATCGCCCGCTCGATGGCGCCGGTGCGCTGGCCCACCGCCACGTAAACGCAGATCATGTCGCTGTCGCGCTGGTTGATGATGGCATCGAGCGCGATGGCCGTCTTGCCGGTGGCGCGATCGCCGATAATCAGCTCGCGCTGGCCGCGCCCCAGGGCAAACAGCGCATCAACCACCAGCACGCCCGTCTCCACCGGCTGCGACACCAGATCGCGCTCGATGATCGCCGGGGCGGGGCGCTCGATCGGCCAGTGATCGGCAGCGGTGATCGGCGCGCCGCCATCCAGCGGCCGGCCCAGCGGATCGACGATGCGGCCCAGCAGCCCCTCGCCCACCGGCACGCGCACCACCTCGCCGGTGCCTTGCGCGCGCATGCCGGCCTCCACCCCCTCGCCCGCATCGAGCAGCACCGCGCCGATGCTGTCGGCATCCAGCGTCAGGGCAAGGCCGGTCTCGCCGCCCTCGAAGCGCAGCAATTCGTTGAGGCGGGCATCGGGCAGGCCATCGATGCGCAGGATGCCATCGGCGGCATGCACCACCCGGCCAAAGCTGCTCGCCTCGCCGCCCAGTTCGGTGGAAGCCAGCCGGGCGCGGGCTTCGTCGAGCCAGCCGGTTTGGGGGTCAGCCGTCATGCCGGTTCAGCCTTTCTGCGACACGTTGGAGATCGGCCCTGAGGCTGGCTTCTGCCACCGCCAGCGGGCCGGTGAGGCGAAGGCCGGCGATCAGCGCCGGATCGCTGGCATAAGCAAGCGGCACCGCCGCCCCCAGCACGCGGGCAAGCGCGGCTGCCACCGCCGCTTTTTCCGCCTCGGCCAGCGGCTGGGCGCTGGCCAGCTGCAACGGCGCCTCCGGCCGGGCAAGGCTGGCGCGCGAGGCCGGCGGCAGGCCCGCCAGCGCCTGTTCCAGATCTGCCAGGAAAGCGGCCACCGGCAATTGGCCCGCCGGCCCTGCCAGCAGCCTTGCGGCAATCTCCACCGCCAGCCGATGCGCCTGTTCGGCCAGCTGCGCCTGCTCGGCCGTGCGGGCGCGGGCGATGGCGGCCTCGGCCTCTGTGCGCAGGGCCTGGGCCTGGGCCTGGGCCTGTTCGAGCAGGGCTTCGCGCTGCTGCGCCACCTCGGCGCGGGCGGCGGCAAGAGCGGCCTCGCGCGCGGCATCGGCAGCCTTGCGGGCGGCTTCTGCTTGCGCCCTGGCCGCTTCGGCATCGGTGCGGGCGGCGGCGGCCTCATCCAGCAGGCGGTTGGCGGCCGCCTGCCGCTCGGCCACCATGGCCGTCAGCGGCGCAAAGAGAAAGCGCTTCAGCAGCCACATGAGCACCAGCAGATTGACCGTCTGCAGCCCCATCGTCCACCAGTCTACATGCATGACCGGCGCGCCCTGTCGTTACTTGATGAAGGGGTTGGCGAAGAGCACCAGCAGCGCCACCACCAGGCAATAGATCGCCATCGTCTCGATCATCGCCAGCCCCACGAAGAGCGTGCGCGAGATGGTGCCGGCGGCATCGGGCTGGCGGGCGATCGCTTCCATGGCGGCGGCCACCGCCCGCCCCTCGCCCAGCGCCGGGCCAATGGCGCCGAAAGAGACCGCAAGGGCCGCCGCCAGTATGCTGATTTCCTCGATCGTCATGGGTTCACTCCGTGGGCGGGGCGGTGGTGGCGGCGGGCCTTGCGCCCTCGCTCACCGCCGCGCCGATGAAAACGCAGGCGAGAATGGCGAAAATATAGGCCTGGATGGCCCCCGTCAGCAGGTCCAGCGCCATCAGCGGGATCGGCACCAGCAGCCCGGCCAGCGACAGCATCACGCCGATCACATAAACCCCGCTCATGACATTGCCGAACAGGCGGATGATCATGCTGAAGCTGCGGGTGATCTGCTCCACCAGATTGAGCGGCAGCATGATCCAGCTGGGCTCGGCAAAGCCGCGCAGATAGCCCAGCACCCCATTGGCGCGAATGCCATGCCAGATGGTGGCGACAAAGACGATCAGCGCCAGCGCGGCGTCGGTTTCGATATTGGCGGTGGGCGGCTCCACCCCCGGCAGCGAGCCAGACCAGTTGGCCACCAGCACGAACAGGAACACCATGCCGATAAGCGGGCGATAGGGCGCCGGATCTGCCTGCATGACATCGCCGATCTGGGCATCGAGCGCGCCTGTCACCAGCTCCATCGCCGCTTGCCCGCGGGCCGGGCGCAGGCGCAGGTGCCGCGTGAGCCAGCAGGCGCCCGCCACCATCACCGCCATGATGCACCAGGTGGCCAGCACCGGCTGGGTGATCGGCACCGGTCCGATGTGGAACAGGGCCTCGGTGGCCAGCGGCGAGCTTTTCATCCGCCCACCCCCTCTGCCCCCGCCCGGCGCAGCACCACCGCGCGCGCCAGCAGAATGCCGAGAGCGCCCGCCAGCAGCGGCAGCGCCCCCCATTTGGCCAGGCCAAACAGCGCCGCCGCCATCACCCCCAGCCGCGCCAGTTGCAGCCCCAGCGCCCGGCGGGCCCGGCCAGAGAGATAATCCGCGCTCAACC
>DASRYE010000064.1:0-24833 GCA_035653915.1 Novosphingobium sp. | reverse complement strand
GACATGCCTACATCGCCCCGGGCGGCTTGCACATGCGGATCAAGCGCTCGGGCTCAAACTATGCGATCGCTCTCTCCGAAGACGAGTTGGTAAATCGCCACCGCCCCTCGGTGGACGTGCTTTTCAACTCGGTCGCCGCGGTCGCCGCGCACAATGCGGTTGGCGCGATCCTCACCGGCATGGGCGACGACGGCGCGCAGGGCCTGCTGGAAATGCGCCAGGCCGGCGCGCGCACCATCGCCCAGGACGAGGCCAGCTCGGTGGTGTTCGGCATGCCCAAGGAAGCCATCGCGCGGGGCGCTGCGGAACGGGTGGTGCCGCTAGGCCAGGTGGCGCGCGAATTGTTCCAGGCCTGTTTGCGCTGAGGGCGGCAAAACCATGCAACATGAAACCTTCCCCGCCACCGCCCAGCCTGCCACCGAGGCGGCCGGCCCCGCAGCCGAGGCGCGCATCGGCCTGTCGGCCATCAGCCGCACGCTGGATGCGCATTTCATGCCGGCCGGGCAGACCATTGCCCGGCTGGTGGAAACCACAGGCGCAGTGCTGGGCGGGCTGGAGGGCATCGGCCGGGCGCTGGGCGACGGGGGCAACGAGGGCGATGCGGCAGACCATCTGCAGGCCGCCGCCCAGGGCCTGCACACAGAGCCCGAGCGGCGGGCCCGGCGCGGGGGCCAGATCGCCCACATGCGCGCCATCACCGAGCGCCTG
This sequence comes from Novosphingobium sp., assembly GCA_035653915.1. Classification (GTDB taxonomy): domain Bacteria; phylum Pseudomonadota; class Alphaproteobacteria; order Sphingomonadales; family Sphingomonadaceae; genus Novosphingobium. Next base: position 24,125 of record DASRYE010000064.1, on the reverse strand, counting down.
TCGCTGGCCGCGGCCGAGATCCTGCGCATTCTCACGGTTCTGCGCTTCTACACGGTGAACCTGAAGATCGCCTCTGCCGGCGCTGATGAATTCGTCGAATTTGCCGAGGACATGAACCTGAAGCTGGCCGAGGGCAGCGGCCATGTCGAGGCCTTCAGGCGCCAGATCCTGGCGATGCGGGCCCATCTCAACGACATGTGCGCGCTGGACGAGGTGCTGGCCGGCGAATGCGCCCGGGTGGTGCCCGCCGTGCCCGACCGGCTGATCGGCCATGTGGCGCAGCTGCGCTGCTGGCAGCAGGCGCTGGAAGCGCTGTCGCGCGGGGCGCAGGCCAGCATCACCCGCTTGCAGGCGGGCGTGGGCCGCGCGCTGGAGGCGATCCAGATCGGCGACATCACCCGCCAGCGGCTGGAGCATGTGGCCGATGCCTGCGAGCGGCTGGACAGCGCCCTGGCCGACCCGCAGCTGCCCGATGCCGCCGGCACGCGCGCGCATATGCTGCGCCTGCTGGCCGCCCAGCTGGAAGATCTGACCACCGATTTTGCCGCCCAATCGGGCGTGCTGCTGGCCGCGCTGGATGGCATGGCGCCCGATTGCGACGCGCTGCTGGGCCATGGCGAACAGCAGAGCGGGCTGGAGGAAAGCGGCCTGTTCCTGCGCGATCTCGACAACTGCATCGGCGCTGCCCATGGCATGACCAGCCAGCTGCAACGCGCCGATGCCAAGGCCGGGCAGCTCAGCGATGTGGTGCTGCAGGTGGCAGGGGCGCTGCGCGAGCGCGTGCAGGGCATCGAGAACCTGCGCTTCGATGTCGATTACATGGCGATCAACGTCAACATCCGCGCCCGGCGCGACAGCCGGATCGGCCGGCCGGTGGCGGTGATCGCCGATGAGATCCGCATCTGCTCGCAGCAGCTGGCCGAGCTGACGCAGACCGTGAGCGGCATGGCCGATGATCTGGGCGCGGTGAGCCGCAGCTTCGAGGCGCAGCTGGTGGCCGCCGGCGGGCCGGGCGTGGCCGACACGCTGGGCGCCGCGCTCGATACCATCCGCAGCGGCGCGCGCGATGCCGAGGCGGCGATGGCCGGCCTTGATGGCAATGCGCATATGATCGTCGATGCGGTGCGGGCAGCGGCGCGGGATCTGGCGATCTGCAACGATCTGGCCCGCCAGCTGGAAGCGCTGAACGGCGCGCTGCGCGAGGCCTGCGGCGCGGCCCAGCCGCAGCCCATGGCCGAGGGCGAGCACCCGCTGGCGGCCCAGCTGCAGGCCATGGCCCAAACCTATACCATGGCCAGCGAGCGCGCCGTGCATAACCGCTTCCTGCTGCCGGGCATGGCCGCGCTTGGCGGCGCGGCGGCGGCCCGGCCAGGCGGCGGGAACGGCAACGACGAGGACGACGACGATCTGGACGGAGTGTTCCTGTGACAGCCTATTGCCCCATTCCGGCGGGCCTGCGCGCAACCGCCGATCTGCCCGGCCAGGCGGCCGTTGCCCATCTGTCGATGGATGGCGAGGGGCTGATCACCTTTGCCAATGAGGTGTTTCTCTCCCTCACCGGCTATTCGGCCTATGACATCATGGGCTGCCATCATTCGGCGATCATCGATCTGCGCTCGCTGCGGCACATCTGCATGGATCTGGGCTATGATGTGGGGCAGGTGTTCCACGGCCAGCCGGGGCCCATCCCGCTGATCGGGCGCAACCGGGAGATCGCCTGGATCTATGGCGCGATCACGCCGCAAACGCCGGGCGAGACACTGGGCGGGGCACTGGGCGAAGCTGCGGGCTTCACGCTCATCGGCCATGATTTTGGCGAAACCGGCAACCGGCTGGTGGACCAGACCGGGATCATCCGCGCGCTGAACCAGCATTTCCTGGTGGCCGAATTCGATATCGACGGCACGCTGAGGGCGGCCAACGCCAGCTTCCTCCAGGCCTTCAACTACACGCTGGGCGAGATCCTGGGCACCGATCATTCGCGGCTGGTGGATCCTACCTTTGCCGCCACCGGCGAATATGCCGCCTTCTGGAACGCGCTGCACTATGGGCAGAGCCATCCGATCCGCGGGCTGCGCTATGGCAAGAACCAGCGCGAGGTGTGGCTGGATGCGGCCTATTATCCGGTGCCCGATGCGCGCGGCATTCCCTGCAAGGTGGTGCTGATGGGCCGGGATCTGACGCTGAAATACCGCATCGAGCAGGAAGCGGCCGAAAATGCCCGCCGGGCGGAAAACATCGATGCCGTGACCGGGCTGGAGAACCGCACCGCCTTTCGCCGTTCCATCCAGAAATATTTCAACCCGATCAATGGCTCCAAGGCGTTCCCCGGGCTGCTGGTGGTGTTCGATATCAACGCTTTTGCCGCCTGCAACACCACCTATGGCCATGAGGCGGGCGATGCCATCCTGTGGATCGTCGGCCGCCGGATCCGCGATGCGCTGCGCCGCCAGGACATGACCGCGCGGATCGATCGCGACCTGTTTGCCGCCTTCATCGAGACCGCGCCGCAGGAGGAGGAGGGCCAGCTGCCGCTGGTCGAGCGGATTTTGGCGGCGATTGCCACGCCGATCGAGCTGGGCCGCGAACAGATCGTCATCACCGCTTCGGCAGGGGTGGTGTGCGGGTTTGGCTGGCAACTGGCGCGCGCGGCGGGAACCGAGGATATCCTCGCCTGTGCGCAGGCCGCGCTGGCCGCCACCAAGCAGAAGGGCAAGGGCGGCTATCGCCTGTTCGATGCCGAACTGGCCCAGGCCGCCCGCCGCCGCCAGATGATCGAGCGCGATCTGGAAGCGGCGATGCTGTCTGGCGAGATCACCCTGCATTACCAGCCGGTCGTCTCGCTGGGCAGCGACGGGCTGGTGGGCTATGAGGCGCTGGCGCGCTGGGCCCACCCCACGCTGGGCCAGATCCCGCCGCCCGAGTTCATTGGCGTTGCCGAACAATCCGGCGCGATCCACGCGCTGGGCCGGGCGCTGCTGGAACAGGCCGCGCGCTTCATCGCCGGGCGCGACAGGGCGCTGTGGGTGGCGGTGAATGTCTCGCCGCTGCAGTTGCAGCACAGCGATTTCAGCAGCCAGCTGCGCGATATGGCCCGGCGCTGCGGCGTGCCCCCGCACCGCATCGATATCGAGATCACCGAATCAGCCTCACTGGATACCAGCTTCAACGTGCAGGAAAACATCCGCGCCCTGCGCGATCATGGCTTCAGCATCTCGCTCGATGATTTTGGCACCGGCTTCTCCTCGCTGTCGCAGCTGCTGCAATTGCGCGCCGACCGGATCAAGATCGACCAGAGCTTTACCCGCGACTGCCAGGATTCGCAGGAGAAGATCGGCATCATCCGTTCCATCCTGGGGCTGAGCAGCGCGATGGGGATGAAGGTGGTGGCCGAAGGGATCGAGACGCCGGAAATTTCCGCCCTGCTGCGCGAGCTGGGCTGCGATTATGGCCAGGGCTATCTGTTTGGCCGGCCATCGCCGCCCGAATGAGGCACTGGCGGAATGAGGCGTTCTAGGCCTTGCGGAAGGGGGCGTGAGCGCCCAGCTGCAGCTGGTCTGCCGCCACCCCTGCCCGCTCGCGCGCCAGGAAATCGGCCACCGCCGCGCGAAAGCCGGCATGGGCGATATAATGCGCCGAGGTGGTACGCACCGGCGCATAGCCGCGGGCCAGCTTGTGGCCGCCTTGCGCGCCCGCTTCCACGCGCTGCAGGCCCAGGGCGATGGCGGCATCGATCGCCTGATAATAGCACAGCTCGAAATGGAGGAAGGGTTTGTCCACCAGCGCGCCCCAGTAGCGGCCGAACAGCGTGTTGCCCCCGATGAAATTGAGCGCGCCGGCGATCGGCCGGTCTGCCTCGAAGGCCATGACGAGGAGGATGCGATCGGCCATGCGTTCGCCCAGCAGGGTGAAGGCGGCGCGGGTGAGATAGGGCTGGCCCCATTTGCGGCTGCCGGTATCCTGATAGAAGGCCCAGAAGGCATCCCAGTGTTCCGGGCGGATGGCAGCGCCGGTGAGCTGGCGGATGGTGACGCCTTCCTGCGCGGCGCGGCGTTCCTTGCGCAGGTTCTTGCGCTTGTCGGACGAGAGGGCGCCGAGGAAATCCTCGAAGGAGGCATAGCCGCGGTTTTCCCAGTGGAACTGGATGTCGTGGCGGATCAGCCAGCCGGCGGCCTCGAACAGGGCGGCGTCGCCCGCCTCGAGGAACGTGACGTGGGCAGAGGAGAGGCCGGCCTGCGCGCACAGGGCCTCTGCCGCGCCGATCAGCGCCGGGGCCAGCGCCGGCTGGCGAGTGAGCAGGCGGGGGCCAGAGGCCGGCGTGAAGGGCACGGCGATCTGCAGCTTGGGGTAATATTCGCCGCCCGCGCGGGCCCAGGCATCGGCCCAGCTATGGTCGAACACATATTCGCCCTGGGAATGGCTTTTGAGATAGGCCGGCAGGGCGGCTGCCAGGTGGCCATCGGGCCCGTCGATCAGCAGGGGGGCGGCGCGCCAGCCGGTGTGGCCGTGGCTGTCGGCGGTGTCGACACTGCCCGATTCCTCGAGCGCGCTGAGGAAGGCGTGGGAGACGAAAGGGTTGGCGCCATCGGTCAGCGCATCCCATGCGGGCGCGGGCAGGGCCGAGATGCCGGGGGCGAGGCGGGCGGAGAGCGTGTCTGTCATGAGCGGGCGGGAGGATTATGCCAGCGCCGGGCGGCTGGCGCCAGCACCCGCGAAGGGGGCCCGCGCCAGCCGGAGATCAGCCGCGCCTCACGCGCTGAGGGCGACGATGGCATCCACTTCCACCGCGGCGCCCAGCGGCAGCACCGGCACGCCCACGGCGCTGCGGGCATGCTTGCCGGCCTCGCCAAACACCGCCACCATCAGTTCCGAGGCGCCATTGGCCACTGCCGGCTGGCCAGTGAAATCACCCGTCGAGCTGACGAAGGCGCCGAGCTTGACGACGCGTTCCACCCGGGCGAGCGAGCCGAGCGCGGCCTTCAGCTGGGCCAGGATCATCAGGCCGCAGGCCTGGGCGGCCTGCTGGCCGGCCTCGGGGCTGACATCCTCGCCCAGGCGGCCCTTCACCAGTTCGCCGCCAACGAAAGGCAGCTGGCCCGAGACATGGGCCAGCCCGCCGGCCACCACCACCGGCACATAGGCGGCCACGGGCGCGGCCGCCACCGGCAGGGTGAGGCCCAGGGCGGCCAGGCGGGCATCGATTTCGGCGTCGGTCATCATCGTCATCCTGTTGAGAGAGGGAGATCAGGCCAGCTGGCCCAGCAGCCAGGGCAGCGCCGTGGCCCAATCATCGATCCGGGCATGGGCGTGGCCGGCGGCATGGGCGCAGGGGATATGCGGCGCCAGCATCGGCTCGCCGCACAGATGCAGGCGAATCACGTCCGGCGTCTGCTCGGCGGCAGAACCGTGGTGCTGGGCGATATCGTCGATGAAGATGGCGCGGGCGGGCCGGTATTCCTCGAGAATGGCCTTGAGCGCCGGGCCCTTGGGACCCTGGTTGGTGTAAACCTTGAGCGGCAGGCCGTGCTCTGCCAGCTGGCGCGCGCGCGGGGCCTGGAAGCGGTCTGTGAGGTTCGTCAGCACGACGATATCGGCATGGGCCGAAAGCGTGGCGATGGCTTCCACCACGCCGGCGAAGGGATATTGGCGGTGCATCGCCTCGTCGAAGAAGAGATCGAGCAGGCGCCAGGTTTCCGCGCGGTCGAGCAGCTCGCCGCTGTCGGCATGGCGCAGGGCATGGGCAAAATCATTGCCCTGCAGCGAGAAGGCCACGCCATGCTCCTCGCCCAGCCAGTCACGGAAAGGGCCGACCATGTGCAGCAGCACCTCGTCGCAATCGGAGACGATCAGGGGGCGGGCCATCAGGGGTAATCCTCGCAAGGGGGGGACAGGGCATGGAAGGCAGCGCCAAGCGCTTGTGGCGGCACGCCCAGCGCCGCGGCGCAGGCGATCACGTCGGGCTCGTGGCGCAGCAGGAAATCGAGCACTTCGGCCAGGAAGGCGCGATCGGCCAGGCGCGGGCGCAGATCATCGGGCGCAAGGCCGGTGAGCGCCAGGAAACGCCCGGCATGGGCATCATCGGCCAGCACCCAGCCCAGCGCGGCCAGGGCCAGCGCTTCCGGATCGGGCGGAACAGGGGCGGGGTCGCGAAGAATTGTCAGCCTCACGCACTAAGCCTAAAGCCATTCGGGCACATTCCGCATGGCTGATGGAAGGCCCCATGGCAAAGCGTATTCTGGTTGTCGAGGACAATGACCTCAACCGCAAACTGTTTGGCGATGTTCTGAAGAGCCAGGGCTTCGAGGTGGAGCCGGTGGCCGATGGCCGCGAGGCGCTGGACAAGGCGCGCAGTTTCGCGCCCGATCTCATCATCATGGATATCCAGCTGCCGCATGTCTCGGGGCTGGAGCTGATCGCGGCGGCGCGCGGCGATGCGGTGCTGGCGGGCGTGCCGGTGCTGGCGGTGACCGCCTATGCCGGCAAGGGCGATGAGGATGCCATCCGCGCGGCGGGCGCGGCCGGCTATCTGGCAAAGCCGGTGTCGATCGGGCCGTTCATGGCCACGGTGAAGGGGCTGCTGGAGGGCTGAACCGGCCCTTCTTCGGGCGCGGCCTCTTGACTTTATGCCGCGCCCGCCCCTTTTGCGCCGCAATTGTCGGCCAAGGGCCGTCCTCATCGTTTTATCCGGAGCCTCACCGATGGACCGCGCCGCCACCCAAGCCAAGATCGCCGAGCTGATCGGCCCCTTCAACAAGAAGGGCGCCCCCCTTGCCGATGCCACCACCTTTGCCGGCGACCTTGAATTCGACAGCCTGACGGTGATGGACTTCGTCGCCGCGATCGAGGACGAGTTCGACATCATCATCTCGATGAGCCAGCAGGCCGAGATCGAGACCTATGGCCAGCTGGTCGATGCGGTGGTGAAGCTGAAGGGCTGAGGACAACCATGACCGAGACGCGCGAGGCCCCCGTGGCCGCCGACCTGTTCGCCAAGTTCGACCCGATGATCACCCTGCGCCGCGACCTGCTGGCCAGCGGCGTGACCGACCCCTTTGGGCTGGTGATGGAAAAGGTGATCAGCCCGACGGTTGCCCTGTGCAACGGGCGCGAGACGATCCTGCTGGGCACCTACAACTACATGGGCATGACCTTTGATGCCGATGTGATTGCCGCCGGCAAGCAGGCGCTGGATGATTTTGGCGCCGGCACCACCGGCAGCCGCGTGCTGAACGGCACCTATGCCGGGCACAAGGCGGTGGAAGAGGCGCTGAAGGAGTTCTATGGCATGGACCATGCCATGGTGTTCTCCACCGGCTATCAGGCGAACCTGGGCATCATTTCCACCATCGCCGGCAAGGGCGATTACATCATCCTCGACATCGACAGCCATGCCTCGATCTGGGATGGCTGCAAGCTGGGCGATGCCGAGGTGGTGCCCTTCAAGCACAATGACATCGAGGCGATGGAAAAGCGCCTGAAGCGCGTGCCGGCGGGCGCTGGCAAGCTGGTGGTGCTGGAGGGGGTCTATTCCATGCTGGGCGATATTGCCCCGCTGAAGGAAATGATCCGCATCGCCAAGGAAAACGGCGCGATGGTGCTGGTGGACGAGGCCCATTCGATGGGCTTCATCGGCCCCAACGGGCGCGGCGTGGCCGAAGAGCAGGGCGTGCTGGACGATGTCGATTTCATCATCGGCACCTTCTCCAAGTCGGTCGGCACGGTGGGCGGCTTCTGCGTGTCGAACCACCCCAAGTTCGAGATCATGCGGCTGGTGTGCCGGCCCTATGTGTTTACCGCCAGCCTGCCGCCCAGCGTGGTGGCAACCGCTGCCACCTCGATCCGCAAGCTGATGCATGCCGGCGAAAAGCGCGCCCATCTGTGGGAAAACAGCCGCACGCTGCACAAGGGCCTGCGCGAAGCCGGCTTCCAGCTGGGCACGGATGAGCCGCAGAGCGCGATCATCTCGGTGATCATGCCCGATCTGGAGCGGGGCGCGGCGATGTGGGAGGCGCTGCTGCACGAGGGGCTGTATGTGAACCTGGCGCGGCCGCCGGCAACGCCTGCGGGCATGACGCTGCTGCGCTGCTCGCTGTGCGCGCTGCACACGGCAGAGCAGGTGCAGACGATCATCGGCATGTTCCAGCGGGCCGGCGCAAAGGCCGGGATCCTCTGATCCGGCAGGCCTGAGCGGGCCACAAGGGGGCGGGGCGGCTTTGCAGCGGCCCCGCCCCTTTTGCGTTCAGGCGTTCAGGCGGAGGCCGAAAGGCTCTGCAGGGTGGCGCCGGTGCACGGATCTGCCTTGCCGCCGCCGCCATGGCCGAGCAGCGCTGCCGCGGCAAAGCCGGCGATGATCAGCACCACGAAGCCGGCCACGGCCAGGCCCAGGTAGCGATCGATCCACGCCTTGATCGGCGCGCCGAACAGGCGGAACAGCACGCCGACGATGAGGAAGCTGATCGAGCGCGAGATGAAGCTGGCCAGCAGGAACTTGCCCAGCGGCATGCCGACAAAGCCCGCCGTGATGGTGACCAGCTTGAAGGGGATGGGCGTGGCGCCCTTGGCGATGATGGCCATGAAGCCGAGATCGCCGCGCAGCTTGCAGGCGGCATAGGGGAAGCTTTGCGTGAGATGCAGCAGGCCCAGCAGCTTTTCGCCCACCAGCGCGAAGGCGAAATGGCCGATGGCATAGCCCAGCAGGCCGCCCGCCACCGAGGCCAGCGTGGTGATGAGGGCGAAGCGAATCGCCTTCTTCGGCTGGGCCAGGCACATCAGCCCCAGCACCGGATGCGGCGGGATCGGGAAGAAGCTGGCTTCGACAAAGGCGAAAAGCGCCAGCCAGGCAGGGGCGCTGGGCCCCTCTGCCTTGGCCATGGTCCAGTCGTAGAGGCGGCGGAGCATTGATTTCCCCAAGGTTATGGCGGTCCATCGGTGCTGTAGAAGGGGTGTGGCGGGGCGGCAAGGGTGCGGTGCAATTAACCGATATGGCAAATTTTCGTTGACATCGTCACGCTCAATCGGTACATATCGGGAACATCGCGATAGACCGAGTCGGCACCGGGTGCTGCGGGGCGTCGCTTTCCTTCCCCTTGCTATGGACAGGCTTTCCTATGGTGGATCGTTCTGAGCCCATTGCCCGCGTGCGCGCTGTGCCCGCCGGCAAGGGCGTGCGCAGCCAGTGGCGCCGGGTGTTTCTGGCCGAGCTGGCGGCGACGTCTAATGTGAGCGCGGCGGCGCGCAAGGCCCGGGTTTCCACCACCAAGGCCTATGAGCTGCGCCGCGCCGACCCGGCCTTTGCCCGCGCCTGGCGCGCGGCCCTGTGCGAGGGCTATGATCATCTGGAGATGGAATTGCTGCGCCGGCTGCGCTGCGGCGAGATCAAGCCGGCGGCCGGCGCCCGCCGCTCTGCCCGCGCCTTCGACAATGCGACCGCCCTGCGCCTGCTGACCGCCCACCGCGAGACGGTGGCGCGCGAGCGGGCGGTGCAGGGCGAGGAGGATGCCGATGCCATCCTCGCCTCGATCAACGCCAAGCTGGACCGGATGCGCGAGCGGCAGGCGGGGCGCGAGAATGGGGGCGAGAGCGAGAGCGAGGGTGGCGATGTCGCTGGATGAGCGGTTGGCCTGGCTGCTGGGCCTGCCCGATGGCGAGCGCCATGCCGCCCTTGCCGCGCTGACCCGCGAGGAACAGCGCGAGCTGGCCTGGCACTGGCGGCTGTGGGCGCGCAGCGAGCAATTGCCGCCGCCGGGCGACTGGCGCTGCTGGCTGGTGATGGCCGGGCGCGGTTTTGGCAAGACGCGGGCCGGGGCGGAATGGGTGCGCGCCATTGCCCAGGCGCGGCCCGAGGCGCGCATCGCGCTGGTGGGGGCCTCTTTGGGCGAAGTGCGCGCGGTGATGGTGGAGGGCGAAAGCGGCTTGCTGGCGATTGCCCCGCCGGGGCGCCGGCCGCGCTATGAGCCTTCGCTGCGGCGGCTGGTGTGGCCTAACGGGGCGCAGGCGCTGCTTTATTCCGCCGCCGAGCCGGAGAGCCTGCGCGGGCCTCAGCACAGCCATGGCTGGTGCGACGAAATAGCCAAATGGGATAATGCCGGCATGCGGGCGGAACAGACCTGGCACAATCTGCTGCTGGGCCTGCGGCTGGGCGAGGACAATCGGGTGATGGCCACCACCACGCCGCGCGCGGTGCCGCTGCTGTTGCAGTTGCTGGCGCGCGAGGGGGTGGCGGTTACCCGTGGGCGCAGCGAGGCCAATGCGGCCCATCTGCCGCCGCGCTTTCTGGCCGATATGCGCCGGGCTTTCGGCCGCTCGCAATGGGCGCGGCAAGAGCTGGATGGCGAGCTGATTACCGAGCAGGAGGGCGCCTTGTGGAGCCGCGCCCTGCTGGAGCGCTGCCGCGAAAGCGCCGCCGCCAGCCCGCCGGCGCGGGTGGTGATCGGGGTGGATCCGCCGGCCTCGGCCACGGGTGATGCCTGCGGGATCGTGGTGGTGGCGCTGGGCACGGATGGGCTGGCGCGGCTGCTGGCCGATGCCACCTTGCGCCGCGCCGGGCCCGAGCGCTGGGCCCGCGCGGTGGCAGAGGCGGCCGCCCACTGGCGCGCCGACCGGGTGGTGGCCGAGGCCAACCAGGGCGGCGCCATGGTGGAAAGCGTGTTGCGCGCGGCCGAGTTGCACCTGCCGGTGCGGCTGGTGCATGCGCGGGTGGGCAAGGCGGCGCGGGCAGAGCCGGTGGCGGCGCTGTATGAGGCGGGGCGGGTGCGCCATGTCGGCCATTTTCCCGAGCTGGAGGACCAGCTGTGTGGGTTGATCGCGGGCGGGGCCTATCAAGGCCCGGGCCGTTCGCCCGACCGCGCCGATGCGCTGGTCTGGGCGCTGAGCGAGCTGATGCTGGGGCCCCGCGCGGCGCCCCGTGTGCGCATGGATTTCTGAGCTTCCCTGCTGTTTTCCTTTTCTTTTCCAGCCAAGCCGCCCTTCGCCGCGGCGGATGAAAGGTGCACAAGATGAACCTGCTGCAATCCCTGGCGAGTGCCTTCAAGGGCAAGGGGCCGCGCGTGCCGCTGGCGCGCGGCGGTGCCAGCCCCTGGGCCTCGCCCTGGCTGTTTGCCGATGCCGGCATCAGCCGGGTGCCCTATGAATACAACTGCGCGGTGATGCGCGGCTATCTCGACAATCCGGTGGCCCAGCGCGCGGTGCGGCTGGTGGCCGATGGCATTGGCGGGGCGCCGCTGATGCCGGCCGACCCTGCCCTGCTGGCGCTGGTGAAGGCGACCAGCGCCGGCCAGGCGCTGATGGAAACGCTGACCAGCCAGCTGCTGCTGCATGGCAATGCCTATGTGCAGGTGCTGAAGGATGCCGAGGGCCGGCCGGTGGAGCTGTTTGCCCTGCGGCCCGAGCGAGTGACGGTGATGCCGGGCGCCGATGGCTGGCCATGTTCGCTGTCGTATCAGGTGGGTGACAAGACGATGGTCATCCCGCTGGTGGATGGCGATGCCTCGCCCAATGTGATCCACATCCGCGGCTATCATCCCACCGACGACCATTATGGCGCAGGCTGCCTTTCCGCCGCGGACCAGGCGATTGCCACCCATAATGCGGCGGCCAACTGGAACCGTTCGCTGCTGGAGAATGCGGCGCGGCCTTCGGGCGCGCTGGTGTATGATCCGGGCAATGGCGGAGGGCTTTCGCCAGACCAGTTCGACCGGCTGCGCGAGGAATTGAACAGGGCCTTTTCGGGCTCGTTCAATGCCGGGCGGCCGCTGCTGCTGGAGGGCGGGCTGAAGTGGCAATCGCTGTCGATGAGCCCGGCGGACATGGATTTTGCCAGCCTGAAAGCGGCCGCCGCGCGCGATATTGCCTTGGCCTTTGGCGTGCCGCCGATGCTGCTGGGGCTGCCGGGCGATGCCACCTATGCCAATTACAAGGAGGCCAACCGGGCGCTGTGGCGGCTGACGCTGTTGCCGCTGTCGGCCAAGCTGTTTGCCGCGCTGACCGAGGGGCTGGCGACGTGGTTTCCCGAGGCGCAGCTGGCGATCGACCTGGACCGGGTGCCGGCGCTGGCCGACGACCGGCAGGCGCTGTGGACGCAGGTGAATGCCGCCAGCTTCCTGACCCAGGCGGAAAAGCGCGAATTGCTGGGCTTTGCCGCCCAGCCGGCCGGCGCCGCGCCGATTGTGGACATCCCCGTATGATGCGCGAGGACATGCTGGCGCGGCTGATCGCGCAAGGGGTGGAGCAGGGCAGCGATCTGGTGACGCTGCGCGCGCTGGTGGAGGAGGCAAGCGAGCTGGGCGCGGGGCGGATGCTGGCCCGCATGGGGCTGGGCGATGCCCGCGCCAGCGACGACATGAGCGAGCTGCGCCAGCTGCTGGCCGCCTGGCGCGAGGCCAGGCGGGGGGCGTGGCGGGTGCTGGGCGAATGGCTGATGCGCGCGGTGCTGGCGCTGCTGCTGGTGCTGATCGCCTTTCGCAGCGATGTGACGGAGCTGTTGAAATGACGGCCCCGCAAGGCGATGCCGCGCTGCGCTTTGCCGGCTATGCGGCGCTGTTCGACAAGCGCGATGCCGGGGCCGATGTGATCCGCCCCGGCGCCTTTGCCCGCACGCTGGCCGAGCGGCGGCGGGCTGGCCAGGGGCCCTTGCCGCTCTATTGGCAGCACCGGCCCGATGTGCGCATCGGCTGGATCGACGAGGCCAGCGAAGATGCCCGGGGCCTGCGCGTGACCGCTCGCATCGACAACCCCCAGGGCGGGGCGGCGATGGCGCTGAAGGCCGGCAAGGTGACGGGCCTTTCCTTCGGCTATCGGGCGCGCGGCTTTACCCGCGATACGGCCGGGCGGGACCTGACCGACATCGACCTGTTCGAGGTGAGCCTGGTTTCCAACCCGATGCAGGCGGGGGCGCGGGTGCACATGATCGCCTGAGCACCCTGCCCTCTCCCGTTTTCCTTCTTTCGTGTGGCCGCCTGATGGGGCGGCCTTTTTTGTGTGAAAGGTAAAAGCCCCATGGAACATGATGATACCGCCCAGGCGCTGGATGCCTCCTTTGATGTGGTGGCCCGGCAGGAGGCCGCCGAGCAGGCGCTGGGCGCGCTGCGCGGCGAGATGGCCGAGGTGAAATCGCGCATCGACAGGCTGGGCCGCGCGCCGGTGCGCCCGGTGATCGGCAGCGCGGCTGCCGGCGGCGGCGGCGAGGTGAAGAGCTTTGTCGATGGCTATCTGCGGGCGGGCCGCGATGGCGAGCTGAAATCGATGGTGATCGGCACGCCCTCGCAGGCCGGCTATCTGGTGCCGACCGAGCTTGACAAGCGGATTGCCGAGGTGCTGCTGCGGGTCAGCCCGATCCGCCAGGTGGCGCAGGTGGTGCAGACCAGCTCGTCGGACTATCGCAAGCTGATCAGCCTGGGCGGCACCGCCTCGGGCTGGGTGAGCGAGGCGGCCGCCCGCCCCGAAACGACAGAGCCCAGCTTTGCCGAGATCGTGCCGCCGCATGGCGAGCTGTATGCCAACCCGTCGGCCAGCCAGCAGATGCTGGATGATGCGCTGTTCGATCTCGAAGGCTGGCTGGCCGGCGAGATCGCCCGCGAATTCGGCCGGGCCGAGGGCGCCGCTTTCGTCAACGGCAATGGCAGCAACCAGCCGGCCGGCTTCCTGGCCGCGGCCACCAGCGAGGCGCCCGATGGCAGCCGCCCCTTCGGCACGCTGCAATATGTGGCCAGCGGCAATGCCAGCGGCTTCGACACCTCGCCCGACCTGCATCTGATCGACATGGTGATGGCGCTGAACCCGGGCCATCGCCAGGGCGCGGTGTGGGTGATGAACGCCTCTACCCTGGCGCAGATCCGCAAGCTGAAGGACACCATCGGCGACTATCTGTGGCAGCCGGGCATGATGGACGGCCAGCCCGACCGCCTGCTGGGCTATCCGGTGATCGAGGCGGCCGACATGCCGAACATCGCCGCTGGCGCCAGCCCGATCGCTTTCGGCAATTTCCAGGCCGGCTATCTCATCACCGAGCGCACCGGCACGCGGATCCTGCGCGATCCCTACAGCAACAAGCCCTTCGTCAACTTCTATGCGACGAAGCGGACCGGCGGGCAGGTGCTGGACAGCAATGCCATCAAGCTGCTGACCATCGCCGCCAGCTGAGGCCGCGGCCCCAGCCTTGCGGCTACATTGCGGGCGGCGGGGCCCTCCCTGCCCCGCTGCCCGCGCCCGCGCCGCCCCGCTTGCCTTGCCTGGCGGCGCGGGCCCCTTTTTTCCAGATAGAGCGAACGGAGACCGTAGATGATGCGGGTAATCGTCAACCCGGCGGTGTTGCCGGCAGAGGCGCTCGCCGAGCTGAAGCAATGGCTGGGCATCACCACCGGCCAGGACGATGCGCCGCTCGCCGCGCTGCTGGCCGCCGCTCTCGATGTCTGCGCGGATTTTACCGGGCTGATGCCGCTGGCCTGCGGCTGCGAGGAAATGGTGCCGCTGCCGGCCGACTGGCGCCACATGCCACGCGCCGATGCCTGGCAGCAGCGCCGTTTTCCCAAGGAATGGCCAAGGCACAACCCCTTTGCCCTGCCCGCCGAGGGCTGGCTGGCGCTGGATACCAGGCCGGTGCTGGCGATCGCCGAGATGGCGCTGGTGGCCGCCGACGGCAGCCGCACGCCGCTGGATCCGGCGCTGTGGCATGAGCGGGTGGATGCCGAAGGGGCCGGCTTTGTGCGCGTGGACCAGCCGGGGCGGGCGATGCGCGCGGTGGTGAGCTTTACCGCCGGCCTGGCGCCCGACTGGGACCACCTGCCCCAGCCGCTGCGCCATGGCATCATCCGCCTGGCCGCCCACCAGCACCGCACGCGTGAAAGCGATGGCGCGGCGCCCTTGCCGCCGGCTTCGGTGGCGGCGCTGTGGCGGCCCTTCCGCCGGGTGCGGCTGGTATGATCAGCGCCACGCCCCAGCCTTCGCTGGAAGCGCTGAGCGAAGCGCTGACCGAGGCCGCCGCGACCCTTGCCACCGCCCAGGCCCAGAGCCGCCAGCTGGAAGCCAGCGGCAGCCCGCTGCGCTGGCGCACGGCCAGCCTGGTGTGGCCGCTGTTCACCGCCAGCCTGATGAAGACGAAAGGATAGGGCCCATGGAATTGCCCCTGCGCGCGGCGCTGATCGGCTGGCTGGCGGGCGATGCCGCGCTGGCCGGCCAGCTCAATGCCATTACCGAGGAGGGGCCCGCCTTCACCAGCCTGCCCTGGCTGGCGATCTCGGCCAGCGCCAGCGTGGACTGGAGCACCAAGACCGAGACCGGCTATGAAAGCCGCATCGCCTTCGAGCTGCATGTGCGCGCCGACCAGCCCGGCAATGCCGCCCCGCTGGTGGCCGCCATTCAGGCCGCCCTTGCCGCCATGCCGCGCGCGCAGGCCGGCTTCACCATCATTGGCCTGCAGTTCATGCGCCAGCGCGCCGAGCAGCTGACCGAGACCACCCGCACCGTGCTGCTGGAATATCGCTTCCGCACGATTGCGGGCTGACCCCCTTTTACCCTTTTGCGACGGAGATTTGCCATGACCGCCCAATCCGGCGCCGCCTTTCTGCTGAAGATTACCGATGGCGCCAGCCCGCCCAATTACCAGACGGTGGCGGGGCTGCGCACCACCCAGCTTTCCATCGCCGGCCAGGCGGTGGTGATTACCACCAAGGACAGCAATGGCTGGCGCGACCTGCTCAACAATGGCGGCGCGCGTTCCATTTCGGTGAGCGCGGCCGGCGTGTTCATGGGCTCTGCCGCCGAAGGGCGGATCCGGGGCAATGCGCTGGCCGGCACCATCGATGCCTATCAGCTGTGCTTCGAGGATGGCGCCACGATGACCGGCGCGTTCCTTGTGCAGAAGCTGGAATATGCCGGCGATTTCAACAATGAGCGCAGCTATACCCTGCAGCTGGAAAGCTCGGGCGTGGTGGTGGCGGCATGAGCGGCGCCAACCCCTGGCGGGGCGAGGCGAAGCTGGTGCTGGAGGGCG
Organism: Novosphingobium sp.; assembly: GCA_035653915.1. Classification (GTDB taxonomy): domain Bacteria; phylum Pseudomonadota; class Alphaproteobacteria; order Sphingomonadales; family Sphingomonadaceae; genus Novosphingobium. The sequence goes on along the minus strand of DASRYE010000064.1, from coordinate 8,140 downwards.
CCGAGCGCGTGCTGCGGCCCAGCTTTGCCGCGCTGGTGGCCGCCGAAGAGGAGCTGGGCTCGCTGTTTGCGCTGGTGGAGCGGGCGGGCGCGGGGCATCTGCGGCTGGCCGAGGTGGCCGCGCTGTTCTGGCACTGCCTGGCCGATGCCGGCGAGATGAGCCGCGAGGCCTTCAGCGAGGCTGTGCTGAAGCTGGGGCTGGCCAGGGCCATGGCGCCCTTGCGCGCCCTGCTCGAGCAGATCCTGCAAGGGGCGGCGTGAGCGGCTTTGGCGCTTCGGCGCGGCGGCTGGCGGGGCTTTCGGCGCGGCTGCTGGGCTGGCGGCCGGCCGAGTTCTGGGCGGCAACGCCGGCCGAGCTGGCCGCCATACTGCGCCCCGAAGGCGCCCCCCAGGGCCCCCTGCCGCTGACCCGCGCGGAAATGAATCGATTGATGGAGCGAGACCATGAGCAGCTCTAGCCGCTATACATCGAGCACCGGCAGCACGTCGCAAAGCCTGACCATCGACGTGCGTGCCAGCACGCAGAATTTCGCCCAGGATATCGCCGCCATGCGCAGCAGCGTGGATGGCACGCTGCTGACCGGCTTTACCCAGGCCGGCAGCACGCTGGATACAGGGCTGACCAATGCGCTGGCCAAGGGCGTGACGGGCTTCACCAACCTGCGCACGACGGCGCTGGGGGTGATCAACGATATTGCCGCGCAAGCCAGCAGCAACCTGTTTGCCTCGGTGGGCAGCGATACGGGCGCTGTGGCAAGCGGCGGCCTGCTGGGGGTGGACCTTGTCTCCAGCCTGCTGACCGGGCTGCCCGGGCGGGCGACAGGCGGCGCGGTTTCGCCCGGGCAGGCCTATATGGTGGGCGAGCGGGGGCCGGAAGTGTTCGTGCCGACCTCGGCCGGATCGATCGCCGCCAATGGCAGCGGGGCCGCGCGCGAAACCCGCGTTTCCATCAATGTGAACGCGCCGCAAGGCAGCGATGGCCCCCAGGCCCTGCAGCGATCGAGCCGGCAGATCGCCAGCGCCATGCGCCGCGCCCTTGCCGGCAATTGAGAGGAGATGCGCCATGGCCTGCTGGCTTGCTTCTGCCATAGACGGCCAGGAAACCGGCTGGATCCAGCGTTTTGATCCGCGGTTCTGGACCGTGAACTTCCCCCGGCCGATGATGGCTGCCCTGACCAATCCGGCCGCCGATGCGATCCGGGTGGATGCGACCTTCCTGACCGCTGCGGATCTGGCCGGGCTGGTGTGGGAAAGCGCCGACAGCCTCGATCATCCGCTGCTCGCCTATGCGACGAACAGCGATTACACCGGCGCGACGCTGTCCTTCACCTGGACATCGGGGGGGATCATCGCGCTCGACCAGGTGAACGGGCCGACGCTGACGATCGAGGGGCTGGATGCCAGTGGCGCGGCCCATACATGGTATGTGCGGCTGTGGAACTATGCCAGCGGCACGCCCACCGATGCGGCGATCAGCCTGCCTTTCTCGGCGCTGGTGGGCGGCTGGGCGACGAGCGGGGCGGGGGCCGATCCGGTGTGGCCGGCAGCGATCAGCCGGATGTTCATCTCGCTGGCAGCGCCTGGCTATAGCGGCGCGGCAACGCCGCTGGCGGCCGCCGTTGATGGCTGGGCGCAGCTTGCGGGCCTGCGCTGTGCGGGCGCGGGGGCGATGCTGAAGATCGGCAATGTGTTCGTGCCGCCCGGCGGCGGGGCGATCGCCACCAGCTTTGATGATCAGGGCAACCAGAGCCCGGCGCGGCTGGTGCGCGGCCTGCGCCAGCTGGGCTATCGCGGCAGCGTGCTGCATTATGTGGGCATGAGCCACCATACGCGGCTGGCCGATGTGGGCGGCGCCTATCTGGTGGGCCAGGGCGGCGATCCGCTGAATGCGCCGGCGCGGGCCTGGCATGCGGAGTTTTTCCAGCGCTGCGGAGCGGCGGGGCTGTCGCCGATTGCCTCGCTGTCGTTCGAGGTGCTGGCGCAATATTGCCCGGCCGGCTGGCAGCAGATGGACAGTGCCGGCAATCCGGCGCTGACCGCATGGGAGCCACCCTCCACCCTGCTGTCGCCGGCCAATGCGGCGGCGATGGGCTGGTTGCAGCAGGTGGCGGCGGCCTATGCCGGGCTGCTGCAGGCAGCCGGCGTGGCGGTGCGGGTGCAGATCGGCGAGCCATGGTGGTGGATCACCGCCAGCCATGGCATCTGCCTTTACGATGCGGCGGCCGCGGCGGCGCTGGGCGGCAGCCCGGTGGCCATTGCCGACCTGACCCAACCCCTGACCAGCGCCCAGACCGCCCTGCTGGATGCCGCCGGCGCCTTGCTGGCCAGCGCCACGGCGGGGCTGGTGGCGGCGGTGCGGGCAGCGGCGGGCACGGCGGGCGCCGAGGTGTTGCTGCTGGTGTTCACGCCCACGGTGCTGAACCCGGCAACGCCCGAGGCGCAGCGCGCCAACCTGCCGCTGGGCTGGGCGGCGCCCGCCTTCGACCGGCTGCAGGTGGAGGATTACGACTGGCTGACCGCCGGCGCCGATGGCTTGCGCCGGCAGGCCTATCAGCAGGTGGACAGCCGGCTGGGCTATCCCGTGGCGCAGCAGGATTATCTGGCCGGCTATGTGCCTGATGCCACCCAGGCCGACCTGTGGCGCCGGGTGGATGCGGGGATGGCCGAGGCCTTTGCGCGCGGCGTGCACGAGGTGTTCGTGTGGGCTCTGCCGCAGGTGGTGCGCGACGGCTTTGTGCATATGGCATCAACCGAGGATGAGGAAGACATGCAGGCCTTCGACGATGTGGTCTATCCGCTGCCGCTGGGCCTTGATGCCCATGTGAGCCCGGCCTTTTCCACCACCATCACCACCACCGCCTCGGGCTTTGAGCACCGGGCCAGCGTGTGGCGCGATGCGCGGCTCAGCTTCGATGTGGGGCCGGGGGTGCGATCGGAAGGGGATCTGGGCACGCTGATCGCCTTCTTCCGCGCCAGGCGTGGGGCCGCGCGCGGCTTCCGGCTGGCCGATCCCAGCGATTTCAGCTCGAACGGCATGACAGGGGTGCCGGGGCCTGCCGATCAGGCGCTGGGCACGGGCGATGGCGCCACGGCCAGCTTTGCGCTGGTGAAGGCCTATGGCGAGGCGGGCTGCCAGCAGATCCGCCGGATCACCCGGCCGCGCGCCGGCACCGTGCGGGTGAGCCTGGGCGGGGTGGAACAGGCCAGCGGCTGGACGCCGGGCGATGGCGGCATGATCACTTTTGCCACAGCGCCAGCGGCGGGCGTGGCCGTGGCGGCGGGCTTCTGTTTCGATGTGCCGGTGCGCTTCGAGCAGGACAAGCTGGAGGTGACCGGCGTGACCTTTGCCGCGAGCGAGGCGCCCAGCGTGCCCGTCGTCGAAATCCGCGAGGCGGTATGAGCAGGGTGTGGTTTTCGCAAGGGCTGGAGGCGGTGGCCACCTATTGGCGCATTGCCCGCACCGATGGCGTGGCGCTGGGCTTTACCACCCATGATGCCGACCTGTGGTTCGATGGCGTGCTGCATCAGGCCTGCCCGGGGATGATCCCCGCCGCGATCCGCCGATCCGCCGCTTTCGACAGCGATTCGGCCGAAGTGACCGGCGCCATCACCCATGCCGCGCTGAATGGCGAGGACCTGGTTTCCGGCCGCTTCGACAATGCGCGGGTGATCGTGGGGCTGGTGGACTGGGAGACGCTGGAGCACCAGCCGATCTACAGCGGCAGCCTGGGGCAGGTGAGCGCCGAGGATGGCACGTTTGTGGGCGAGCTGCTGTCTCGCAAGGCAGAGCTGGCGCGCGATATCGTGCCGCGCACCAGCCCCACCTGCCGCGCCGATTTCTGCGGGACGGGCTGCGCGCTGTCGGCCGTGAGCTATACCCATGAGGCGAGTGTGACCGCTTATGACAGCACGGCCAATGCGGTGACGCTGAGCAGCGACGTGGCCGCAGCCCATCTGGTGAGCGGCGCCTTGCGCTGGCTGGATGGGCCCTATGCCGGCATGGCGATGGGGATCGTCGATGCCGCGGGCAGCACGGCGGTGCTCGACACGCCGCTGGACCGGCCGCTGGCGGGCGTGGTGCGGGTGTTGCTGCTGGAAGGATGCGATCGCACGCTGGCCACTTGCGCCGGCCGCTTTGGCAATACGCTGAATTTTCAGGGCGAGCCCTTCCTGCCGGGCAATGACCTGATCCTGCGCTATGGACTGGCCTGATGCCGGCAGAGGCGGCCGGCGCGCAAGTGGCGGCGCGGGCGCGGGCGCTGGTGGGGGCGCCCTTTCGGCTGCATGGGCGCGATCCTGCCAGCGGGCTGGACTGCGTGGGGCTGGTGGCGCTGGCCATTGGCGCGGGCGGCGGGGCGCCGGTGGCCTATCGGCTGCGGATGCGCGAGATCGGGCCGCTGCTGGCACAGGCCGCGCATTGCGGGCTGAGGCCGGCGACGGGCGCGGTGCTGCCGGGCGATGTGCTGCTGCTGGCGGTGGGGCCGTGCCAGTTTCATCTGGCGGTGGCGGTGGAGGGGGGGGCCTGCGTGCATGCCCATGCCGGGCTGCGGCGCGTGGTGATCTCGCCGGCGCTGCCGGAGGGGCGGCGGCTGCGGCACTGGCGCCTTGCGCCTGATGCCTGACCTTCTTCTTTCCCTTTTCAAACCCCCCTGACCTTTCCAACCGACGAGGCATTCATGGCAACCTTGGTGTTCACGGCCCTGGGCACGCTGGTCGGCGGGCCGCTGGGCGGCGTGCTGGGCGCAATGGCCGGGCGCGAAATCGACAATTCGCTGTTTGGCACCGATGTGCAGGGGCCGCGGCTGAAGGACCTGTCGGTGTCCACATCGACCTATGGCACGGCGATTGCCCGCCATTTCGGGCAGATGCGCAGCGCCGGCTCGATCATCTGGGCGACCGATCTGGTGGAGCATGCCAGTACGTCGGGCGGCGGCAAGAGCAGCGTTTCGGTGACGACCTACAGCTACACCTCCTCTTTCGCGGTGGCGGTGGCGAGCCGGCAGATCCTGTCGATCGGGCGGATCTGGGCGGATGGGCAATTGCTGCGCGGGGCCGCCGGCGACCTCAAGGTGGGCGTGACCTTGCGCATCTATGATGGCAGCCAGGACCAGGCCGCCGATCCGCTGATCGCCGCCAATGAGGGGGCGGCCAATTGCCCCGCCTTTCGCGGCATTGCCTATGTGGTGTTCGAGGATCTGCAGCTGGCCGATTATGGCAACCGCATCCCCTCGCTGACCTTCGAGGTGTTTGCCGACAGCGGGACGCTGACGCTGGCCAGCCTGTTCGAGGGCTGGCTGGAGGATGTGGATGCCGATGTGCCGCTGACCGGCATTGCCGGCTATTCCAGCGATGGCGCGTTCAATGCCACGCTGTCGCAGTTCCAGCCGGTGTTTCCGATGGATTGCGATGCCGGTGGCAGCGGGCTGACGCTATCACGCCAGCGGCTGCAGAGCGCGCCCATCGCGCTGGGCGAGCCGGCGGTGGCGGCAGGCAACCAGGGCAATTTCGGCGGCAAGCACGGTTTCAGCCGCAAGCTGGCGCCGGTGACGGAAAACCCGCCGCGGATCCTGCGCTATTATGACATTGCGCTGGATTATCAGCCCGGATCACAGCGGGCGCCCGGCCAGCCCCTGCCCGGCCAGCCCAAATCCATCGACCTGCCGGCCGCGATCACCGCGCTGAACGCCTTTGGCCTGATCGCCCAGACCGCCCGCAATACCAACTGGGCGCGCCAGACAATCGCCTGGCGCTGCGCCCAGCTGGACCCGGCCGTGGCGCCCGGCGCGGTGGTGAGCCTGCCGGACAAGGCGGGCCAGTGGCGCGTGACCGAATGGGAATGGCGCGATACCGGCATCGAACTGGCGCTGGAACGGCTGGCGCCAACGGCGGGCACCAGCGCTGCGGTCTATGCCGGCGCGGCCAGCCTGGCAGCCGATGTGGCGGTGGGGGCCAGCGCGCTCTTTGCTTATGAGCTGCCCTGGGATGGCACGGGCAGCAATGCCCAGACGCTGATCCAGGCGGCGGTCTCCTCGGCCAGCAGCGGCTGGGCGGGGGCGGCGATACTGGTGGATGACGAGGCCGGCGCGCTGACCCAGATCAGCGCCAGCGGGCGGCTGCGCAGCACGATCGGCACTACGCAAGGGGCGCTGCCGGCGGCCTCGCCGCTGTTCTTCGACAGGGCCTCGACCCTTGATGTGCAGTTGCTGGCCAGCGACATGGCCCTGGCCGGCGCCACCGCCCGCCAGCTGGTGACGGGCGCCAACCGGGCGCTGGTGGGGGCAGAGATCATCCAGTTTGCCGGCGCGGCGGCGCTGGGGGGCGGGGTGTGGCAGCTGTCGGGCCTGCTGCGGGGGCGCGGGGGCACCGAAGCGGCGATCGCCGGCCATGCGGCGGGCGAGCCCTTCGTGCTGCTCGACAGCCTGCCGGTGACGCTGGATTCCAGCCAGATCGGCGCCGATGCCCGGATCGCCGCGCTGGGGCTGGGCGATGCCAGCGCGGTAGAGGCCGATATCGTCAACCGCGGCATCGGGCTGAAGCCGCTGGCGCCGGTGCATCCAAATGCCGTGGCCAATGCCGATGGCAGCCTGACGCTGGGCTGGACGCGCCGCGCGCGCGGGGCCTGGCTGTGGCTGGACGGTGTGGATGTGGCGCTGCAGGAGGAAAGCGAGGCCTATATCGTCTGCTATGGACCGCTGGCAGCGCCGCTGGCCATGTGGAGCACACCGGCCGCCCAGCTGAACCTTGGCGCATCCACGCTGGCCACCTTGCGCGGGCAATTGGCCAATGGCCCGTTCTATGTGCGCCAGCAGGGCACCAGCGGCCTTTCCACCGCGCTGTTTCTTGCCACCCTTTCCTGATTTTCCGGAGGCTTTCCCCATGAGCGATACCATCAGCTTCGACAGCACCAGCCCGCGTTTCGGCCTGCCGCTGCTGTTTGCCGCGCAATCCCAGAAGGAAGTCTATGTGAACGAAGCGCTGGCGCTGGTGGATGGGCTGATCCATTGCGCCATCGAGGGCAGCGCCACCACGCCGCCTTCCGCCCCGGCCGATGGCACCGCCTGGCTGGTGGGCACGGGCGCCAGTGGCGACTGGGCCGGGGAGGATGGCAAGCTGGCCTGCCATCAGGCCGGCGCGTGGATCTTCGTTGCGCCCTGCAACGGGATGAACCTGCTGAACAAGGCCAACGGCCAGTTCACCCATTATCTGAATGGCTGGCAAAGCCCCGCCCTGGTGGCCGCGCCAAGTGGCGGCACGGTGATTGATTCGCAGGCCCGCACAGCCATCGCGGCATTGATCTCGGCCCTGCAGGCGGCTGCCATCCTGCCTTCCGGCTGAGGTGGACACGCACCAAAGTGAAACGGTGTTATATCCCACAACAAGCGTGACATTGTTGCAACAGTTTACAATCATGCATGCTTGCGCACCCCACTCTAAGCATATAGACGTGGCGCCACTTGGTAGCCTCTGTCTTGAGAAAAGGGGAAAACACATGCGCAAAATCATCATAGGGTTGGCGCTGGCCTCTTCGGCCCTCGCTACGCCAGCCCTCGCGCGCGACAAGTCCTGGTATGTCGAAGGTGACGCCGGCGGCGTTATTGCCGAGGACCAGACTGTCACCAGCACCGGTTCCTATTCGGGCACTGCCGCTTTCAAGGCTGGCTATGATTTCGGTGGCATCGTCGGTTATGACTTCGGTCCTTTCCGTCTGGAAAGCGAAGCCAGCTATCGCCGTGTGGCGCTGAGCAAGCTGACCACTTCGGGCGGCACCACCTACAGCAATAGCACCGGCCTTTCCGGCAGCGCCGATGCACTGTCGTTCATGCTGAACGGCCTGCTGGACTTTGGCCCCGACAATGGCCTGCAGGGCTTTGTGGGCGGCGGCGTGGGCGTGGCCCGCGTGCAGGAGCGCGGTCTGCAGTCCGGTTATGGCCTCGATGACTCGGCCACCGGCTTTGCCTGGCAGCTGCTGGCTGGCATTCGCGTGCCGGTGAGCAAGAACCTCGATGCGGGTCTGAAGTATCGCTTCTTCCGCGGCGAAGGGGCCGACAATTTCGTGGCGACCGATGGCAGCGGCGTGAACGCCCGCTTCCAGAGCCACTCGCTGCTGGCGACGCTGACCTACAACTTCGGCGCGCCGACCC
>DASRYE010000063.1:0-8512 GCA_035653915.1 Novosphingobium sp. | reverse complement strand
GGCCGCCGGCCACAGCAGGCCGCAAGCCAAAAAGGAGCAGGGCATGGCAGTTGCCCTTATGGGAGCGACCGCAAACATACCCTGCCCACGCTCTGCCTTACTATTCCTACTCGCTGATTGGGGTTTAACATGGCCAACCTTACCGCCGGGTGAACCTGTAGCGGCAATTGCCCCGCCACGAGAATTTCTTTGGCCCGCTTTTGGCGCCAGATGCCCGCTTGCCTCTGGCTTTCGCGGCCGGGCTTGCCTATCTCGCCCCGGCAACGGAGATATGCCACACATGACCACCCACACCACCCGCATGCTTATCATCGGTTCCGGGCCCGCAGGCCTCACGGCGGCGATTTATGGCGCGCGCGCGGGGCTTTCGCCCATTGTCGTGCAGGGGTTGCAGCCGGGCGGGCAGCTGACCATCACCACCGATGTCGAGAATTATCCAGGCTTTCGCGAGACGGTGCAAGGCCCCTGGCTGGTGCAGGAAATGCAGGCCCAGGCAGAACATGTGGGCACGCGCATGATGTGGGACACGATCGTCGATATCGACCTTGCGGCCAGCCCGTTCCGGGCAGTGGGCGATTCGGGCGATGTCTATGAAGGCGACACGCTGGTGATCTGCACCGGCGCCCAGGCCAGGTGGCTGGGCGTGGAAGGCGAGCAGGCGCTGTCGGGCAAGGGCGTTTCGGCCTGCGCCACCTGCGATGGCTTCTTCTATCGCGGCAAGAAGGTGGTGGTCATCGGCGGTGGCAACACGGCGGTGGAAGAGGCGCTCTACCTCACCAATCACTCGCAGGATGTCACGCTGATCCACCGGCGCGATTCGCTGCGGGCGGAAAAGATCCTGCAGGACCGCCTCTTTGCCCACCCCCACATCAAGGTGCTGTGGAACAAGGCGGTGGAGCGTTTCGAGGGCGAGGGCGGGATCGGCGGCGCCGGGCTGACCGGCGTGGCGCTGGTGGACACGGTGACCGGCGAGAAGAGCGTGGAGCCGGCCCAGGGCGCTTTCGTGGCGATCGGCCATGCGCCGGCGACAGAGCTGTTCAAGGGCAAGCTGGAGCTGGACGAGAGCGGCTACATCATCGTTCAGCCCGGCACGCCCAAGACGGCGATCCCCGGCGTGTTTGCCGCCGGCGACGTGATGGACCACACCTATCGCCAGGCGGTGACGGCGGCCGGCACCGGCTGCATGGCCGCGCTGGATGCCGAACGCTTTGTGGGCGAACTGGATTTCGCCCGCGCGCAGTAAGAAGGAATGGGGCGAGGGGCCATCCCCTCGCTTCCTCATGGCGCCAATGCGGCCAGAATCTGCTCGAGCAGCCATTCGCGCGCCTCGGCCTCCACAAAGGCGTGGCTGGCGCCGGGGCAATGGGCCAGGCGCTGATCCTTGCGGTTCCAGAGGCCAAGGAAGGCCTGCGCGGTGCGATCGCGCCCGGCCAGCAGGATGCGCACCGGGCCGGTGAAACGCGCCAGCCCCTCGGCCATGGCGGCGGCCAGCGAGTTGGTGGAAGGCGCGCGCGGGCGGGCCATGGCGGCAAGGCTGCGCAGCAGTGCCATCGGCGCCACCTGCCCGGTGAGCAGCCGCCGGATCGCCGCCGGATTGGCCAGGCGCGCGCGATAATGGGCGCGCAGGGCCGCCGGGGGCGCGGGGGCGGCCTCGTCCTCCTGCTCGATCGTCCAGGGGTTGGCCAGCACCAGCGCGTTCACGCCCGCGCCGCCGGCCAGCATCAGCGCGCTGGCCCCATCACAATTGCCGAAAGCGACAATGTAGCAAAGGCCCGGCACGGCCGCGCGCAGGGCGGCAAGGGCAGCGGCGATATCCTCGGCGCTGTGGCGAAAGCCGGCATTCTCGCCGCTGCTGTCGCCCACGCCGCGCCGGTCGAAGCGCAGCACGGCGTGGCCGGCGGCCGTGATGCGGGCGGCCAGCCGGGCCTGCCCGGCAAAGGCGCCCGCGCGGATCTCGTTGCCGCCCGAGACGAGCAGCAGGGCGCTGGTGGGGGCGCCGCTGGCGGGCAGGTCCAGCGTGGCGGCCAGTTGCGCGCCGGCGCAAGGGATGGTGAAATGGCGGCGGATCATGCGCCGGCCACCACAGCGGCCAGCGCTTCTGCCTGGGCGCGGTTCTCGCCGGGCTCTGCCCGCAGCCACAGGCCGGGGCCGGGGATGTCTCCGGGCGCTATGGGCGTGAGGGCGGGGGCAGGCTGGGCAGCGGCCAGATCCGCCAGCATGCGCGGGCCCAGCCGGTGGCCAGCCAGTTCCAGCCCTTGCGATTGGCCGGTGGCCAGCAGCGCGTCCGTGCTCTCCTCCAGCCCGGCCTCGTGCGCGGCGATGATGCGGGCGCGCAGCATCTGGCGCAGCAGGCTGGCGCCGGCCACCGGCGCATAGGCCCGGCCGGCAAGGCCTGCGGGCGCCACCAGCGCGCCGCCGCGCAGGGCCAGCCCCCGGATGGCGCCGAAATGGGCCGCCGCTGCCGCCATCGCCTGGCGCCACAGGCCCAGATCCTGCGCTTCCAGCGGGGCGAGGCTTTCGTTGCTGCCGGGCAGATCGGGCAGCACGCTGGCAATGCCATGGCCCGCCAGCGCGCGCATCAGATCCAGCGTGAAACGCCTGAGCTTGTTGCCCTCGTCGAACAGGGCCGGCAGCAGCAGTAGCGGGGCAGCCTGTTCGGGCCCGCACAGCACCGCCATTTCCGCGCCGCCCGCAGGGGCCGGCCAGCTGGCGATGCGCGTGGCGCCGGCGTGCATGGGCTCAGGCAGCTTCGGCGCGTTTTGCCGTTACGAAAGCCACCAGCGCGCCGAAAGTGGCCAGCAATTCGCCATCCACCTCGTCATCCTCGATGACAATGCCGAAGCGGTCCTCGATTTCGGTCAGCAGCCCAGCGACGGCCATGGAATCCAGCTCGGGCAGATGGCCGAACAGGCCGGTATCCTCGTCAAATCCGGCGACGACCGGCTGCGGCAGGCCCAGCACGTCGGCGAGGATCGTGCGAAGCAGGTGATCGGTTTGCTCTGGCATGGCTCCCCTGACTTTATGTTGGCAAAGGCCGGCGGGCAGGGATGCCCCGGCAACGGCCGCAGATTTGTGCCGGGCTCTAGCCCCCTCGGCGGGCGGGCGCAAGGCGTCATCCACGCGCGTGCTCATGGGTAGCGGCGGATCAGGCGGCGGGCCAGCGCGCGGGCGATCGGCGGCCAGTTGGCCGGCCGGGCGGGCCGCCATGCGGTCAGGCGATAGCGCGGCCGCGCCTCCTCGGTCCAGTCGGCCTTGTAGGGCTCGGAGCCGGTGCCGTAATCGATCAGTGCCACGCGGTCCTCGTCGATCGCGGCGGTGAACATGGCCGCGCTCAGCACCGTGCCGGGGGAAAAGCGCCTGGCGCTCTCGCGGTAGGCCAGCTTGTGGATATAGGCGGTGCCGGCTTCCACCGTCCACAGCTGGGCGGCCACGGGCTCGCCCTCCAGCAGGGCCAGGCCCAGCCGCAGCCGGCCGGCGGCCCCTTCCGCCTCGGCGAAATGGCGCAGGAAGGCGGGCGATCCTTCCACAGGCTTCCAGCTGTCGGCATAGATCGCTTCATAGGCGGCCCAGGCATCGGCATCGAAGGCGCGGTGGATGCGGGTTTCCATGCGCGCGCCCATGCGGCGGATGGTGCTGCGCATGGCCCCTGGCCGGCCGGCGAGGAAAGCGGCGCCGCTGCGGCCGGCGGGGCGCAGGATGTGGTTGTGGTGCAGGAAGCTTTGCTCCACCCACCAGCCTGTCTGCCGCAGGGCGATGGCCAGCGCTTCGGCCTCGTCCTCGTCCAGCGGGGCAAGGGTGAGGCGCCCGGCAACGCCGGCCAGGCCCCCGGCCAGCGCGCGCAGCAGCGCCGGGCCCAGCGCTGCATCGCCCAGCAGCACCCGCCAGCGGAAACTGTACCAGTTGACCAGCGCCGCTAGCCCGCCTTCCACCTGCTGCAGGGCCATCAGCGCCGCGCCGCCGCCGGGCACCTGCGCCGAGGCATAGAGCGGGCTGAGGCCACAATCTGCCACCAGCCCCTGCCACCAGGCGACGCGGTCGAACGGGGCATCGGCGGCGGCCAGCAGGGCGGCCAGCGCCGGCTGCTCTTGCACTTGGGCAAGATCGGCGTGATATGCCAGCCTTAGCCCCAACGCCTTCACCGGATTGATCGCCCTTATCGCCATGCCCCTGTTCGCCAGCCCCGCTTGCCCGGCCCCCCGGCCGCTGGATCATCTTGCGCACAGGGGAGAGGGCACCGCGCCGGCCCTGATCCTGCGCGATTTTGTGCTTAGCCACCAGACATTAAAAGAGCGTGTCAGCCGGCTGGCGGGCTGGCTGGCGGCGCAGGTGCCGCAGCGGCAGGCGCGGGTGGCCAGCTGGCTGGCCAAGGGCGAGCTGGCCTGCCTGCTGCCGCTGGCGGCCGCGCGCGCGGGGCTGGTGCATGTGCCGGTGAACCCGCTGCTGAAGCGCGCGCAGGTGGCGCATATCCTGGCCGACAGCGGCGCGGCCCTGCTGCTGGCAACGCCGGCGCGCGCGGCCACCCTTGCCCCCGGCGATGTGCCCGAAGGCTGCACCCTGCTGGACGAAGCCGCAGCGCTGGCCGGGGCACAGGCGGCCACCGGCCTGCCCGCAAGCGCTGCAGATCCGGGCGATCTGGCCGCCATCCTCTACACCAGCGGCTCCACCGGGCGGCCCAAGGGGGTGATGCTCAGCCATGCCAACCTGTGGCTGGGGGCCGAAAGCGTGGCCACCTATCTCGAACTGACGGCCTGTGACCGGCTGCTGGCGGTGCTGCCGCTCAGCTTCGATTATGGGCAGAACCAGCTGCTGTCGGCCTGGTATGCCGGGGCGGCGGTGGCCCCGCTCGATTATCTGATGCCGCGCGATGTGGTGAAGGCGGTGGCGCGCCATGGCATCACCACGCTGGCCGCCGTGCCGCCGCTGTGGGTGCAACTGGCCGAGGCCAGCTGGCCGGCCGAAAGCATCGCCCCTTTGCGCCGGCTGACCAACAGCGGCGGCGCCCTGACCGAGCCGCTGGTGCGGGCCCTGCGCGCGCTTTTGCCGCAGGCGCGCCTCTATGCCATGTATGGGCTGACGGAGGCCTTCCGCTCCACCTTCCTGGCGCCAGAGCTGATCGACAGCCACCCCACCAGCATGGGCCGCGCCATCCCCCATGCCGAAGTGCTGGTGGTGAACGCGGCCGGCGCCATTGCCGCGGATGATGAGGAGGGCGAGCTGGTGCATTGCGGGCCGCTGGTGGCGCAGGGCTATTGGCACGATGCCGCACGCACGGCCGAGCGTTTTCGCCCGGCGCCTGCGGCTTCCACCTATGGCGGCATGGCGGTGTGGAGCGGCGACAGGGTGCGGCGCGATGGCGATGGGCTGCTCTATTTCGTGGGCCGGCGCGATGCGATGATCAAATCGGCCGGCAATCGCATCAGCCCGCAGGAAGTGGAGGAGGCAGCGCTGGCCACCGGCCTTGTGGTTGAGGCGGTGGCGCTGGGCCTGGCCGATGCGCGGCTGGGGCAGGCGGTGCATCTGGTGGCGCGCGCGGTGGCCGGCCGGGAAGCCGAAGCGGAAGCCGAGCTGCCCCGCCGGCTGAAGCAGGACCTGCCCAATTTCATGCAGCCGGCGGCCATTCACTGGCGCACCGCGCTGCCCATCGGCCCCAATGGCAAGATCGACCGCACCGGCCTTGCCGAAGACCTGAACGGAGCATCGGTATGAGCAAACCCCTGGGCCCCATTCCCACAGGCTATGGCCAGGTGGGCGGCGTGCTGGCGGTGGATGGCCTGCCGGTCAGCGAGATCGTGCGGCAGGCCGGCGCCACCCCGCTGTTTGCCTATTCCTCGGTGATGCTGCGCGCGCGTGTGGCGCAGTTGCGCGCGGCCATGCCGGCTCAGCTGGCGATCCATTATGCGCTGAAGGCCAATCCCTTTGCGCCGCTGCTGCGGCTGATGGCCGGGCTGGTCGATGGTTTCGACATTGCCAGTGGCGGTGAACTGGCGATGGCCCGCGAGGCCGGCATGGCGGCCGCGCACACCAGCTTTGCCGGCCCCGGCAAGCGCGATATCGAGCTGCAGGCGGCGATCATGGCCGGCGTCACTCTCAACCTCGAAAGCGAGGGCGAGGCGGACCGGGCGCTGGCGGTGGCCGAAAGGCTGGGTCGCACGCCGCGCCTTGCCATCCGCGTGAACCCCGATTTCGATCTCAAGGGCAGCGGCATGAAGATGGGCGGCGGCGCCAAGCCGTTTGGCCTGGATGCGGCGCGCGTGCCGGCGCTGGCCCGGCGCATCGCCGCGACAGGGGCCGAATGGCGCGGCTTTCACATCTTTGCCGGCAGCCAGGCGCTGGATGCCGGCGCCATTATCGACACGCAGGCGCAAACCCTGGCGCTGGCCGCCCGGCTGGGCGAGGCGGCGGGGCTGGCCGTGCCGCATGTGAACCTGGGCGGCGGCTTTGGCATCCCCTATTTCCCGGGGGACAGGCCGCTCGACATTGCCGCTGTGGGCGCAGCGCTGGGCGAGGGCCTGGCCCATCTGCCCGATGCGCTGGCGGGCACCGCCTTCTGCATCGAGCTGGGCCGCTGGCTGGTGGGCGAGGCGGGGGTTTATCTCACCCGCATTCTCGATCGCAAGGAAAGCCATGGCGAGGTGTTCCTCGTCACCGATGGCGGCCTGCATCACCAGCTGGCCGCTTCCGGCAATTTCGGCACGGTGGTGCGGCGCAACTATCCGGTGGCCATCGCCAGCCATTTCGCCGCCGCGCCCACAGAGGAGGCGAGCATCGTCGGCTGCCTGTGCACCCCGCTCGACCGGCTGGCCGACAAGGCTGATTTCCCCCGTGCCGATGTGGGCGATCTGGTCGCGGTGTTCTGCGCCGGGGCCTATGGCGCCAGCGCCAGCCCGGCGGCTTTTCTGGGGCAGGGCCCCGCGCGCGAGATCCTGCTGTAAAACGGTTGGCCCGGGCGGCCGGGAGAGCGCCCGGGCCCCCGCATCAGCCGGCCTTGGGACGGGGGCTGCCGGCTGCTTCGGGATAGGTGGCCTCCCAGCCGCCGCCCAGCGCTCGGTAGAGGCGGGCAGCGGCGGTGGAGACATTGGCGCTGGCGTTCACCTCGGCGCTTTGGCTGGCCAGCAGGGCGTTCTGCATGGTCAGCACATGGAGGAAATCGCCGGCGCCCTGGGCATATTGCTTCTGCGCCACATCCAGCGCCACGCGGTTCTCACCCACTGCCGCCTCCAGCCGCTCGCGCGCCCTTTGCGCCGAGGCGAGATCGGCCATCGCATCGTCGATCTCCTGCCAGGCCTTCAGCAGCGTGCGCTGGAGGGTGATGGCGGCTTCCTTCTGCTGGGCGCGGCGCAGGCGCACCTGCCCCTTCAGCCGCCCGCCCTGAAACAGCGGAAAGCTGATCGCCGGCCCCATGCCATATTGCCGCGAGGACCAGCTGGCCAGATCGCCCCATTGCAGCGCCTGCATGTCGAGGCTGCCCGACAGCGTCAGCCGCGGGTAGAATTCGGCGACGGCAACGCCAATGCTGGCGGTGGCGGCATGCAGCTTCTCCTCGGCGGCGCGCACATCGGGGCGCCGCCGGGCCAGATCGGAAGGCAGGCCCACCGGCAATTGCGCCGGCACCGGGGGAATGGCCCGCGGGCTGGCCAGCTGCGCGCGCAAGGCCCCCGGCTCCCGCCCGACCAGGAAGCTGAGCGCGTTGACAAGGTGGGTCTCCTCATCCTCCAGCGCCGGCAGGCGCGCTTCATAGCCATGCAGCAGACCATTGGCCTCGGCCTCATCCAGCTTGCTGGCCGCGCCTTCTGCGCGCCGCAGGCCGGTCAACGCCACGCTGCGCCGGGCGAGCGCCAGATGGTCACGCGTCAGCGCCAGCTGGGCCTGCACCGCGCGCAGGGCGATGTAATCCTGCGCGGCCTCGGCCATCAGCGAGACGAGCACCGCGCGCCGGTCATCCTCTGCCGCGCGCAGATTGGCATTGGCCACTTCCATCTCGCGCCGCACATGGCCCCACAGATCCACCTCCCACGAGGCCGAGACGCCATATTGCGGCAGATCGAAAGCCTGGGACTGGCTGGTGGTGCTGGTGAGGCCGACAGGGCCAAAGCCGTTCTGGCCGCTGGCAATGGTGCCGCTGCTCTGGTTGACCGAGGTGCCCAGCAGGCTCATCACCCCGTTGGGGCTGGCGCGCTCGCGGGCATAGGAGGCATCGAGGTTCACCTGCGGCAGGCGGGCGGCGCGGGCAATGGTGCGCTCGGCGGTGCTTTGCTGGAAGCGCACCGAGGCGATCTTGAGATCGAGATTGGCGCGCGCCACATCGCTCACCAGCGCGCTCAGCACCGGATCGCCATAGAGGTTCCACCAGTCGGGCCGCAGGGCGTCGGTCGTGGCATGGGCCTCGGCGGGGGGCAGGCTGGCGTGCCAGGCGGCCGGGGCGGGGGGCACTTCGCGGTGATAGTCTGGCCCTGCCGTGCAGCCGGCCAGCAGCGTGCCCAGCGCCAGCGCGGCAAGAGCGGGGCGCCGGGCC
>DASRYE010000062.1:0-20189 GCA_035653915.1 Novosphingobium sp. | reverse complement strand
GGTCCTGCTCGGCCGAGAGCAGCAGGCGGCAATCGGCCACCTGCGCGCCAGCCGAAGGGCAGGCATAGACCCGCGCCCACAAGGCCACCTCGCGGATCGGCGAATCGGTGCTGTTGCTGACCAGCACTGGCAACTCCACATACACCCGCCCGCCGGTGATCGTCGCGCGGGTGCCCTCTGTCTGCACGGCAATGCCGCCGGGCACCGCCATCGAACGAAAGCGCATCATCTCCCAGCCCTGCCATGCCAGCACCGCGACAATCGCCGCCAGCAGCAGCGGCAGCGGCCACCATGCCAGCAGGCCCAGCAAGGCCTCCAGCGTGCCGCGTGCGGGCGCCTGAGGCGGGCGCGGCAGGGCCGCCGGCACCGCCAGCGCTGGCGCTGCGGCAAGCGCGCGCGCGGCCGGGCGTGGCCGGGCAGCGGTCCGGACAGAAGGCCTGGATTTGAGGCCGGAGGCAGTCATGGCGGTCCTTTCAGGCTCCCCGGCGGGCCTGCTGCCCTTGGGAACCATCACGGCCACCAGTTTCGCAAAATGCGATTATCCTGGCCTTGCCACCTGTGGTTAACAGGCGTTTACCCCGCGCCCTGCTCCAGCCAATGGGCCAGCAGATGCCAGGCCACGGCATGGCGCGGCGGCGCGGAAAACGCCTGCCCATCGGCCCCACGGGCGCGCGCTGCCATCGCTTCGGCCACTTCGGCGCGCGTGAACCAGCGGGCATCTTCCAGTTCGGTGGTGTCGATGGTGATGGCATCGTCCAGCGCCTCGGCATGACAGGCCAGCATCAGCGAGGAGGGAAACGGCCAGGGCTGGCTGGCCACATAGCGCACATCGGCCACGCGCAGCCCCGCCTCTTCCCAGATCTCGCGCGCCACGGCCTCCTCCACCGCCTCGCCCGGCTCGATAAAGCCGGCCAGCGCCGAATAGCGATGGGGCGGAAAGCGCGGCTGGCGGCCCAGCAACAGGCGCCCCTCATGCGCCACACTCATGATCACCACCGGATCGGTGCGGGGGAAATGATCGGCAGCGCACGCCTCGCTGGCGCAGCTGCGCTGCCAGCCGCCCTTGGCCAGCCGCGTGGGCGCCCCGCAGCGCGCGCAGAAGCGGTGGCGGGCATGCCAGCCGGCCAGGCTGCGCGCCGTGCCATACAGCGCCAGATCAGCCGGCGCCATGCTGGCGATCGCTTCCCACAGGGCGGGGTTGGGCGGCGCGGTGCTGGCGCTGGCCGCGTCTGGCGCGGCGATGAACCAGCCGATGCCGGCCTCGTCGCGGCCAAGGAAGATCAGCTCGCCGGCATCGGGGCCCACCGGGGCCGAACACAAGGCGCCCCCCTCGCCCAGCAGCGGCTCCAGCCCGTCGAGCAGCAGCAGCCGGCCATGGGCGGCCAACGCTGCCAGCGCGGCGGGATCGGCCCGCACCGGATCGGCCCTGTCGAGCACGCCGCCGGCAAAGGCCACGGCGCGCGGCGCATGGGTATCACGCATGGCAGATCCTCCAGCCGGGGCGGCCTGGCCGACAGATCGGCCCGCCCTGTTCATCGCTTCTGTGCATGGTCTCTCCTTCCCCCTCAGGCGCGCATTGCCCGCGCCGCCATGGCCGCCCGGGCAAACAGGCTGGGCAGTCCCGCCTCGTCCAGCCGTGCCAGCGGCCACCATTCGCCCGCCCCTGTGGCCAGGCTGGCCGCTTCCTTGCCCGAATAGAACGCCACTTCAAGGCTCAGGGCGAAATGGGTGAAGACATGAGCGACGCTGGGCCCGGCCTGCCAGGGGCCCGCCAGCGGCGGCGGGCCGGCGCCATCGGCGCGAGCGTTCCAGCCATTGTCGGGCAGGGCGCGCATGCCGCCCAAAAGCCCCCTGCCCGGCCGGCGCACCAGCCACACCTCGGCCCCTGCCGCCCCTTCGCGGGTGATCCAGAAGGCGCGGCCACGGCGCTGGGGCTTGGGCTTTTTGGGCGGCTTCACCGGATAGGCCTCGGCGGTGCCGGCCGCGCGCGCCGCACAGCCCCCGGCCAGCGGGCACAGCAGGCATTTGGGCGCGCGCACGCTGCACAGGCTGGCGCCCAGATCCATCATCGCCTGGGCAAAATCGCCGGGGCGTTCGGCAGGCGTCAGCGCGTCGGTAGCGGCGCGGATGGCCGGTTTTGCCGCCGGCAGCGGCGCGCCAATGGCGCCATAGCGGGCCACCACCCGCTCCACATTGGCATCCACCACCACCGCCCGCCGGCCAAAGGCAATCGCCGCCACGGCCGCGGCCGTATAGGGCCCAAGGCCGGGCAGCGCCAGCAAGGCCTCCTCCTCCTGGGGGAAGGCACCGCCATTGGCCGCCACTACCCTTGCGCATTCCACCAGCTTGCGCGCCCGGCTGTAATAGCCCAGCCCCGCCCAGGCGGCCATCACCGCTTCCTCGGGCGCGGCGGCCAGCGCCAGCACATCCGGCCAGGCCTGGGTGAAGCGCTGGAAATAGGGGATGACGGCCGCCACCGTGGTCTGCTGCAGCATCACCTCGGAAAGCCACACGCGATAGGCATCCATGGGCGGCGCCCCCGGCGGCGCGCGCCAGGGCAGGCTGCGGGCATGGGCATCATACCAGGCCAGCAACAGGGCGGCCGGATCGGTGCGGGGGGCAAGGGCGAGGTCGGCTCTGGAATCCACCGGGCGGCTATGGCATGGCTGGCGGCACAATGGAACCGGAGCCTCCCGCCTCTTCGCCCCCCGCCCCGCCAGAGGGGCCCAAACCTGCCGGCCGCAAAGCCAAGGCGGCGGGCACGAAGGGGGCGGGCAAAGCCAGCGCGGGAAAGGCAAAAAAGGCCCCTCAGCGCCCCTATGAACGCCCGCGCGGCGGCCCGGCCCGCGCCATTGCCGATCTCATGCCCGATATCGGCCGCAGCGCCTTTCGCCGCTTCGGCTTCGTGCAATCCAGCATCGTCACCCGCTGGCCAGAGATCGTCGGGGCGGCCCAGGCCCGCGTCTGCGCGCCCGAGGCCATCCGCTTTCCCGCCGGCGAGCGCTGCGAGGGCACGCTGCAACTGGTGGTGCGCCCCGGCCATGCGCCGCTGATCGCCCATGCCGAAAGCGAGATCATCGCCCGGGTGAACCGCTTTTTCGGCTATAACGCGGTGGCCCGCATCCGCCTGCGCCAGGGCGAGGTGGCAGAGCCGCCCAGCCCCGCCCGCCCGGCCCAGCCGCCCGCCTTGCGGCCGGTGCCGGTGGAACTGGGCGATTCGCTGCGCGACATTGGCGACCCGGAACTGCGCGCCGTGCTGGAATCGCTTGCGCGCAGCCTCGCGGCGGGCAATGCCTCGGCCGGACGGGAACAAGCCCCCCCGGCGAAAGGAAAAAAGGCCTGATGCCCCTGTTGCGCGTTCTTCTTGCCCTGGCCATGGCCGCCGGCCTGGCGCCCGCCGCCCTGGCCCAGCCCGCGCCCGCCCATCATGCCGCCCCTGCCCGCCCGGTGCCGCCGCCGCCCGGTGGCTGGCTGGCGCAAGTGTCGGCCACGGCCGATGGCGCCATGGTGCTGGGCAATCCGCACGCCCAGTGGCGGATCACCGAATATATGAGCTATACCTGCCCCCATTGCGCCCATTTCGAGGTGGAGGGCGGCCCGCCCTTGCGCCTGGGCGCCATTGCCCCGGGCAAGGCCGCGCTGGAAGTGCGCCATTTCCTGCGTGATCCGCTCGATCTCACCGTGGCGCTGCTCACCCATTGCGCCAGCGGCCCGGCCTTCTTCGCCCTGCACCAGAGCTTTCTGGCCAGGCAGGATGAATGGATGGCCCGCGCCCAATCGGCCACCCCCGCCCAGCGCCAGCGCTGGGAAAACGGCCCGCTGGCCCAGCGCACCCGCGCCATCGCCAGCGACCTGCACTTCTACGACATCATGGAAAGCCGCGGCATAGAGCGCCCCCGCGCCGACCGCTGCCTGGCCAACGAGGCACTGGCCAAGCAGTTGAGCGCGCAAACCGCCCGCGCCGAACAGGCCGGCGTTTCCGGCACCCCCAGCTTTGCCCTCAATGGCGAGCTGCTGGCCGGCACGCATGACTGGGCGACGCTGCAACTGCAGCTGAACGCCCACATGTAACGCCTGGCCCGCCGCCCCGAACAAGCCTGCCCTGCGCGAAGGACAAGAGATGATGACTGCACACCGTTTCGTGAAAGCCCCCCTGCTGGCCGCCGGCGCCCTGACGCTGGCGCTGGCCCTCAGCGCCTGCAAGAAGGATGCTGCCCCCGCTGCCACGGGCACCGTCAGCGGGGCGCCGGTGGCCGCGGCCGCCCCCCCTGCCGGCAAGGCGTGGAGCGATGTGGTGGCCGCCACCGCCGATGGCGGCATGGTGATGGGCAACCCCAACGCACCGATCAAGCTGGTCGAATATGGCTCGCTGTCTTGCCCGCATTGCGCAAAGCTGGCCAATGAGGGGATGAGCAAGCTGGTTGGCACCTATGTCGCCTCGGGCAAGGTGTCGTATGAATATCGCAGCTTTGCCATTCACAGCGTGGATATCCCGCTGACCGTGCTGGTGCGCTGCGCCAGCCCCGATGCCTTCTTCGGCCTGGTGGAGCAGCTCTACACCAACCAGGATGCCCTGCTCACCCGCGCCCAGGCCAACGAGGCCGCCGCCAAGCAGGCCGCCAGCCTGCCGCCGGCGCAGCGCCTGGTGGCCATGTCGGATGCGCTGGGCTTCACCGAATTCTTCTCGGCGCGCGGCCTTGCCACCGATCAGGCGCACAAGTGCCTGGCCGATACCACCGCTGCCGAAAAGGTGGCCAAGGAAGCCGAGGCGACCGGCGCGGCCGGCATCGATTCCACCCCCACCCTCCTCATCAACGGCACCAAGCAGACCGCGCTGACCTGGCCCGAGCTGGAAGCGGCCCTGCAGACCGCCGGCGCGCGCTGAACCCCCATGCGTTTCCGCCGGCTCAAGCTCTCGGGTTTCAAGAGCTTCGTCGAGCCGGCGGAACTGCATATCGAACCCGGGCTGACCGGCGTTGTCGGCCCCAATGGCTGCGGCAAGTCCAATCTGCTGGAAGCCATCCGCTGGGTGATGGGCGAGCAAAGCTCCAAGAGCCTGCGCGGCGCCGGCATGGAAGATGTGATCTTTGCCGGCACCGCCAGCCGCCCGGCGCGCAGCTTTGCCGAAGTGGTGCTGCTGGCCGAAACCGCAGAGGGCGAGGATCTTGAAGTTGTCCGCCGGATCGAGCGGGGGGCGGGCAGCGCCTATCGGCTGAACGGGCGCGATGCCCGGCAGAAGGATGTGGCGCTGGTGTTTGCCGATGCGGCCACCGGTGCCCATTCGCCGGCGCTGGTCTCGCAGGGGCGCATCGCCGCGGTGATCGCCGCGCGGCCGGAAGAGCGGCGCGCCATGCTGGAGGAAGCGGCGGGCATTGCCGGCCTCCATGTGCGCCGGCGCGATGCCGAGCAGCGCCTGCGCGCCACCGAGGCCAACCTGGCCCGGCTGGACGACCTGATGGCAGGGCTCGACCAGCAGATTGCCGGGCTGCGGCGCCAGGCCCGCGCGGCCGAACGCTATCGTGATCTGTCGCAGCGGGTGCGCGGCGCCGAGGCGCGGGTGGTCTATGCCCGCTGGCGCGCCGCTGCCGATGCCGCCGAGGCCGCCCGCGCCGAAGCCGCCCGCACCGAGGGCGCCGCCCGCACCGCGCAGGAAGCCGCCCATGCCGCGCAAACCGCGCAGGCCGCCGCCGCCACCCTGCTGGCCGCCACGCGTGACAGCCATTTCGAACAGCGCGATGAAGTAAGCGCGCTGGGCCATCAGGTCGCCACCCTCTCCGGCCAGCTGGAGGCCGCCCGCCAGCGGCTGGCCGATCTCGACCGCCAGCACGCCCGGCTGGAGCAGGACCGCGCCGATGCCGACCGGCTGACGCTGGATGCCGCCGGCGCCCTCACCCGGCTGGAAACCGAACTGTCGGAAGCCAAAATCCGCCTCGCGGTGGAGGAAGCGCGCCGCCCCGGCCTCGTCAGCGCGCAGGAAAAGGCCGAGCACACCGCCCGCGCCGCCGAGCTGGCGCTGGCCGAAACCAATGCCCGCCAAGCCGCGCTGGCAGCCGACTGGCGCGTGGCCAATGCCGAAGTGGCGGCGGTGGAAACGCGCCTCGCCCGGCTGGAAGGCGAAGTGGCCCGCCATGGCGCCACCCGCGCCGGGCTGGAGCGGGAAGGCGATGGCGAGGCCGCCCTTGCCGAAGCCCGCGCCCGGCGCGAGGGCGCCAGCGCGCGCATCGCCGATCTGCGCACCGCGCTGGCCACCGCCCAGGCCCGCAAGGCCGAGGCGCAAGCCGCCCGCGATGCCGCCAGCACCGCGCAGGCCGCCGCCCGGGCCGATCTTGCCGTGGTGGAGCGCGAGCATCAGGCGCTGGCGAAAGACCGCGACGCGCGCGCCCGCGCCAGCTCTGCGGCGGCCGGCCGGCGCCTTGCGCTCGATCATGTGCGGGCAGAGCCGGGCTATGAGCGGGCGCTGGCCGCTGTGCTGGGGCGCGATGCCAAGGCGCCGCTGGGCGCCGCGCCCCCTGCCGCCGAGGGCCGCTTCTGGACTGGCGCCGAGGCCCCGCCGCCAGTGGCCGGCACGCTGGCCGCCCATGTGCCCGATGCCCCGGCAGAGCTCGCCGCCCGCCTCGCGCTGGTGCATGTGGCGCCGGCAGACGATGGCCGCGCGCTGGCGCCGGGCGAATGGCTGGTCACGCTGGCCGGCCATGTGCGGCGCTGGGATGGCTTTGTGGCGCGCGGCGAAGGCGCGGCCGAGGCCGCCCGGCTGGAGGCGGACAACCGCCTGGCCGCGCTGGAGGGGCAATTGCCGCCCTTGCGCGCCGCCCTTGCCGCGGCCGAGATGGCAGCGGCCAGCGCGCAGGCGGCTCTGGCCGAGGCGGGCCCGGCCGCCATCGCTGCCGAGCGCAGCCTGGCCGGCGCTGCCGAGGCCGAGCGCACCGCCCTGCGCGCGGTGGATCAGGCCGAGGCGCTGCGCGAAAGGCAGGCCCAGCGCCGCGCCGATCTGGCCCGGGTGGAAGCCGATCTGGCCGCCCAGCGCCAGCAGATCGAGACCGAGCTGGCCAGCGCCCGCGCCGCCCGCGCCGGCCTGCCCGGGCCAGACAGCATCGCAGCCGAACTGGCCAGCGCGCGCGCCGCCCATGAAACCGCGCGCACGGCGCTGCAATCGGCCATTGCCGGCCTTGCCGGGCAGGATCAGCTGCTGGCCGCCGCGCGTGAACGCAGCCTGTCGCAAGCCGCCGAGATCCGCAGCTGGCAGGCCCGCGCCGGCGATGCCGCCCGCCGCCTCGCCCAGATGCAGGGCCGCACCGAGGAGATCGCCAGCGAACGCGCGGTGGTGGCCGCCAAGCCGGAGCGGCTGGCCGAAGCGCTGGCCCGCGCCCAGGGCGCCCGCGCCGCCATGGCCCAGCGCCTGGCCGAAACCGAGGCCACCCTTGCCGCGCAGGAAGCCGCCGCCCGCGCTGCCGATGCCGCCCTTGCCAATGCCCAGGAACAGCTGGCCAGCGCGCGTGAGGCCCGCGCCGCCAGCGCCGCCCGCGCCGAGGCGGAAGACGCCCGCCGCGCCGAGGCCGCCCGCCTTTCGGGCGAGCGTTTCCAGTGCCCGCCGCCGCTGCTGGCCGAACGCTTTGGCTTTGCCGGCGCCGATGTCGCCGGCCCCGAGGCGGAAGCGGCCGCCCACGAGCGGCTGGTGGCCGAGCGTGACCGGCTGGGCCCTGTCAACCTCGTCGCCGCCGAGGAGCTGGGCGAGGCGGAGACACGCGCCGCCCAATCCCTGCGTGAGCGCGAGGAGCTGGCCGAGGCGGTGAACCGGCTGCGCGGCTCCATCGGCAACCTCAACCGCGAGGGGCGCGAGCGGCTGCGCGCGGCCTTCGAGGCGGTGGATGGCCATTTCCGCCGGCTGTTCACCACGCTGTTCCAGGGCGGGCAGGCGCATCTGGCGCTGATCGATTCGGACGATCCGCTGGAGGCGGGCCTCGAGATCTTCGCCCAGCCGCCCGGCAAGCGGCTGCAATCGCTCACCCTCGCCTCGGGCGGCGAGCAGGCGTTGACGGCGGTGGCGCTGATCTTCGCGCTGTTTCTCACCAACCCCTCGCCGATCTGCGTGCTCGACGAGGTGGACGCGCCGCTCGACGATGCCAATATCGAGCGTTTCTGCGACCTGCTGGAAGCGATGGTGCGCGAGACCGACACGCGCTACCTCATCGTCACCCACAATGCCGTGACGATGAGCCGGATGCACCGCCTGTTCGGCGTGACGATGGTGGAAAAGGGCGTCTCGCGGCTTGTCAGCGTGGATCTGGGCGGGGCCGAGCAGCTGCTGGCAGAGCCGGTATCCATCTGATCCGGAGGCAGTTGGGGCGGCATTGCCGGCGCGGCCCGACTAGGCTGGCGCCATGCCGCAAGCCCCTGCCCCGCCTATTGCCCCGCCAGCCGGCGCCCCATGCCAAACGCCCGCCAGCCAGCACCCGGCGCGCAGCGCTCAACGCTATGCCTCGTTGCAGATGCTGCGGGCGGTGGCGGCCTATGCGGTGCTGCTGTTTCATCTGGGGCTGTTCCGGCTGGGCTATGCCGGGGTGGATGTGTTCTTCGTGCTGTCGGGCTTCATCATGGGCATGCTGGGCACGCAGGAGGGCGCGCGCGCTTTCCTGCTGCGCCGGCTGATCCGCATCGCGCCGCTTTACTGGGCGGTTACGCTGGCTTTCTGCGCCATCACCGCGGTGCCGGGCATGGCGCGCCATTTCGTGCTGCATGGAGCCGATCTCCTGCGCTCCTTGCTGTTTGTCCCCTATGTCAACGCGCAAGGGGAGATCTGGCCGATCGTCGTGCCGGGGTGGACGCTGGATTACGAGATCCTGTTCTACGCGCTGATGGGCCTGTGCCTGGCAGGCTGCCGCCGCGCCGCGCCGCAGGTGCTGGTGGCGGTGCTGCTGGCGCTGGTGGCGGCGGGCGCGCTGCTGCAGCCGGCGGCAGCGCCAGCGCAGGTGTTGACCGGGCCGCTGCTGCTGGAATTCCTGTTCGGCCTGCTGCTGTGCGCCAGCCGGCCGCTGTGGGGGCGGTGGGAAGGGCTGGTGGCGCTGGTGCTGGGGCTGGCGGCCTTTGCCTTCTGGGCGGCGCGGGGAGAGGCGGATTTCACCGGATTTCACCGCATCGCCACGCTGGGGCTGGCCTCTGCCCTGCTGGTGGGCGGGGCGATCGGGCTGGAACAGGGCGGGGCTGGCACCGCCTGGCGCCCGCTGGCGCTGCTGGGCCGCGCGGCAGAGCGGATGGGCGATGCGTCCTATTCGCTCTATCTGCTGCACCCGCTGGCGCTGCCCTTTGTGGAAAAGCTGCTGCATGGGCAGCCGCTGCTGCGCCCGGTGGTGGCGCTGGCGCTCAGCAGCGCGGTGGCGCTGGCCGCGTTCCGCTGGTTTGAACGGCCGGTGGGCAAGGCCCTGCGCCGGGCCCTGCGCGCCTAGCCAGCTGCCACGCTGCCCACCACCGCGCAGGCCAGCGCCATCAACAGGCCAGCAAAGCGATTGGCGCGAAACCGCGCCAGCGCCCCCGGCCCATCCTCCGGCCGCAGGGTGATCGCCTGCCAGCCCAGATGCAGCGCCACAGGCGCCAGCGCCAGCAGCGCCAGCGGATCGGCCCGCACATGCCACAGCGCCAGCCCCCACAGGCCCAGCGCCCCTGCATAAAAGCCCAGCACCCCGGCCCGCACATGCCGCCCCAGCGACAGCGCCGAGGAACCGATGCCGATCAGCGCATCATCCTCGCGGTCCTGGCAGGCATAGATCGTGTCATAGCCGATGCACCACAGGATCGCCCCGCCATACAGCGCGGCCAGCACATCCAGCCCGGCAAAGCCGCGCACTTCCACCCAGCCCACCGGCGCGCCCCAGGTGAACACCAGCCCCAGCCACGCCTGCGGCCAGCCGGTGATGCGCTTCATGAAGGGATAGGCCGCCACCAGCGCCAGAGAGCCCAGCGCCACCAGCTGCGCCCGCCAGTGCAATTGCAAAAGCACCACCAGCCCCACCAGGCACAGCGCCACCAGCCACGCCCAGGCCTGCCGGGCCGACACCCGCCCGCTGGCCACCGGCCGCTGGGCGGTGCGCTCCACCTTGATGTCGATATCGGCGTCGACAATGTCGTTCAGCACGCAGCCGGCCCCGCGCATCACCACCGCGCCCAGCAGCAGCCAGGCCAGCAGCCCCCAGCGCGCGCCGCCCGATGCCGCCAGCCCGCCCGCCAGCGCCACTCCCCACACGCAGGGCCAATAGAGCAGCCACCAGCCGATCGGCCGGTCCAGCCGGGCCAGCGAGGCATAATCGCGCGCGGCTGCGGGCAGGATCGCCATGATCCCGCGGTGCTCGCTATCAGGTACGATCTGGCCGGCCATCTGCAGTCTCCTCGGGGCTGGGGCATAGCGGCGCGCGCACGCATCGGCTAGGGCCTTCCCGCATGACCGACCACCTGCCCGCCACCCCCGCCTGGCCGCCGCGCTCTGCCCCGCGCCTGTTCGTTGCCCCGCCGCTGGCAGCGGGCGCCGAAGTGGCCATCGAAGGCCCGCAGGCGCATTATCTCGCCCGGGTGATGCGCCTGGGCGTGGGCGATGCGGTGATCCTGTGCGATGATGCCAGCGGCGAATGGGCGGCGCGGGCGGTCTCGGTTGGCAAGCGCGATGTGGTGCTGGCCTGCGTGGAACGCCTGCGCCCGCGCGAAGAGGTGCCCGATTTCACCCTGTGCGCCGCCCTCCTCAAGAAGGACCGCTTCGACCTGGTGCTGGAAAAGGCCTGCGAGCTGGGCGCCGCGCGCATCCAGCCGGTGCTCACCCGCCGCTGCGTGGCCGACCGGCTGAACATGGAGCGCGCCCGCGCCACGCTGGTGGAAGCGGCCGAGCAATGCGCCCGCACCGCCCTGCCCGCCCTTGCCGAACCGGTGAAGCTGGAGGCCCTGCTGAAAGGCTGGCCGGCGCCGCGCGCCCTGTTCTTTGCCGATGAAACCGGCGGCGCGCCGGCCGCCCCTGCCTTTGCCGCCCATGCCGGCCCGGCGGCCTTGCTCACCGGCCCCGAAGGCGGCTTCACCAGCGAGGAGCGCGCCGCCATCCGCGCCCTGCCACAGGCGCGCGCCATCACCCTTGGGCCCCGCATCCTGCGCGGCGAGACGGCCGCGATCGGCGCCATGGCCCTGTGGATGGGCACCATGGGCGATTGGCAGCAGGGCTGAGCGCAAGGGGGCCATAAGCGCAAATGTGCAGCCGCCCAAAATTTGCGCCGCCCTCTTGAAATCCGCCTGTCAGCCCCCGTTCATTTTGCGCTGGCGCGGGGCCATTTCGCCCTCTATCGCAGCGGCCATGAGCACCAGGCAGGTATCCGACGCGCAAGAGCCGTTCATCACGGCGATCGATCAGCTGGCCGCCCCCATGGCCGCCGGCGAAAAGCCGCGCGCGCGCTGGCGCATCGGCACCGAGCACGAGAAATTCGTCTATCGCACCGCCGATCACCGCGCCCCCTCCTATGCCGAGCCGGGCGGCATCCGCGATCTGCTGCTGGGGCTGAAGGCGTTCGGCTGGGAAGAGATCTTTGAAGACGGCGCCAATGGCCAGGCCAATGTCATCGCCATGAAGGGCGCTGATGGCACGGTCAGCCTGGAGCCGGCGGGCCAGCTCGAACTGTCGGGCGCGCCGCTGGTAAACCTGCATGAAACCTGCGCCGAAAGCGCCCGCCACATCGCCCAGGTGAAAGCGGTGAGCGAGGCCACCGGCACCGCCTTCCTCGGCCTTGGCCTGTGGCCCGACAAGACCCGCGAAGAGCTGCCGGTGATGCCCAAGGGCCGCTACGAGATCATGCTGCGCCACATGCCGCGCGTGGGCAGCATGGGCCTCGACATGATGCTGCGCACCTGCACCATCCAGACCAACCTCGATTATGCGAGCGAGGCGGATATGGTGCAGAAGTTCCGCGTGAGCCTGGCGCTGCAGCCGCTGGCCACCGCGCTGTTCGCCAATTCGCCCTTCCTTGAAGGCAAGCCCAACGGCTTCCTTTCCTATCGCAGCCACATCTGGTCCGACACGGATCCGGCACGCACCGGCATGCTGCCCTTCGTCTTCGAGGAGGGCTTCGGCTACGAACGCTATGTCGATTATATGCTCGACGTGCCGATGTATTTCGTCTTCCGCGATGGCCGGTATATCGATGCGGCGGGCCAGTCCTTCCGCGATTTTCTCGCCGGCAAGCTGCCCGCCCTGCCCGGCGAACTGCCGCGCGAGAGCGACTGGATCGACCATCTCTCCACGGCCTTTCCCGAAGTGCGGCTGAAAAGCTTCCTTGAAATGCGCGGCGCCGATGGCGGCCCCACCGCGCGCATCTGCGCGCTGCCGGCGCTGTGGGTGGGCCTGCTCTATGATCAGGCGGCGCTGGATGCGGCCTGGGATCTGGTGAAGGGCTGGGACATGGAAGCGCGCGAGGCCCTGCGCAATGCCGCGCCCAAGCTGGCGCTCGATGCCCCCATCCCCGGCGGCAAGACCCTGCGCGACATCGCCCCCGAAGTGCTCGACATCGCCCGCGCGGGGCTGAAGGCACGCGGCCAGCGCAACGCCATTGGCGATGATGAAACCGGCTATCTCGCCCCGCTCGACGATATCGTGCGCAGCGGCAAGGTGCCGGCGCAGCGCCTGCTCGATCTCTACAACGGCCCCTGGGGCGGCGATCTTTCGCGCATCTACGAGGAAAAGAGCTTCTGATGATCGTCGTTCTCGCCAGCTTCCGCATTCCGGCAGACCATGTGGCCGAGGCCCGCGCGCTGCTGCCCGCCGTGATCGCCACCACGCTGACCGAAGAAGGCTGCCAGGCCTATGACGTGGGCGAGGATGTGCTGGCGCCTGGCCTCTTCCGCGTGTCGGAACGCTGGGAGAGCCGCGCCGCGCTTGCCGCCCATGCCGCCGCCCCGCACATGGCCGAATGGGGCCGCCAGCGCGCCGCCATGGGGATGAGCGAGCGCCGGGTGACGATCTTCGACATCGCCGGGATGGAAGACGCCTAACCCCGCGGGAAAAGCACTCGCCGCAGCTGCTTCAGCGCCCGCGTAACCGGGGCGTGGGCCTCGCTCCACGCCCAATAGGCGCGATAGGTGGGGTCTTCGGCCAGCAGGTGGCGCTCCTCGGTTTTCGCCCGCCACCAGTAGACAGCGCCCGTCAGCCCCAGCAGGGCGGCATTGCGCCAGCCCTCGGCCGCATCACCATGGCGCACCAGAAAGGGCAGGCTGGCCCCCCACCAGAACAGGTTCTTCGACAGATAGGCCGGGTGGCGGCACCAGCGATAGGGCCCGCAAGTGATCGTGCCGCGCCAGGTGAGATTGGAGAAGCGGATACCAAAGGCCAGCGTTGCCGCCGCATAGATCGCCGTCAGCCCCACCAGCGCTGCCCCCCAGCCCCAGGCCAGCGCCGGCCGCCCGGCCAGCCAGAAGCCCCAATCGGCGCCCCCTGCGTGATAATCCAGCGGCCCGCCGGCATTCATCAGCACAAACGGCGGATAGCAGATGAGCGCGGCCAGCCAGCCATCGAGATGCGGATTGGCGCTGCGGATATGCGCATCCAGCGGGCGCAGGGTGAACAGATAGCCCACCGTGCCGATCTGCACATCCACCATGAACAGGAAAGCCGTGAGCCAGCCGGCCAGCCGCGCCGGCTCTGCCCGTACCAGTCCCCAATCCACCGACACCACCTCGGCAAAGCCGCCCGGCACGATGGAGAGCATGAAGGCGCTGAAAAACCCCTTCACCGCCCAGCCGCGCAGGAACTTCAGCGCTTCTGCCCGGCAGGCCCCGGCCCGGCCCAGCAGCAGCGCGCCCAGATGCCAGGCGCCGCAGCGCCGCTCCACCAGATGGCGATCCAGCCACAGCACATAGGGGATGGACAGCAGCATCAGCGGCACCACCGCCGCGCCGATCACCCGCATGGCAAACAGATAGGGGCCCTGGCCATACCAGCGCCCCAGCCAATAGGCCGCGCCAATCAGCGCCCAGGCGCTCCACAGGCCCAGCAGCTTGACCGCGCTGTCGCCCCGCCCCTCGCCCCAGCGGCGCGGCGCCTGCCACTGCAGGCCAGTGGAAGGCCGGCGGTGCACCTTGTCTACCAGCAGCTGCCAGGCGGCCATCGGCAGGGCGGCGCACAGCAGGCCCAGCAGCGCCGCATCCGGCCCGTTCATCACCGCGCGGGGGGCTGCAAGGCCCAGCCCATCCACCACCTGCGGCCAGAAGCGGCACAGGGCCAGCCAGCAGCCCAGCCCGCACAGGCCCACCAGCCCCACCCAGGGCGACACATCGCCCGCCGGCGGCGCGCTTGAACAACGGGCAAGGGGGCGATCGGCAGCCATGATCGCCCCTCTAATGCCAAAGGGTTAAGGGCGCGCAAACCACGCCGCGCCGCCCCCTGGGCCTGCGGCCGGTTAACGCAGCGCGGTGATCCGCCCGCTATCGTCCAGCACATAGAGGATGCCGCCGGCCACTACCGGTGCCAGCGACACGGGCTGCTTCAGCGAGAGATATTTCTTCGCCACGCCATCCATCGTCGAGACGGTGTAGAGATCGCCCGCCGTATCGGCCAGCCACAGCTTGTCGCCGGCCAGCACCGGGCCGGTCCAGTAGAGCGGCTGCTTCTTGTGCTTCATGTTGTGGAAGCGATCGAGCTGCAGCGCCCAGCGCACCTTGCCCTGGTTGCGCTCGATGCACAGCAGCTTGCCATCGTCGGTCAGGGTGAAGATCCAGTCTCCGGCCACCGCCGGGGTGGAAATGCCGGCGATGTTCAGCTCCCAGATGCGCTGGCCGGTCACCAGCTCATAGGCGGCCATGCGCCCGCCCTGGCCCAGCGCATAGATGCGGCCGCGATCGATGATCGGGTCGGCGTCGATATCGGTCAGCACGCCAACGCTGGTGGAAAGCGAGGTGCGCGCCAGCGCGTCCGACCACAGCGTGCGGCCGTTCTCGTAGCGATAGGCGATCAGCTCGCCCGAGGCGTAGCCGGCCACCACCGTGCCCTGGCCGGCCGCCGGCGCTGCCACGCCGAACACGCCGGTGGCGGTGAGCGAGGCGGTTTCCTGCCACTGCTCCTTGCCATCTTCCACGGCCAGCGCATGGATCTCGTTGTTCTGCGTCATCACGAAGACCATGCCATAGGCCACCGTCGGCGAGCCGCGCAGCGGGCCGGCCGGGTGCACCTTCCACAGCAGCTTGCCGGTCTTGGCATCCAGCGCGGCGACATCGCCCAGCCCTGTATCGACGAACAGCTTGCCGCCATCATAGCTGGCGCCGCCGCCAAACAGCGCCGATGCCTCGCCGCCCATGATCTCGAAGCTGTGCTGCCACACATGGCTGCCCTTCACGGCATCGAAGGCATGCACCACGCCATCGGTGTCCATCGCATAGAGCAGGCCGCCGCCCACCACGGGCGCGGCAGCCAGGCGCTGGCGCTGGGTGGTGCCGGCGATGGTGGCGCTCCACGCGTGGTGGGGCTTGTCGGCCAGGGTCAGGTTGCCATAGCTCTTGCTGGCGCTGCCGCCGGGCTGGGCCCAATCGGGGTTCAGCGTCTGGGTGGGCAGCACCACGGCCACATCGGCGATGGTGGTATCGGCGCGCGCGGCGCTTTCCACATTGCTGAGGATGGGGATGCGGTTGCCCACGGTGGGCGTGGCCGGGCGGTTGGGCTTGGTGTGGATGGGCCCGCCATGCGAACAGGCCGCCAGCGCGCCAAGCAGCGGCAGCGCCAGCCAGCGGGAGAGGCTGCGGCCCTTGCGGGGCGAAGAGGTGAAGGGCTTCATGCGCTCAGGTCCTATCCGTGGAAAAGCGTGTGTGTTCAGGGCTTGGCGGGGGCGGTGGCGGCGGGCGCAGGGGCCGCCTGCGGGGCCGGGGCCGGCTGGGCAGCGGCGGGCACAGCCGGGGCCTTGGCGATATCGTCGATCGCATCGAAGCCCAGCGTGCCGGCGATCTGGCGGGTGCGGGCGCGCAGCGTTTCGGGCTGGGTGGTATCCTTGGCGATGGCGCCCAGCAGGGGGGCGGCCAGTTCCTTGTGGCCCTGCGCCAGATAGGCCATCGCCACCAGTTCGCCCGCCGCGCCAAACCACGGCTTGCCCGGCACCGCCAGCGGCTTGAGGCGGGCCACCACCTCCTCGCTCTTCAGCTGGTCGAACTTCAGGTTCACATAGCGGATATTGGCAAAATCGCGATAGGGCTGGGGCGCGCCGGCATCGCCGGCCACCGCGGCATAGAGCGTTGCGGCCTGATCGGCCTTGTTCTGCTGCAGGGCAATGCCGGCCTGTTCCAGCCGGGCCAGCGCCGCCGGGCCCGCCACGCCCGAGGCGGCCAGTTCGGCCAGCGTGGGCGCGGCCATGTCGGCGCGGCCGGCCTGGATCTGGTCCAGCGCCACCACCAGCTTTTCCGAGCGCTGCGCGGCCACATCCTGCTGGTGGTTATCCCACCACAGCCAGCCGCCCAGCCCGCCAAGGCCCAGCACCACCACCGCCAGCGCCAGCTTGCCATGGCGGCGCAGCGCGCCCAGCACGTTATCCTCGCGCAGGGCATCGTCCACCTCGCGCAGGAAAGCGTCGTTTTGCGCGGCCTGCCTCTCGGCAAGCTGGTCGGCACGGGTTTGCGGACGGCTGGAACGCAGGACCAAGACAGGGCTTCTTTCTTAACAACTGGACAAGGGTGCCCGCAGGCCTCCTGCCAGACAAGGCAAAACTGGCCGGTGTTTAGCGGATAGGCCGGGCATTTCAACGCCTATGGTGGGCCGCCCCCTCAGGGAAAGGCCGGCGCCGCCCCAGCGCGGCCCAAAGCCTGACCATAAACAAGGCGATAGGCAGCGATCATCGCCGCCTCGTCATATTCCGCCCGGGCCCTGGCGCGATTGGCTGCCCCCAGCCGGGCACGCAAGGCGGCATCGCCCGCCAGCGCCGCAAAAGCGGCCGCCAGCGCCGCCTCATCGCCCGCCGGCACCACGAAGGGGCGATTCTCGGGCGCCACCATCCCGGCCACATCGCCCACATCGGTGGCCGCCACCGGCAGGCCGGCCGCCATCGCCTCCACCAGCGAGATGGGAAACTGCTCGCTGTGCGACGACAGCGCGAACAGGTCGAACAGGCCGGCCACCTTGGCAGGCTCGGCCACAAAGCCGGGCAGATGCACCCGGTGCCCCAGATCCAGCCGCAGCGCCTCGGCGCGGATCGCCTCACGCGCCTCGCCCTCGCCCAGGATCACCAGCTGCCATGGCTCTGGCAGGGCAGCAAAGGCGCGCACCATGGCCGGCAGGTTCTTCACCGGCCGCAAGCCGGCGATCGTGCCCAGCCACAATTCGCCCGGCCGCTTGATCACCCGCGGCAGGGCATCGGGCCGGGGCTTGCCGGCAAAGGCGCCGGTGGCAATGCCATTGGCAATGCGCACCACCTTGCCGCGCGGCTGGCGCCAGGGGCCCAGCGCAATCGCCTCCAGCCGGGCCGAGGGCACCACCAGCGCCCGCGCCCGCCCAAGGGCAATGCGGCGATACCAGTTGCGCAAGGGCTTCAGCCCCTCGGCCTCATCCTGGTTGAAGCCATCCTCGTGGTGCACCAGCGGCGGCAACCGGTCGATCTGGGCGAACAGCGTGTGCGCCAGCACCGCATCCATCGCCCCGAAATTATAGGTGAGCACCAGATCATGCCCGCGCATGGCGCTGGCCAGCGCGCGCAGCCGGGCGGGCGTGGGCCGGCCCTGCAGCGGCGGAAAATCCAGCCCTTGCGCCCAGCCGATGCCGGGGGCAATGCGCGCGGCCGCCGCCATCGCCCCCGGCAGGGCCGAGACGATGGTGTGGCTGGCGCCCGTGCCAAAGGCGTTGATCAGCTGCACCGAGCGCAATTCCTTGCCGCCCGGATCGAAGCTGGAATGCAGGTGGAGGATATGCAGCGGCCGGCCCTCTTCGCCCACGCTCATGCCCCGGCCCCGGCGATACGTTCCAGCAGCCGGTCGATCGCGGCTGCCGCTGCCGGCTCTGCCAGCGTGGGGGCATGGCCCACCTGCGGCAGGGTCAGGCATTCCGCCTCTGGCAGGCGGCGGCTCATCTCGGCCAGCGTTGCGGCCGAGAGGATATCGGACAGGGCGCCCCTCAGGCACAGCACCGGCCGGCCGGCCAGCGCCTCCAGCCCGGGCCACATATCCACCCCCGCCTCGCCGCCCGGCTTCTCGAAAGGCTCGGCGATGCGCATGTCATAGTCGAACACGATGCGGCCATTGCCGCCCACCACCATCAGCCGCTTGGCCATCGCCAGCCAGTCGTCCAGCGTGTAGTCGGGATAGGCATGGGCCTGCTCCTCGGCCAGCGCGCGGGCGGCATGGATCCAGGTGGGAAAATTGCGCCCCTGCCCCACATAGCCGCGAATGCGCGCCAGGCCCGCCGGCTCGATCACCGGGCCAATGTCGTTCAGCACGGCGCCGGCAATGCGGCCAGCCTCCACCATGGCGAGGATCATCGTCATCAGCCCGCCCAGCGATGTGCCCACCGCCACAAAGCGGCCAATCTCCAGCCCTTCCAGCAGGGCGTTCACATCGGCCACATATTGCATCGGATTGTAGGTGGCGCTGTTGCGGGCATAATCGCTGTCGCCGCGCCCGCGCATATCGGGGCAGATCACGCGCCAGCGGCCCGCCAGCCGCCCGGCCAGCGCCTCGAAATCGCGGGCATTGCGCGTGAGGCCCGGCAGGCACAGCAGCGGCGGCCGGCCCCCATCGCCCGGATAATCGCGATAATGCAGCTTCAGCCCATCAGGCCCCTGCCAGAACGCATCGATGAAACCCGTCGTCATGCCCGTCACTTTCCACAGGCGATGACAGCGCGCCATCCGCCATAGCCCCTTGCGCCAGCCCCCCGGCAGGGCCACTTATTGCCGCATGCGCAAAAACCCGCAAGCCGCTGATTATCGGCCAGAGCCCGCCATCGCCCCGCTTGCCCCCTGGCTGGCCGATGCGGTGGCCCCCGCCCGCTTCCCCGCCCACCGGCTGCGCTGGCGCAACGATCGCTGGGCGCCGGCGGTGGGCCTCGCGGCCCTTTCCGAGGAAGCGTGGATCGCCCATTTCGGCCGTTTCGAGCCGCTGGAAGGCAATCTGCCCCAGCCGCTGGCGCTGCGTTATCATGGCCATCAGTTCCGCGTCTACAACCCCCAGATCGGCGACGGGCGCGGCTTCCTCTTTGCCCAGCTGCG
The DNA here is from genome assembly GCA_035653915.1 of Novosphingobium sp. Lineage (GTDB taxonomy): Bacteria > Pseudomonadota > Alphaproteobacteria > Sphingomonadales > Sphingomonadaceae > Novosphingobium. Next base: position 1,002 of record DASRYE010000062.1, on the reverse strand, counting down.
CGATTCGGCCGGGCGCCTGCTGGATCTGGGCACCAAGGGTTCGGGCACCACGCCGTGGTCGCGCCGGGGCGATGGGCGGCTGACGCTGAAGGGCGCCATGCGCGAGATCCTGGCCACCGAAATGCTGGAAGCGCTGGGCGCCAACACCAGCAAGACCTTCTCGGTGATCGAGACCGGCGAGGAACTGTGGCGCGGCGACGAGCCCAGCCCCACCCGTTCGGCGGTGCTGGTGCGCCTGTCGCACGGGCACATCCGCATCGGCAGTTTCCAGCGGCTGCTGGCGCTGGAAGAGGCCGGCCACATGGCCGAGCTGGTGGCCTATTGCCTGGCCCGCTTTCCCGGCCCCCCGCCGCCCGCCGATGCCCCCGGCGCCGACCAGCCGGCGGTCATCCTGCTCCATCAGGTGGTGGAACGCCTGGCCGACATGGCCGCCAGCTATGTGGCCGCCGGCTTCGTTCACGGCGTGCTCAACACCGACAACATGAACATCTCGGGCGAGAGCTTCGATTATGGCCCCTGGCGCTGGCTGCCGCGCTGGGAAGCCGGCTTCACCGCCGCCTATTTCGACGAGGCCGGCCTCTATGCCTTTGGCCGGCAGGCCGAGGCCATCCGCTGGAACTGCGGGCAGCTGGCCATCGCCCTCAACCTGCTGGTGGGCGACACCGCCCCGCTGATCGCCGCGCTGGAACGCTTCCTGCCGCTGTTCCACGCCCATCTGGCCCGGCGCGTGCGCTGGCGGCTGGGGGTGGAAAGCGCGGGCGGTGCCGATGAGGAGGCCGATGTGGCGCTGCTGTCCGCCCTTGGCAGCGCCATGCAGGAAAGCGACGCCATGCCCTGCCATGCCTTCCACGCCCATCGCGGCGGGCGCGGCGCCACTGGCGCGCTGGCCGCGGCGCTGGCGCCTTTCCGCCCGGTGGCCGGCGCGCTGGATCATCCGCTGTGGCAGGAAGCCGCCCCGCCCACCAACCATATCGACGAGGTGGAGCGCCTGTGGTCCGCCAT
>DASRYE010000061.1:0-10445 GCA_035653915.1 Novosphingobium sp. | reverse complement strand
CGGCTTCCATGCCTGGCTGGCCAGCGGGCCCGGGGCGGCCTCGCCGGATTTCCTGCGCCAGATCGCCAATCAGGTGATCCCCCGATCCCGGACGCCGGGCGCTGGCGAGGTGCCCGAGGTGCTGGCCTTTGTGAACCGGGCAATGCCGGCCGGCCTCTATGGCGGCAGCGAAACCACGCTGGGCGCCCTTGAACGCGCCCTTGATGGCATGGTCGCTTCGTCGCGTTTCGTAAAAGCCACAAGCGCCGATCAGGTGAAAGTGCTCACGGCGATCGACAAGGATGCTTTCGCACACCGCGCCGAAGCGGGGCAGGAAGCCGCGGTCCATGCCCTGTGGCGCTGCGTGAAGGAGGCGATCGTGGTAGGCTATTACACCAGCGAGACCGGCGGCGCCCACGAGCTGGCCTATGAGCTGGTGCCCGGCCGTTTCGATCCCGATGTGCCGCTCGGAAGCGTGCCCTATCTGTCGAACTACTGGCTAGAGAATGTGTTCTGATGGCTGATTTTGACGCAATTGTAATCGGTTCGGGCATCACTGGTGGCTGGGCCGCGAAGGAACTCACCGAGCGCGGGCTCAAGGTGCTGATGATCGAGCGCGGGCCGCTGATCGAGCATCAGAGCGGCTATGTGAACGAGATGAAGGCGCCCTGGGAAATGCCCTTCCACGGGCAGGGCGATGCCAATCTCTACAAGCGCGAATATTTCATTCAGAGCAAGAAGACGATGTTCTTCAATGAATGGAACCAGCAGCACTGGGCCAACGACAAGGAAAACCCCTATTCGGAAGCGCCGGGCACCAAATTCGAATGGTATCGCGGCTATCAGCTGGGCGGCAAATCGCTCACCTGGGGGCGCCAGTGCTATCGCTGGTCCGACACCGATTTTGGCGCCAACAAGGCCGATGGCCACGGCATAGACTGGCCGATCCGCTATGCCGATGTGGCGCCCTGGTATGATCATGTGGAGGATTTCATCGGCGTTTCCGGTTCCGCCGAGGGGCTCGACATCCTGCCGGACGGGCATTTCCTGCCGCCGATGGAGCTCAACGCCGGCGAGCGCCACGTCAAGGCGCTGGTCGAGGCGCAATATCCGGGGCGCAAGCTGATTATCGGCCGTTCCGCCAACATCACGCGGCCGGTGAAGGATCGCGCGCCGTGCCAGTATCGAGGGATCTGCAACCGCGGCTGCTCGTATGGCGCCTATTTCTCCACGCAATCCTCCACCCTGCCGGCCGCCCGCGCAACCGGGCGCCTGACCCTGATGACGGACACGGTGGTCGAGCGGATCGAGCATGATCCGGCCACCGGCAAGGCCACCGGCGTGCGCACCATCGGCACGAAAGACAGGAAGCGCGGCCAGTTCACCGCGCGGATGATCTTCTGCAACGCCGGCACGATCAACACCGTGGGCGTGCTGCTGCGCTCCACCTCGGAGCGCTTCCCGCATGGGCTGGGCAACAGCAGCGGCACGCTGGGCAAATATCTCATGGATCATGCCACGGCGATGTCGGCGATGGCGCTGATCAACGGCGTCGACGACCGGGCCTACTATGGCAACCGGCCCAACAACATCATCATGCCGCGCTATCGCAACATCGGCGCTGATCGCGAGGACTTCCTGCGCGGCTTCTCCTACCAGGGGGGCGCGATGCGCCGCGGCTGGAAACGGGGCGGCGGCACGGCGGGGCTGGGGGCAGGGCTGAAGGATCAGCTGAAGGGGCCCGGCGGCTGGATGATGGTGTTTGGCGCCTTTGCCGAATGTCTGCCCAATGCGGCCAACCGGATCTCGCTGCATCCGACGAAGACGGATTCGCAAGGGCTGGCCCAGGTGGAGATCGCCTTCAGCTATGGCCCCAACGAGCGCGCCGCGCTGCGCAAGGCCGAGAGCGATGCGCGCGAGATGCTCGAGGCGGCCGGCGCCACGATCCTTGCCACCACATCCGAGCCGGATGCGGGCGGCTCGGCCATTCACGAGATGGGCGGCGCGCGCATGGGCGCAGACCCGGCCCAATCGGTCGTGAACGCCTTCAACCAGTGCCACGACGTGCCGAACGTCTTTGTCACCGACGGGGCCTGCATGAGCTCGACCGCCTGCCAGAACCCCTCCCTGACCTATATGGCGCTGACGGCCCGGGCGGCGGCGGCGGCTGTCTCGAAGCTGCAGGAAGGCGCTGTCTGAGCTTGGCGCGCGGGCGCCTGCCTGCGTAACGCAAGAGGCACAAGGAAGGGCCCGGGGGAAACGCCGGGCCCTTTGCCGTTGTGGCCGGGCGGTTCGCCGGCGCTCTCCCGTCAGATCATCACTCGTAATGATGACGATTATATCCGCGGCATTATTGAGAATATGATCGCGCCGCGTGTACGAGGTTGCTGCGCAGCGTGATGCACAGATGCAGTCACTCCCAAGAGATGTGGCGCAATTTCACGAAATAATCAAAAATGATGGGGAAGGGTTCATCAATGAAATCATCGGCAATGCTCCGTGCGACGACTGCTGTTCTGGTGGTCTGTGCTGTCCCGTCATTCGCGCAGGCGCAAAATGCCGCTTCGGGCGGCGCGGATAAAGGCGCTTCTGTTCCCGAAATCATCGTCACGGCAACGCGCCAGGAATCCTCCGCGCAGAAGACCGGCGTTGCGCTGAACGTCTACAGCGGCGAAACGCTGCAGCAGCAGGGCGTGAGATCGGTGGCGGATCTGTCGAAGATCGATCCGAGCCTGACCTTCAACGCCGCCACTGGCGAGCCCTATCTGGCCATTCGCGGCGTCTCCTCGGCCGATACGACCGAGATCGGCGATCCCGCGGTGCCAGTGGCGCGCGATGGCTTCTTCAGCAACCGCACTTTCACCATCGACACATCGCTCTACGATCTGCAGCGCATCGAAGTGCTCAAGGGGCCGCAGGGCACGCTGTTTGGCCGCAATGCGGCCGGCGGCCTGGTCAGCATCGTCACTGCCGAGCCTGATCGCAAGCTGGGTGGCTATCTCAATGGCACGCTGGGCGATTACAGCCAGCGCCAGATCGAGGGCGCGCTCAACCTGCCGGTGTCGGATCGCTATCGCTTCCGCCTGGCCGGCCTTTATGGCGCGCATGATGGCTATCGCCACCTCACCGGCATTGGCGGGCGGGGCGATGATCAGGACGTCAAATCGCTGCGTGGCAAGTTCGCTTTCGAGCCGGTGGATCACCTCAAGGGCCTGATCGCGGTGCAATATGACAAGGTTGGCGGGGTGGGCGATGTGTTCGTGCCCACCGCTTATGGGCAGGTGCCGCATTTCACCAGCGCATCGAGCAAGACCTTCGGGAATTTCTCGCCCACCGCGATGGATATCGAGGCCTTCCGCCTGAACTGGCGGCTGGCCTATGACAACCTGCCTTTCGGCACGACGCTGACCTATCTGGGCGGCTATGACGATTCGCGCTATCACCATGTTCTGGATGCCTCGACGGCCAGCGCCGCGGGGGCGTTGACGGCCGGCTCGATCCAGCAGTATTTCCAGAACGAGGCGCCCCGCACCTGGAACCATGAAGTGCGCCTGTCCTCGGCGGGTGATCGGGCGCTGACCTGGCAATTGGGCTTCTTCAACTTCCAGGAAAGCAACCGGATCGACAGCCACATCCTCTATGAATCCGGCCTGGTTGCCGGCCAGAACCTGATCCACTTCAACTATGGCGTGACGACCATCTCCAACGCCGTGTTCGGCCAGGCCAGCTACCGCATTCTCGACAATCTCAAACTGTCTGCCGGCGCCCGCTGGACCAATGACGAGAAGACCCGCACCGGCAATTCCACGCTGGATATCACGGTGGCCTCGGGCGGTTTTGCCACGTTGCCGGGCGGCGCCCACATCGTCACCGTAACCGATGGCTATGGCCATCTCAGCGCCTCCAGGGCCAGCTTCCATGCCGGGCTGGAGTGGCAGGCAAGCCCCCATCATTTGGTCTATGCCAAGTTCGACGATGGCTACAAGCCGGGCGGCTTCAACTCGATCGGCGCGGGCGCGACCATTCCTTATGGCGCGGAAACCGTGAAGGCGTTCGAGCTGGGCACGAAGAATGATTTCTTCGGCCGCCATCTCATCGTCAACCTCGATTATTTCCACCAGAACTTCGACAATTACCAGGCCAACCAATATTCGAACGCGGTGGTGGGCGGCGGCGTTCTCGTCGAGAACACCGGCAATGCCGGGATCGATGGCATCGAGGGCGAACTGCGCTACCAGAGCGCTGCCTTCGGCCGGCTGAGCGTGAATGCCACCTGGCTGCACACCCGGTTCGACAATGCCATCGCCGCCGACGATCAGAGCGTGAACCGCCAGATCGGCGGCAACCGCCTGCCGGATTCGCCCGCCATCGTCGTGGCCGCTTCCTACGAGCATGATTTCGATCTGGGTTTTGGCACGCTCACTGGCCATGGCGATGTCAAGTATTCGGCCCGATATTACTATTCGATCTTCAATTTCGCCGATCTTGCCTCGCCCGCCACAACCACGGCCAACCTGTCCGTGTCGTTCGCCCCGCCGTCGAAAAGCTGGTCGGTGCAGGCCTATGTGCGCAATGTAACCGATGCTGTCGTCATCAGCAGCGCGGTGCGCAATGCGATCTCCGGCTTCAACCAGTATGAATTTGCCGCGCCGCGCACCTTTGGCGTGATGGCCTCCTACAAGTTCTGATCGAAGGGCAGGCAGGAGGAGGGGCGCCCTGTTCGGCGGCGGCGCCCCTTATCACCACAAGTGATGACCATTATCCGCACAGGCGCGATTGCCGCGCCATGCCCGCCGTTTATGGTTAGCCGCAAAAGCATGCAGAGGATGACGCCCATGGCCATGAAAACACAGGAAGAACAGGAACGCGGCAGGGGCCTGATGGATCGCCGCGCGTTTGGCGGCAGCCTGGCCCTTGGCGCCGGCCTGATGGCGGCCCCCATCGGCCTTGGCGCGCAAACGCCGCTGGCCCCGCAAGCGGCGCCGGGCCGGGTGGCCGCCCGTTTCCCCACCGAATACATGCCGGCCGGCCGCGCTATCGTGCGGCATGATGGCATTGCCGGCTCGTTCACGGGCGCCCAGCATGCGCTCACCCCGCTGATCAATCCCGATCATGGCCTGCGCGCGGCGATCTGCAACGGCGAGGCCGGGCTGACCTTCCAGATCAAGGAAACCGGCTATCGCGGCATTCCGCTTTTCGCGGTGCGCGGCGTCGAGGTCGAGATCGACGGGGCTGCCGTGGCGCAGGAAGCGCTGACCTTCACGCTCGACAACCACGCCTACAGGATCGCCGACCTGCCCGCCCAGAAGACGGTGCAATGGTGGCTGTTCGACTGGGCGACGATCTTCGTGCCCAGGGCCGGGGGCTTTGCTGCGGGCAGCCACCGGCTGAAGGTGCGCTTCACCTATGTGAGCATCTATGGCGCAAAGCCCACCGATCTTGCGGTGCTGAGCGCCGAGGAAGTGCTGCCGCTGCAGCCCCTTACCCCCTTCGAAGCCTGAGCGCGGGAGCCCCACATGTTGAAACTTGGCACCACCCTGTTCAGCTTCCAGCTGGAATATGTGCAAAATCGCTGGTCTCTGGAGGATTGCATGGAACTGGCCGCCTATACCGGCGGCGATCGCGGTGTGGAGCTGGTGGGCCCCATGCATCACCGTTCCTGGCCGGATCTGACGCCCGAGGACGAGCGCCGCCTGAAAAGTGCCTTCGAGCGGTGGGAACTGGTGCCCACCCATTATGGCGCCTACACCGACATGTCGTATTACCATGCGCTGGATGCGCGCTTCGATTTCCAGATCAGGCAGTTCAAAACCGCCAGGCAGCTGGGCTATCGCATCGTGCGGATCCAGTCGCCGGGCGTGGATCCCATTCTCGAACGGCTGGTGGGCGCGGCAGAGAAGATGGGGCTGAAGCTGGCCATCGAGATCCATGTGCCCAAGATGTTCGAGAACCCCGAATTTCAGGCCTTGCTGGCGCAGGTGCGGCAGATTTCCTCGCCCTCGCTGGGTTTCATCATCGATACCGGCATCTTCGAGGATGTGACGGGCGTGCGCCGGTTCATCGGCGAGGCGGTCGATGCGCAGCCCTTTGCGCCCTCCAGGCCCGAGACGATGCTGGAGTTCATGCCGCTGATCATGGGCCTGCACGGCAAGTTCCACCGCATGGACAAAGGCCAGATCCCCGAGGTGCCGTTCGAGCGGATCGTCAGCGTGCTGGCGCAGGGCCGCTTCGACGGCTGGATGTCCACCGAGTTCGAGGGCGGGCAGCTGGGCGCCTACAGCAATTCCTTTGCCGTGGTGCAGGCCCATCACCGGCTGATGAAAACGTTCATCGCCCGGTATTACTGACCCTCTGTCTGACGGAAGCCCCGATCTTGCGCCCTGGCGGAAACCTCGTGCATCTGCGCCTGTCGGCGATGATGTTCCTGCAATATTTCGTGTGGGGCGCATGGTTCGTGCCGCTGGGCACCTATATGGCGGCCGCGCGCCATTTCACGGCCGGCGATATTGGCATGGCGTTTGGCATGCAGGGGGTGGGCGCTATCATCGCGCCGCTGGCCGTGGGGGTGATCGCCGACCGGTTCATGGCGTCGCAAAAGGTTTTCGGCCTGCTGCATCTGGCCGCCGCGGTGGCGATGTATCTGCTGGCGGGGGCGGCCGGGGCGCGGCCCTTTCTGGCGATGGTGCTGGTCTATTTCGTGCTCTACATGCCCACCTTGCCCATTGCCAATGCCATCAGCTTTGGCGCGCTGCGCAATGTCGAGCAGGAATTTCCCGCCATCCGCGTGTTCGGCACGATCGGCTGGATCTGCTCTGGCCTGGCCATCGGCCTGATCCCCGGCGCGGCAACGAGCGGGCTGCCGATGGGGATATCGGCGATCGGCTCGCTGGTGCTGGGCGTTTATGCCTTCAGCCTGCCCGATGTGCCGCCCAGGGGCAGGGCGCAAGGATCGGGCGTGATGGCGTTGCTGGGCCTTGATATTCTGGCCGGGATGAAAAGCCGCTCGTTCTGGGTGCTGATCGCCGGCTCGACCTTGCTGGTCATCCCCCTTTCCTTCTATTACGCCTTCACCAACCCGTTCCTGAGCGCCCTGCACGCCAGGCTCCCCCTGTTTTCCCTCAGCCTCGAGCCGACCGGCATGATGGTCTTCGGCCAGCTTTCGGAAACGCTTTTCATCGTGCTGCTGCCTGTTTTGCTGCGCCATGGCGGGATCAGGCGGATCATGATCGCCGGGATGCTGGCCTGGGTCGCCCGCTATCTGTGCTTTGCCTATGGCTTCACCGCCGCCGGGCCGATCACCGGCCTGCTGATGATCGGCATCCTGCTGCATGGCGTGTGTTATGATTTCTTTTTCGTCGCCGGGCAGATCCATGTCGATCAGGCCTTCGACCCCAGCCAGCGCGCCCGCGCGCAAAGCTTTCTGGCGCTGATGACGCTGGGCGTGGGCCAGGTCGCAGGGTCCAATCTGGCGGGCCGGATCGTTGAGGCGGCATCTTCTGGCGGGGTGGTGGACTGGCGGGTCGTCTGGCTGCTTCCGGCCGCCCTCGCGCTTGTTGTGGCGCTGGGCTTTGCCCTGCTTTTCCGCGCGGAACAGGGCAAAGCTGCCGGCTGAGCCCCGCGCCTTTCAGCGCCGCACCATCGCGCGTGATTCCTCGTTCAGCGCCGCTGTCGCCTCCAGGATCTTGGCCTTCAGCCAGCTCATGGCCTGCAGCCCGTTGTTGCGCTTGTGCCAGATCAGATGCAGCGCGGCTTCTGCCAGCGAGATGGGCAGCGGCTGGTAATCGAGCCAGTTCTGGCGAAAGGCATCGCCCACCAGCCGTTCCGGCAGGATGGCGATCAGATCGGATTCGCGCAGCATGGTGGTGGCCACCAGAAACTGGTTCACCACCAGCTTGATCGGCCGCCTGAGGCCTCTTTCCTGAAAATACTGGTCGATCGGCGAGAGGAAGGAGGCCGCGCCCGAGAGGTTGACCAGCAATTGCGGGTGCGTGCACAGCACTTCCATGTCGACAGGCCGGCCGATCACCGGGTGATCGCGCCTTGCGGCCACGACATAGCGCTCCGACCACAGCGGCACGGTTTCCAGCACGGCCATGCGCGGCGGCTCGATGCTGATGGCAAAATCAACCTCGCCGCGCACCAGGCGCTCGGCGGTCAGTTCGGGCACATGGGGAATGAACGACAGGCTGACGGTGGGCGATTCCGCCCGCATCCTGCCATAGAGGTGCGGGGTGAGCAGGGCGGCGGACAGATCGACCATCGACATCCTGAAATCGATCTCGCTCGTCATGGGATCAAAGCCGCCGGGGCGGACAGACCTTTGCAGCTGCGCGATGGCGGCGTGAATCTCGGGCCACAGCACCAGCGCGCGCTGGGTCGGCTCCACCCCCCGGGCCGCCTTCACGAACAGCATGTCGTCGAACAGGGTGCGCAGGCGATTGAGCGCATTGCTGACCGCCGATTGCGTCAGGCCCAGGCGGATGGAGGCCCGCGTGACATGCCGCTCGATCATGACGACATCGAAAATAAGCAGCAGGTTCAGATCGATGCGTGACGTTTCCGCGATCTTGCCGGTGTCGTTGGTCACCGTTTCTCTCCCATGGCGGCGTGCCGGGCGCATCGGATCGATCGCCGGCATCATCATTTTGCGTGATAATTGTAATATAGGTGACTGCGTTGTTCAATGATTTCGGCACCCATAAAGATGACCCCACAAGCTGAAATGAAACGGGAGTGGGCAGGTGTCGCAGGAAATCGATGTGGCGATCGTTGGGTTCGGGCCGGCGGGTGAAGTGCTGGCCTCGACCTTGGGCGAGGCGGGGTTGCGGGTGCTGGTGTTCGAGCGCTGGCCGCAGCCCTATCCGCTGCCGCGCCTGACCACGCTGGATGGCGAATGCTGCCGGGTGGTGCAGGCCACCAGCGCCGATGTCGATCGCGGTTTCAGCGAAAGCTGCGTGCAGGATGCCGCCCATTTCGTCGATGCCGAGGGCCAGCCGCTGATGCGCGTGCTCTATCCCGGGCAGATCGGCGGCTGGCCGGCGCGCGTCTCGATCTTCCAGCCCGATTTCGAGCGCGGCATTGCCGACAAGGTGGCGGCGATGGCCAATGTCGAGGTTCGGCGCGGCTGGGAAGTGCAGGCCATCGCGCAGGATGGCGAAGGCGTGACCCTGCGCGCGGCGCCCTTCGATGCGGCCGTGATGCAGGGCGGCGGGCAGGCCGCCGGGCAGGAGAGCGAAACCTTCCGCGCCCGCTATGTGGTGGGCACCGATGGCGCGCGCAGCTTCGTGCGCCAGGCGCTGGGCATCGCGGTGAAGGATTTCGACCTGCACGAGCGCTGGCTGAACTTCGATGCCGAGATCAAGCGCCCGCTGCCTGCGCATTTCGGCAAGCTGGCCATCTTCATGGATCCGGCGCGCCCGCACATGTACATGCCGATCGGCGAGCGCTACCTGCGCCTCGAATTCCGCGTGATGGAAGGCGAGAGCGACGAGCAGGTGACCGCGCCCGAGATCGCCTGGGACTTCCTGACCCGCCAGCATGGCCTGGGCCCGGATGATGTGAGCATCATGCGGCAGGTCGTCTACCACTACCACACCCGTCTGGCGCAAGACTGGAAGGTGGGCCGGGTGTTCATCGCCGGCGATGCGGCGCACACCATGCCGCCCTACATGGGCCAGGGGGGCTGCGCGGCGATCCGCGACGGGCGCAATCTGGGCTGGAAGCTGGTGGAGGTGCTGTCGGGCCGCAGCGGCGAGGCCCTGCTCGACACCTATCAGGAAGAGCGCGAGCCGCACCTTACCACCCTGCTGCTGGCCTCCGATCGCCTCTCGCGCATGGTCAACACCGTCGATCCGCAGGAGGCCGAGGCGCGCAATGCCGGCATGCGGACAGGGGGCGATCGCCGCCCGCCCGATCTGCCGGGGCTGGCCGCCGGCGTGCTGCACCGCCTGGCGGCCGACAGGCTGGGCCCGGCGGCCGGCGTGATGACCCCGCAAGGCATCATCCGGCGCGGCCTGCGCTGGGCGCGCGGCGATGATCTGCTGGGCAGCGGCTTCCAGATCTGGGCGCTGGGCGATGTTGCGGCGCATCTGGCGCCGCAAACGCGGGCATGGCTGGAGGCGCGCCAGGTGGCGCTGGCCGTTTTCGGCGATCCGGCCGCGGCCCATGCCGCCGAGGATACAGAAGGCGTCTACACCGCCTTCCTGCGCCAGCACGGTGTCGAACTGCTCATCGTTCGCCCGGATTTCTTCGCCTTTGGCGGCGGCGCCCTGACCGAGGCCGATAGCCTCGTCGCCGATCTTGCTCGCCAGTTGCACGCCCCCATCGGGGCAGCCCTTGCCCGGGCCCTGGCCTGAACCTTCAAGACAGGATTTTTGCCATGACCTATGTTGTCGGCGGCCTCGAACTCGACAGGCCGTTCCGCATCGAGAGGCTCGGCCATTTCGGCTATCACACGCCCGATCTGG
>DASRYE010000060.1:0-6629 GCA_035653915.1 Novosphingobium sp. | reverse complement strand
AAGCGGGCGATGGCGCGCGCGGCATGCGCCGCATTGCCCTGCGCGGCGCCGATGGCACGCTGGCAGCCGCGCTTTATATCACCCGCCACGGCACCCTGCCCGCGCGCGAATGGGTGGCCGGCCAATTGGGCCGCGAAGGCGCTGGCGCCATGGAATGGCTTGCCGCGCGGCCCAGTACGCCGCAAGAAGAGGCAGGGCCGCTGGTGTGCCTGTGCCTGGGCGTGGGCGAGAAGGCGATTGCCCGCGCGGTGGACGATATTGCCCGCGCGGCCGATGATGGCGCCTGCACCGTGGCGGCCATTGGCAAGGCCACGGGCGCCGGCACCAATTGCGGCTCGTGCCGGCCGGCGATCGCTCGCCTGCTGGCCGCCATGCCCGAGAAGGAAGCAGCACAATGACCCTTGCCCAGCGCCCGCACCATGTTCTGCCCGGCACCATCTGGCTGGTGGGCGCCGGGCCCGGAGACCCCGAACTGCTGACCCGCAAGGCCGAAAGGCTGATCGGCGAGGCCAGCGTGATCTTCTACGACGCGCTGGTGGGCCCCGGCATTCTGGAGCTGGCCGGCAAGGGGGCGCGGCTGGTCTATGTCGGCAAGCGTTCCGGCCGCCATTCCAGGGATCAGGCCGGCATCAGCGCGCTGCTGGTGGAAGCGGCCCGCGCGGGCGAGCGGGTGGTGCGGCTGAAGGGCGGCGACCCCGCCATCTTCGGCCGCGCGGCAGAAGAGCTGGCCGAGGCGCGGGCGGCCGGCATCGCCTGCCACATCTGCCCGGGCATCACCGCGGCCAGCGCGGCGGCGGCCAGCCTGGGCGCCTCGCTCACCCTGCGCGGGCTGGCGCGCCAGCTCAGCTTTGTCACCGCCCATGCCCGCGCCGGCGAGGAACTGGCGCTGGACTGGCAGCGCCTGGCCGATGCCGAGGCCACGCTGGCCGTCTATATGGGCAAGGCGGCGGCGGGCACGGTGGCCGGGCAATTGCTGGGCGCGGGCATGGATGGGGCCACGCCGGTGGCGATTGTTGAGAACGCCAGCCTGCCGGAAGAGCGAATCATCACCACCCGGCTCGATCTGCTGGCGATCACCGCCCGCGCCGCGCTGGGCGATGGCCCGGCCCTGTTGCTGATTGGCAACGCTTTGCGCCAGAACGACATCGCCCCCGCGCAAGGGCGCCCCGCCACCTGCAACACAGACCACCCCGCCTGAGGTAAAACCCCAAGGTTTTCGCAAAGGTTTCCGCAAACACGGCGGACAAGTGTCTTTCTAAAGTCATCATTCTGCCCCCTGACGGTCATCAAAGCGTCGCCGGAACGTCACCAAGGCCTGTCAGGGCGCCCTCACGGAACCACCATCCGTTCCATTCAGGGGGCTTTCATGAACCGCTTTTCCGCGCGCCAGTGGCTGCTGGCCAGCGCCACCTCGCTCACCGCTCTTGGCCTTGCCGCGCCGGCCTTTGCTGCCGATGCCGCTGCTGCCAACACGGCCGACAACGCACCCATCACCAACGCCGACGACATCGTCGTGACCGCCACCAAGGTGAACGCGGCCACGCCGATCACCGCCTCGGTGCACACCTTCGAGCCGCAGGCGATCGTGTCGCGCTCGATCATCGAGGATTCGGTGCCGGCCACGGCCGACTTCACCACCATCGCCTCGCTGACGCCGGGCGCCAGCCTGGTGGACACCGGCGCCGGCCCGGGCCTGGGTGAAACCAAGCTGGTGCTGCGCGGCTTCCAGGATGGCCAGTACAACATCACCTACGATGGCATCCCCTTCGGCGATTCCAACGATCCCACCCACCACTCCACCTCCTATTTCCCCGATGGCACCTACGAGCGCATCATCGTCGATCGCGGCCCCGGCGGCGCCACCGATCTGGGCCAGGCCAGCTATGGCGGCAACGTCCACCTCGTCAGCCGCGAACTGTCGGACAAGTTCTTCGTCGAGGGCCAGGGCGCCTATGGCAGCTGGAACACCTATCTGCTGCGCGGCACCGTCAACTCGGGCCGCATCAGCAAGCTGGGCGATCTGAAGATCATCGCGGTGGGCGAATACAAGCAGTCGGACACGGCGCTGACCGGCTCGAAGGGCTGGTATGCCAACTCCTTCGTCAAGCTGGAAAAGCCGCTGGGCCCCGATGCCAAGCTGACCGTGCTGTCGAGCTATAACCAGAACTTCATCCACCAGGCCGATGGCGCGGGCGGCGCCACCTGCACCGCCGGCAGCATCGCCGGTGCCAGCGTGAACGGCCCCTACCCCGAGACCGATGGCAAGAACTGCGCCGCCGGCTCGCAGGTGGCCACCTATGGCAAGCAGTTTGCCCTGGTCGATTCCTCGATGCTGGCCAGCAGCATGTGGCCGGGCCTGCGTTCCGACTGGAACTGGCAGCGCAAGGTGACCGACTTTGAAGAAGCGCGCCTGCAGTGGAACATCAACGATCACATCTCGATCGACAACAAGGCCTACACCTACTTCTACAAGAACTTCACCGTCTCGACCGACGCGACGACGCTGAAGGCCACCGGCAAGGCCAATGAATCCTTCTATGGCGTGACGCCCTGCGCCCTCACCTATGGCGGCACCCAGTGCTGGGCCTCGGCCACCCAGGCCGTCACCGGCACCTTCCTCACGCCCAGCTCGGCTGCCGGCGGCTATGGCTACACCAACGATGCCTCGCTCAACGGCCACATGCCCGGCTACACCAAGCTGAACCAGTATCGCCAGATCGGCGATATCCTCGAGATGACGATCAAGACCAGCGCCGGCATCGGCAAGCTGGGCTTCTGGTACGAGCATTCGCGCTCGCACCGCTATCAGTACGACTACGACTTCACCGCTGGCGCTGCGGCCGGTGGTCTGTCGGACGGCACGTTCAACTTCAACATCATGAACCAGAACTACGACTACAACGTCGCCGACAAGTCGTATAACACCATGTCGAACGGCCAGTATGTTCCGTCCTACATCAAGTATGACGAGCGCACGGGCTGGGAAAACTATCAGGTGTTCGGCGAATTCGCGCTGAAGCTGCTGGACGATACGCTGACCCTGACCCCCGGTGTCAAGGTGACCAGCTACTCGCGCACGATCAACACGCCGATCGCTTCGCAGTCCTCGCGTTCCAGCCAGTTCAACCACGACAATTACAAGCCGGTTCTGCCCTACTTCACGGCGAACTACCTGCTGAAGCCGAACTGGTCGTTCTATGGCCAGTATGCCAAGGGCTTCCTGATGCCCTCGCTGGGCAACAGCCTGGAATCCGTCGTGCAGAACCCCACCACGGGCGCCATCACCTGCCCGTCCTCGGGCTGTAACCTGCAGCCCACCAAGACCAAGAACTATCAGCTGGGCACCGTCTATGCCGGTGACCGGGTGAACGTCGATGCCGACGTCTACTACATCCAGACCTCGAACTCGACCTCGGTTGATCCCTCGACCAACCAGGCCGTGCAGACCGCTGGCCCGGCTGAATATCAGGGCGTGGAAGGGCAGATCAGCTATGTGCTGATGCATGGCCTCACCGCCATCGCCAATGGCGCGCTGATGAGCTCGAAGGACAAGACCACCCACCTGTGGCTGAGCCAGTCGCCCAACTATGTGGCAACGCTGGGCGCCGTTTATGGCGGCAGCCGCTTCAAGCTGAGCTACCTGCACAAGTTCACCGGCCGCCAGTTCGCCGATACCGCCCAGCTCTACCGGATCGCGCCCTACACCAAGGGCACGCTGTCGGCCGCCTTCAAGCTGGGCCCGGCCTGGCTGGGCGTGAGCGTGGACAATGTCTTCAACGACACTTCGGTGACCAAGCTGGGCTCTTCCTCGAGCACCACCTCGCCGGCCACCTCGGCCCCGAACACCGCCCTGCCGGTGGCCTACTACTACCAGTCGCCGCGCAGCTATCAGGTGAACCTCAAGGTTCGCTACTGATCGCCAGCGCTGCCGCACAGGCTGCACAACCCGGGGGCCGGAAGGGAGCAATCCCTTCCGGCCCTTGGCTTTGGGGGGCCGGCGCCCACCCGCAGGCGCAAATAGGCCAGACGCAAAAAGGCCGGGCGCGCCACACGGCATGCCCGGCCCTTCTACTTGGCAGCGCCTCCCACAGGGAGAGGCGCCATATAAACGCCTTACTGCGCGGAAAGTTCCTTGCGGGCGGCGGCAATTTTATCGGCCAGGCGCGGATCGTTGATCAGCCGCTCGGCCACCAGCATGGCCACCGCCTTGCTGGCGGCGGTGTCGCTGGGGAAATGGGCAGCGCACAGCGAGCGGCTCTGGGCATATTCATCGGCGCGGCTGAGGATGCCCGGAGCGATGTCGGGCATCAGCCGGGCCAGCGTCCAGCCCACGGCATAGCCCACGGTGGCATGGCCGCTGGGATAGCCGCGGCCGGTCTTGGCGTAATCCACCTTCTCGCAGGTGGGCAGGGCATGATCGAGACCGAAGGGGCGCTGGCGATCGAAAGCATCCTTGGCCAGGCTGCTGACGGCATAGGCCTCGTCCTGGATGGTGATCAGCAGATCCCAGGTGGCCGGCAGTTTGGTCAGATCGCGGCCCAGCACTTCGTTGAAGGCGGTGGGGTTTTCATGCTCCTCGTCCCACTTCGCCTGGGCGAGGCGTTCCGGGCTGGCGCTGGCGATATCGGCGCGCACGAAATCCAGCTCCAGCTTCTCGTAGGTGGAACCGGCCACCGGCGGCTGGGCATAAAGGCGCTGGGGCAGCACATCGGCCGGGTTCAGATAGTGCAGCGCGGGCTTTTCGGCCGGCTGGCGCACGGCGCTGTCCTCGGCGTGGGCAAGCGGCGCAAAGGCCATGAGGGCAGTGGCAAGAAGCAGCTTTTTCATCGGGGCAGTCCTCCTTTGCCCCTCGCCTAGGTAGCTGGCATGACGCCTGTATGACTGTGCCGGCCCGGCCTGTCAGGCGCCTGTCATTCGGCGGCTATGGGCCCGGCGGCAGCTGCAGGGCCACCTGCCGCGCCGCCCGGTCCACGCAGAAGCCCTGCGGCCTTTCGGCATCGTGGCTGAGGAAGGCAAAGCCCGGGCTGCCCTGCCCCTCCCAGTCTGCGCCGCGCATGGGCGCGCCATCCAGCCGCTGCCATGCGCCGCTGCGCGGAAACTGCGCCATCTGCCGCTGCCAGCGCGCGCGGGTGGCGGCCAGCTGCACCACATGCGCCTCCAGCGCCAGATCGCGCCGCGCCCAATCCACCCAGCTGGTGGCATTATCCTGGCAGTAGGCGTTATTGTTGCCCTGCTGGCTGCGGCCGAATTCGTCACCCGCGGTCAGCATGATGGTGCCGGTGGAGGCAAACAGCGTGCCCAGCATCGCCCGCGCGCTGGCCGCCCGCGCGGCGAGGATGGCAGGGTCGTCACTCGGCCCCTCGGCGCCGTGGTTCCAGCTGTGGTTTTGCCCATGGCCATCGCGGTTCTGCTCGCCATTGGCCTCGTTGTGGCGCCGGGCATAGGCCAGCGTGTCGGCCAGGGTGAAGCCATCATGGGCGGCCAGGAAATTGACGCTGCGGCAGGCCTGCTCGCCAAAGATGTCGGCGCTGCCGGCCAGCCGCGTGGCCAGCTCGCCCAGCCCCGCCTCGCCCTTCCAGAAGCGGCGCACATCATCGCGCCAGCGGTCGTTCCATTCCAGCCAGTGGGCAGGGAAACGGCCCAGCTGATAGCCGCCCGGGCCAATATCCCAGGGCTCGGCAATCATCACCCGGCTGGCCAGCCAGGGGTCGGCGGCCAGTTCGGCGAAGAAGGGCGCGTCTGCGGCAAAGCCGGGCCCGCGCGCCAGCACCGTTGCCAGATCGAAGCGGAAGCCATCCACCCCGCAATGGGCGACAAAATGCCGCAGCGCCGCCAGCGCCAGCGCCCGCACATGGGGCTGGGCAAAATCCAGCGTGTTGCCGCAGCCGGTGTCGTTGATCAGCGTGCCATCGCCAGCCTTGGCATAGGCGCTGTCGTCCAGCCCGCGCAGGGAAAGGAGGCCGCCCTGCACATCGCTCTCGCCCGTGTGGTTCAGCACGATATCGAGGAGGACGCCGATGCCCGCGGCATGGAGCGCCGCCACCGTCTCGCGCAATTCGGCCACCCCGCCCGGGCACAGGCCCGGATCCAGCGCCATCATCGCCACCGGATTATAGCCCCAGGCATTGCCGAGGCCCAGCGGCGGCAAGTGCCGCTCATCCACCCAGGCGATGATCGGCATCAGCTCCACCGCGCTGACATGCAAGCGGCGCAGATGGGCGATCACCGCCGGATGGGCCAGCGCTGCCACCGTGCCGCGCTGGGCTTCCGGCACATCGGGGTGCAGCATGGTGAAGCCGCGCACCGGCACTTCGTAGATCAGCCCGCCCGGCGTGAACAGCGGCGCTGCCAGCGGCACCTGCGGCATATCGCCCGGCAGCAGCGCGCGCGGCACGATGGCGCCCGTTTCCACCCCGCGCGCGGCCAGCATCGGGCTTTGGGTGAAGCGGCGGTCCAGCACGCGGGCGTATGGGTCCACCAGCAATTTGGCGGGGTCGAACCAGCAGCCGCGCTCCGGCGCCCATTCCCCCTGCGCGCGAAAGCCATAGGCAAGCTGCTTGCAAGCGCCCGGCAATTCCGCCCGCCACCAGCCATCGCCGCCATGGGTCATTGGCAGGCGGGTTTCCGTA
>DASRYE010000059.1:0-11204 GCA_035653915.1 Novosphingobium sp. | reverse complement strand
TGGGGGTGGCCGGGTGGGGGAGAGGGCTGGCGCCGCGCAAGCGCGCCACAAACGCCCCTATTCCCCCCGCGCGTGGAAGGGGAAATCGGGCAGGGCATCGAGCGCGGCGCGCAGGGCCTCGCTCCAGCTGGCCGAAATGCTGCGATACCACGGGTCTGCCGCGGTGATCCGCTCCTCGTGCAGCGGCTCGAAACTGTCGCGCGCGATCACCATCAGATCCAGCGGCATGCCCACCGACAGATTGGCCTTCAGCGTCGAATCAAAGCTGACCATCATCAGCTTCACCGCATCCTCGAAGCTCATCTTGCGGTCATAGCCGCGGATGATGATCGGCCGGCCATATTTCGTCTCGCCGATCTGGAAGAAGGGCGTGTCGAAACTGGCCTCGATGAAATTGCCCTCGGGGTAGATCAGGTAGAGATGCGTGCCCATGCCGCGGATCTGGCCTGCCAGGATCAGCGTGGCTGAAAAGGTGCCCGAGGCCTGCAGGCCATTGTCCTCGTCGCGGTCGGCGATCGTCTCGCGCAGCAGCTTGCCGATCAGCGTGGCAATGGAAAACATCGTGGGCGCGTGCAGCAGCGTGTTGCTGCGATCGGCCGGCGCCTTGGTGCGCTCTTCCAGCTTGGCCACAACGGCCTGGGTGGTGGCCAGGTTGCCGCTGGTCATCAGCGTCACGATCCGCTCGCCCGGCACATTCCAGCTATACATCTTGCGGAAGGTGGAGATGTTGTCGACGCCCGAATTGGTGCGGGTGTCGCTCATCAACACCAGCCCTGCGTCCAGCATCATGCCCACGCAATAAGTCACGAATACGCTCCCTCGAGATTGCCGATCATCGCCCCGCCGGGCGCCAGCGCGCCCTAGCAGAACCGCCCGCCCTTGGCGAATCCACCCCGCGCCCCGCGGTAAGCCCTTACGGATTCGCGCTTATTGCATCGCCATGCGCTGCTGCACCGCCACCGCCACTTCCAGCTGCGCCTCGCCGCAGCCCTGGGTCTGGCTGATGACAGGGGCGGCATCGCGATAATCGGCCCCCACCGCCAGGCGCACATAGCGCTCGTCCGGGCAGATGTCGTTCGCCACATCAAAGCCCACCCAGCCCAGCCCCGGCACATGCGCCTCGGCCCAGCCATGGCTGGCTTCCTGCGCGGCGTTCTCGTCCATCAGCAGATAGCCGCTGACATAGCGCGCCGGCAGCCCCAGCAGGCGCACCGCGGCGATGAAGGCATGGGCCTGATCCTGGCACACGCCCTTGCCCAGCACCAGCGCCTCCTCGGCGGTGGTGCCCACATGGGTGTGGCCCTTGTCGTAAGCGATCGCCTCGCCCACCTCATGGGCCAGATCGTGCAGCACGCCGATCATGCTGGTGCCGCAGGCCGGCTCTGCCGCGGCAAAGCGCCCCGCCAGCGCGCACAAGGCCGGCCCCGGTCGCGTCAGTTCGGTGGGCGCGCACAGCTGCCACAGCGGCATGAAACCGGTGTGCGGCCCCGCCACGCCCGCCGCATCGCGCGTTTCCACCACGCCCGAACAGGTGATCGCCACTTGCCCCGCGCCGCCGCCAAAGGAGATCAGCGCCACCCGGTTCTGGTTGTGGTCCTCATAGGCCACTTCCATCACCCCGCCCTCGATTTCCATGTGCCAGTCCACCACGCTTTGCAGCGTGCAGTCCCTCGGCGTCAGGCGCAGGCGCTGCAGCCCATAGCTGGCCGGCTCGTCGAAGCGATAGCGCGTGGTGTGGCTGATGGCGATGCGCATGACAGAGCCCTTTCGGCGTTATTCGGTGAAGCGGTAATCAGCGGCGATAGCCTCGGCAATCTGACGATTGGTGAAAATGGCCTCAGTAATGAATTCGTGCAAACCGAAATCGAAGATTCCGGCAATATTCGTCGCCGCCAGCCGCGCCACGGCCTCGCGCACGGCCAGATGGGCGCTGGTTTCGATGCCATAGGCGTCCGACAGGATGGCCATGCTGCTTTCCAGCTGCTTGTAGGCATAGGCCAGGCTGCGCGGGAAGCGGGCGTCGAGAATCAGGAACTCGGCGATTCCCCTGGGATCGAGCACGCCCGCATGCAGCCAGCGGAACGCCCGCTCGCCCGCCACCGAGCGCAGCACCATCTCCCACTGCGCATTATCCAGCCGCGAGCCCACCCAGGCCAGGCTGGGCAGCAGCACGTGGTATTTCACATCGATGATGCGCGCGGTATTGTCGGCCCGCTCGATATAGGTGCCGGCGCGGGCGAAGGCGAGGATGTCGTTGCGCAGCATCGTGCCTTCCATGGCCCCGCGCACCAGCGTGGCCTGGCGGCGGATCATATCCAGCACCTCGCCCAGATTGGCCTCGCGCACGGGCTTGGCCAGCGCGTCCTTCAGGATCATCCAGCTTTCGTTGGTGGCCTCCCACACCTCGCGGGTGATGGCGGTGCGCACCATGCGGGCATTGGTGCGCGCATTCTCCATCATCGCCAGCACGCTGGTGGGGTTGTCCTGCGCGCGCAGGATATAATCGGTGATGGCAGGGCCGGTGGCCTCGCGGCCGCGCTCGGCAAAGGGCTCGTCCAGCCCCAGCGTCACCAGCACGCTGCGCCATTCGTCGCTGGCGGTGCTGTTGCCCCGCGTCAGCGCGATGCGAAAGCCCGCATCCAGCAGGCGGGCGGTGTTCTCCGCCCGCTCCAGATAGCGGCTCATCCAGAAAATGCCCCAGGCGGAACGGCCCAGCATCAGATCACCTCTCCCCACGCCGCCCGGCCGCAGCAGCCCATGCCCCGCGCACTCATTCGGCCAGCACCCAGCTGTCTTTCGTGCCGCCGCCCTGGCTGGAATTGACCACCAGCGAGCCCTTCTTCAGCGCCACCCGCGTGAGGCCGCCGGGCGTGATGTTGATGCCCCCGGGCGAGACCAGCACGAAGGGCCGCAGATCCACATGACGCGGCGCCAGCCCGGCCTTGGTGAAGATCGGCACGGTGGACAGCGACAGGGTGGGCTGGGCGATGTAATTGTCGGGCTTGGCGCGCAGCTTCTTTTCGAAGGCGGCGATCTCGGCCTTCGAGCTGGTGGGCCCGATCAGCATGCCATAGCCGCCCGAACCATGCACTTCCTTGACGACGAGATCCTTCAGATTGTCGAGCACATATTTGAGCGCGTCCTCCTCGCTGCAGCGCCAGGTGGGCACGTTCTTGAGGATCGGCTTCTCGCCTGTGTAGAATTCGACGATCTCGGGCATGAAGGAATAGATCGCCTTGTCGTCCGAGATGCCGGTGCCCGGCGCATTGGCGATGGTGATGCCGCCAGCGCGATAGACATCCATGATGCCCGCCACCCCCAGCACGCTGCTGGGGTTGAAGGTGAGCGGATCGAGAAAGGCATCGTCGACCCGGCGATAAAGCACGTCGATCGCCTTCCAGCCGCGGGTGGTGCGCATCGCCACGCGCCCGTCCACCACGCGCAGGTCCGATCCTTCCACCAGCTCGGCGCCCATCTGGTCGGCCAGGAAGGCATGTTCGAAATAGGCCGAATTGTAGATGCCCGGCGTCAACACCGCCACCACCGGCCGCTCGTTCTCGCAGGCCGGCGGCGCGCAGGCGGCCAGCGAACGGGCCAGGCTGCGCGGATAATCCGATACCGGCTGCACCTTCACCCGGGTGAACAGCTCGGGGAACATCGCCATCATCGTCTCGCGGTTCTCCAGCATATAGGAGACCCCGCTGGGGGTGCGGGCATTGTCTTCCAGCACCATGAACTCATCAGGCCCGGTGCGCACCAGATCGATGCCGACGATATGGGTGTAGACCCCGCCCGGCGGCGAGAAACCGGCCATCTGCGGCAGGAAGGCCTCATTGGCCTTCAGCATCCGCTCGGGCAGCTTGCCGGCCTTGATGATCTCGCGCTTGTGGTAAAGATCGTGGAGGAAGGCGTTGAGCGCGCGCACCCGCTGCTCGATCCCCACCGCCAGCCGGCTCCATTCATCGCGGGTGATGATGCGGGGCACCATGTCGAAGGGGATCAGCCGCTCCGCCCCGGCATCCTCGCCATAGACATTGAAAGTAATGCCCGTCTTGCGGAAGAAGCTTTCGGCCTGTTTGCTTTGCCGCTGCAGCCACTTGCCGTCCTGCTCGTCCAACCATTCACGATAGCCGGCGTAGGCGGGGCGGATATTACCATCGGCATCGATCATCTCGTCGAATGACGAGAGAGGGCTTGGGGCCATGAACCTCATCCTGTCTGTTAAACCCAAGCTGCTACAAATATCCGCGCTTGCCAAGCGCTGTTGCTGCGCATGCGAGCAATTTTTTGCAGCCTGCACAAATCGGTCACAATCAGGCCGGCTGGCGGGGGCCGCTGCGCCGGGGCCGGTTGCGCTGGCGGGCGCGGCCCTCCATATTCGCGTCCATGGCCGAACTCATCATCCGCCGCGGGCTGGAGGAACCCGACACCTCCGGCAGCTTCACGCCCCACAAGCCCGCCCGCCCCGCCAAGGCGGAAGACAGCCGCCCCTTGCGCGTGGTCTCCGACTATACCCCCAGCGGCGACCAGCCCACCGCCATTGCCGAGCTGGTGGAAGGCATCGCCGCCGCAGAGCAGACCCAGGTGCTGCTGGGCGTGACCGGATCGGGCAAGACCTTCACCATGGCCAAGGTGATCGAGGCGCTGGGCCGCCCGGCGCTGATCCTGGCGCCCAACAAGATCCTCGCCGCCCAGCTCTATGGCGAATTCAAGAGCTTCTTCCCCGATAACGCCGTCGAATATTTCGTCTCCTATTACGACTATTACCAGCCCGAAGCCTATGTGCCGCGCTCCGATACCTATATCGAGAAAGAGAGCAGCGTGAACGAGGCGATCGACCGGATGCGCCATTCAGCCACCCGCGCGCTGCTGGAACGCGACGATGTGATCATCGTTGCCTCCGTGTCCTGCCTCTATGGCATCGGCTCGGTCGAGACCTATTCGGCGATGATCTTCGACCTCAAGAAGGGCGAGAACGCCGATCAGGGCGAGATCATCCGCAAGCTCGTTGCCCTCCAATACAAGCGCAACGATGTCGCCTTCCAGCGCGGCGCCTTTCGCGTGCGCGGCGACAATCTGGAAATCTTCCCCAGCCATTACGAAGACATGGCCTGGCGCATCTCCTTCTTCGGCGACGAGATCGAGGAGATCGCCGAATTCGATCCGCTGACCGGCAAACCCGGGGTCAAGCTCGAGAAGGTGCGGGTCTATGCCAATTCGCACTATGTCACCCCCGGCCCCACCATGAAGCAGGCGAGCGAGGCCATCCGCTTCGAACTGGCCGAGCGGCTGAAGGAGCTGGAAGCGGAGGGCAAGCTGCTGGAAGCCCAGCGGCTGGAACAGCGCACCAATTTCGATCTCGAGATGATCGCCGCCACCGGCTCGTGCGCCGGCATCGAGAATTACAGCCGCTTCCTCACCGGCCGCCTGCCCGGCGAGCCGCCGCCCACCCTGTTCGAATATCTGCCCGACAATGCCCTGCTGTTCATCGATGAAAGCCACCAGACCGTGCCGCAGATCGGCGCGATGGCCAGGGGCGACCATCGCCGCAAGATCACCCTGGCCGAATATGGCTTCCGCCTGCCCAGTTGCATCGACAACCGGCCCCTGCGCTTCAACGAATGGGATGTGATGCGCCCGCAGACGGTGGCCGTTTCCGCCACCCCCGGCGGCTGGGAGATGGAGCAGGCCGGCGGCGTCTTTGCCGAGCAGGTGATCCGCCCCACCGGCCTCATCGATCCGCCGGTGATCATCCGCCCGGTGGAAGACCAGGTGCAGGATTGCATCGCCGAATGCCGCAAGACCGCCGAGGCCGGCTATCGCACGCTGGTGACGACGCTGACCAAGCGCATGGCCGAAGACCTCACCGAATTCATGCATGAGGCCGGCCTCAAGGTGCGCTACATGCATTCCGATGTGGAGACGCTGGAGCGCATCGAGCTGATCCGCGACCTGCGGCTGGGTGTCTATGATGTGCTGGTGGGCATCAACCTGCTGCGCGAAGGGCTGGATATTCCCGAATGCGGGCTGGTGTGCATCCTCGATGCCGACAAGGAAGGCTTCCTGCGCTCAGAGACCAGCCTCATCCAGACGATCGGCCGCGCCGCGCGCAATGTCGATGGCCGGGTCATCCTCTATGCCGACCGGATGACCGGCAGCATGGAACGCGCCATCGCCGAAACCGACCGCCGCCGCGCCCGCCAGCAGGCCTATAACGAGGAACACGGCATCACGCCGGCCACCATCAAGCGCCACATCCACGACATTGTTGCCGATACCGCCGCGCGCGATGGCGTGCTGGTGGAGATTGAGGACGATGCCACCAACAACCTCGTCGGCCACAATCTGCGCGCCTATATCGAGGAGCTGGAAAAGCGCATGCGCAACGCTGCGGCCGACCTTGAATTCGAGGAAGCGGGCCGCCTGCGCGACGAGATCCGCCGGCTGGAAGCCAGCGAGCTGGGCCTGCCCGAAGGCGAGCACAAGGCCCCCCTGGTGGGCCGCAGCAACGAGGGCAAGCCCGGCACCCGCAAGACGCGCTATGGCAAGGTGCAGAAGAAGTGGGGCAAGTGAGAAAGCGCAGGCGCCGTGCCGGGGCGGAGGCCATCGCCCTGCCCCGGCCGGCCGGATCTCACAATTTGCCGAACTGCGCCTCATAGCCGGCGATATCGCCAGCGGCGAGGAAGCTGGCCTGCGCCACCCACTGATCGCGCGTGGCGCGGCCGGCAAAGCTGCCCAGCTGGGCATCGATGGCGGCGATATCGGCGTCCTGCCAGGCAGCGATCTGGGCAAAGCTGGTCACGCCCAGCTCGGCCAGCCGTGCCTTCAGCTTGGGCCCCACGCCCTTGAGGCGCGAGAGGTCGTCGCCCTCGGCATCCTTGGCGGCGGCCACTTCGTGAGTGGCAGCGGCGGCCAGCAGCTCGCCAATGCCGCCCATGATGCCAGGGCCAGTGCCGGCCAGCGGCGCTGCCACGCGGGCGGCCTCTGTGGCATGGGCGCTGTGGAGGGCGGAAGCGGCGCTGGGCGCATCAATCAGCGCCTGGTTGCGGCGGGCGGCCTCGGCGCCTTCATCCAGCACATCGGGGGCGCGGTGGCGTTCGCGCGGGGCCCTGGCGCGGCCCCACAGCAGATAGGCCACCAGCAGGCCGAACAGCAGGGCGGCGGCAAAAACGGGCCAGTTGGTCTCGATCAACGTCAGCATCGGGGGCAGCATCCTTTCGGCGAGCCGGGAAGGCGGGAAGCGGTCAGACGGGCGGGGCCAGGGCGGCAGCCGCCGGCCGGCCCCACACCCCCCAGCCGATGGCGATCCCTGCACCATAGGTCAAGGCCAGCAGCACCTGCAATTCCACCCAAAGGGGCATGGTGTCCTCCTAATAGGGCCCGGGCGTGTCAACCACGGTGGGCTCGAGGCTGACCGGCGCGATCACCGAGAACTCGATGCGGCGGTTGGCCGGATCATCGGCGGTGAGCCCCGGCAGCGGCTGGGCAGAGCCCACCCCGCGCGCGCGCAGGCCGGCAAGGTCTATCCCCCGCAGCGCCAGCGCATTGCGCACCGCCAGCGCCCGCTCGCGCGAGAGGGCCAGATTGGTTTCCGCATCGCCCGAGGCATTGGTGTGGCCGGTGATGGCGATCACCCCGCCAGCGCAGGGCCGCAGGGCCGCGGCCACCTCATCCAGCAATTCGCGGCTGGCCGGATCGATGGTGGCGCGCCCTTCGGCAAAGCGGATGGTGCGGGTGGCCAGAATCGCCTGCACATGGCTCTGGCAATCAGCCACGGCAGGCGGCGCGGCATCGGGCCCGGCATCGGCAGCCGGCACCGCTGCCCAGCGCACGCCGCCCATGCCCGGCACCGCGGCTACCGCCTGCGCCAGCAGCAGGCGGCGCTGCTCGTCGATCCGCTCCACGCCCTGCAATTGCGGGTGGCGGGTCTGCCAGCCGTGGCTGTCAACAAAGCGGGCGGTGATGCCCGGCCCGGCGCCCGCCGCAGCAATCGCCGCATCGGCGCCGCGCTGCAGCCCGGCGATCAGCCCCGGCCCCCACAGCATATCCGCCGCAGCGCCCAGCCCTGCCACCACCAGCCAGCCAGCCAGCATCGCCGCCAGCGCGCGCAGCCTGCCCCGCCAGCCGGCCAGGCCGGCCGCGCCGCTCATGCCACCTGCCGGGGGCGGGCAGCATCGCGGCGGAACAGCAGCCGGTCTTCCGGGCCGAAGCCGAAATGCCAGATCACCAGGCAATAGACGCCCAGAATGGCGGGAATGCCGAAAGCCAGCTCGGCCCATTCCGGCAGGGCATCGCAGGCCAGCAGGCCCACCAGCGAGGCCAGCGCCGAGGCCAGCACCAGCGGCCAGCGCCAGGTGGTGATCGCCGTTTTGAGATAATGCGCCAGCAGCCGCGACTTGACGATGGAAGCGATCGACAGCGTGACCATCAGCGCGCCGGCGGCAGAGGCGGCGGCATCCATCTCGTCGAGCGCGAAGCTGCGGTCGATCCACATGCCGGCCACGGTCAACCCCGCCTGCAGCACGATAGTGCCAACAGAGATCCACAGGTTGGGCATGGGCGCGATGTAGATCAGCGCGGCTTCGGAAACGACCGAGGTGGCCGCCCCCACTTCCGCGCCCAGCAGGAAGGCCAGCGCCCCCAGCCCGCCGACGAACTGCGGCCCCACCAGCCCCAGCACGCCGCCACCGGGAATACCCAGCGCCAGGCCAATGCCGGCCTGCGCAGCGGTGATCCAGAAGCCCACCTGGCACACCTGCGCGGCAATCGCGGCGTGGTTCTGGATCTTGAGGTTGCGGGCGATGACAGGGCCCAGGATCGGCTCGAAGCTGGTCTTCAGCTTTTGCGGCAGGCTGGCCACCTGCTGCGCCACATAATAGACGCCGACCGAAGTGGGCGTGGCAAAAATGCCCAGAATGGCGATATCGAGCCGGCGCGTGCCCCATTCCACCGCATCGGCCACGGCCAGCGGCGCGGTGTCTATCGCCAGGCGGGCGATGCGCAAGGGGTGCGCGCGCCACTGGCTGGGCCAGCCATAGGAGCGCAGCAGCGGCCACAGCGCGGCGGCCGCTGCCGCATAGATCGAGACGATATAGGACAGCGACAGGCCGCTGTCGGGGCTGATATAGTAGAACGCGCCGGCCGCGATCGACAGCGTCCACGGCTCCACCACCGAGCGCGATTTGACCGTGGCCCCCACATCGAAGCGATAGGCCAGCGCCGCCAGGGCAATTTCCGTCAGCGTGTAGGGCAGGATGGACAGCGGCAGCAGCCGATCGAGCTGGGTGAAATGGCCGGCCGGGAACATCGGCTCGGGAATGAACCACAGCACCACGCTGACCGCGATGGCAAACAGCCCGCTCAGCACCAGCCCGTCGGCCACCACATGGGCATCGTGGCGCGCCTCTTCCGCCAGGCGCTGGGCGATGCCGCGCTTCTGGCCCAGCGTGCACAGCTGGCAGGTCAGCTCGATGATCACCAGCGCCGAGGCAAACCGCCCCAGCGCCGCCGCGCCATACAGCCGCCCGGCAATGAACAGGAACGGCAAACGCGCCGCCAGCCGCAGCAGGAAGCCGAAGAAATTGGTGCGCCCGCCCTTGGCCAGGGCGGCAATATCACGCTGGCCGGCCGCTTGTGCGGCGCAGTTCCCGTCTGCCGCGGGCAGCGGCTGGTCGGCAGGCAGGGGGGGGGATTGGGTCACTCGGCACTCCGCCCGGGCGCGCCATCGGCAGGGGCGGCCGGCGCCAGCTCGGCCCGCAACGGCCGCGCCAGCAATTCTGAAACCACCTGACGCGCCGGCGCTTCCCCCCGAAGCAGCCGGCACACGGCATCGACAATCGGCATGGCGATGTGGCGATCCCGCGCCATCGCCGCCAGCACCGGGGCGCTGGCCGCCCCTTCGGCCACGCTGGCCTTGCCGGCCAGCGCCTCGGCCGCGCTTTGCCCGGCGCCCAGCGCCTTGCCCAGCGCATAGTTGCGGCTGGCCACAGACGCGCAGGTGAGCACCAGATCGCCAAGCCCGCACAGGCCCGAAAGCGTTTCCCCCCGCGCGCCCAGCGCCGTGCCAAAACGCAGCATCTCGGCAAAGCCGCGGGCGATGAGGGCCGCGCGCGCATTCTCGCCCAGCGCCAGCCCTTCCACCACGCCGCAGGCAATGGCCAGCACGTTCTTCACCGCGCCGCCCACTTCGGCGCCCACCACATCGGCGGAATAATAGGGGCGGAAATGCGGCCGGGCGATCAGCGGCGACAGGCGCTGCCACTGCGCCTCGCCGCCAGCACAGGCCAGCGTCACGGCGGTGGGCAGGCCACAGGCCACCTCCCGCGCGAAAGTGGGGCCCGAAAGCACCGCCAGCCCCGCGCCCGGCAGCGCCTCCTGCGCCACCTCGACCATCAGCCGGTGGCTGCCCGCCTCGATCCCCTTGGCGCACAGCACCAGATCGCGCGGCACCGCCGGCAATTGCGCCAGCACCCCGCCCAGAAATTGCGAAGGCACCACCGCCAGCAGCGCCGGCACCGCGGCCAGATCCGCCAGATCCGCCGTGGCGCAAATGGCCGGCGGCAGGGCAACGCCGGGCAGATAGGTGGCATTGGTGCGCTGCGCATTGATCTCCTCGGCCAGCGCTGCGCCGCGCGCCCACAGCGCCACCGACGTGCCATCTGCGGCCAGCATGGCGGCCAGCGCCGTGCCCCAGGCGCCGGCGCCGATCACGCCGATGGCCGGGCTCATGCCTTCACCCCCGCCCCGCGGGCAGGCGCCGCATCCGGATCCAGCGGCCAGCGCGGGCGGGCGGCCACATCCAGCCCGTCCGTCTGCCCCAGGGCAAAGCGTTCATAGCCGGCCCAGGCGATCATCGCGGCATTGTCGGTGCACAGCGGCAGCGGCGGCGCGGTGAACGGCAGCCCTTCTGCCGCCGCCAGCCCTTCGAGCGCTGTGCGGATCGCCTTGTTGGCCGCCACGCCGCCGGCCACCACCAGCGCCGAAACCGGCACCGGGCTGAGCGCGCGGGCCGCCGCAAGGGCGCGCCGGGTGCGATCGAGAAGGCAGTCTATCGCGGCCTGCTGGAAGGCGGCGGCAATGTCCTCGGGCGCATGGCTGCCGGCCTCATGCGCGCGCAGCACCGCGCTCTTCAGGCCGGCGAAGGAGAAATGCGGCTCGGCAGAGCCCAGCAGCGGGCGCGGCAGCGGCACGGCTTTGGCATTGCC
>DASRYE010000058.1:0-15430 GCA_035653915.1 Novosphingobium sp. | reverse complement strand
CGGTGGACGCCCAGACCCGCGCCAAGACCGGCATCAACGAACTGCTGCGCGACTGATGCGCCGCCGCGCGCCGGCGCTGGCCCTGTGGCCGGCCCTGTTGGGTGCTGCCCTGGCGATGGCCAGCGCGGCGCCGGCGCGCCTGCCCGCGCAAAGCGCCCCCCACGCCCCGGCCAGCGCCGCGCCCGTGGTGCCCGCGCGGGAAATCCGCCGCCTGCCGCATGATCCGGCCGCCTTCACCGAGGGCCTGTTCATCGACCGCGGCGAGCTATGGGAAAGCACCGGGATGGAGGGGCGCTCGTCCATCCGCCAGGTGGATCTGGAAAGCGGCCGGGTGATCCGCGAGGCGCGCCTGGCCCCGGCCCTGTTCGGCGAGGGCATCGCCCCCTGGCATCCGGCGGGCGGTAAAGGTGTGGGCGAGATCCTCAGCCTCACCTGGCGCAATGGCTTTGGCTTCCGCTGGAACCGCGCCAGCCTCACGCCCAAAAGCCGCTTCGTCTATGCCGGCGAGGGCTGGGCGCTGACGATGCTGGGCAACACGCTGGTCATGTCGGATGGCACGGCCACCTTGCGGCTGCTCGATCCGGCCACGCTTCACCTGCGCCGCCTGCTGACGGTGACCGACGCCGGCCGCCCGGTGCCCATGCTGAACGAGCTGGAAGCGGTGGATGGCGAGATCCTCGCCAATATCTGGCTGACCGACCGCATCGCCCGCATCGATCCGGCCGATGGCCATGTGATCGGCTGGATCGACGTGGCCGCCCTGCACCAGGCCTCTGGCGCCACCGGGCCCGATCAGGTGGCCAATGGCATCGCCTGGGATGCCGCGCACCGGCGCCTCTACATCACCGGCAAGGAATGGCCGGCGCTGTTCGAGATCGCCCCGCCGAAGGGCCGCTGAACCATGCCGCGGGGGGCAAATTAACGATGCCGCCGGGCGGATGGGCCAATCTCATCGCGGAATTCGCCGTCTCCTCGCTGATGGTGGTGTTTTGCGTATGCGTGCATGGCATGGGCCTGTTCGGCCTCACCCGCGCCCTGCGCAGCGAGGCCAGCAGCGAGCGGCTGCAACATATCCGCCCGTTATCGCCGCGCGGGGTGGCCTTCACCCTGGCCATCGTCATCTCGATCATCGCCCTGCACGGGGTGGAGATCTGGGCCTTCGCGCTTGTCTATGTGGCCACAGGCGCGGTGCGCGGCTTTGAAAGCGCGCTTTATTTCTCCACCATCAGCTATTCCACCGTGGGCTACAACGATGCCCACATCACCCTGGCCTGGCGCCTGCTGGGCGCTTTCGAAAGCATTCTGGGGGTGATCCTGCTGGGCTGGTCCACCTCTTTCTTCTTCCGCATGCTCAGCCGCATAGACGCGCATTAAGCGCCGCCGCGCTGCCCCTTCAGGCCGCCGCGCTGCGCCCGGCCAGCAGCGCTGCATATTCGGCGAACAGGCCGGCGAAATGATCCTCCATCGTCACCACATCGGCAAAGGGCACGCGCGGCGGCTTGTGCAGCAGCCGCAGCGCCGCATGCGCGGCCGACACCGCATTGCCCGAACGATAGGTGATCCCCGCCCCGCCGCGCGCATGTTCGGCAGCGCCGCCCCGGTCGGGCACGATCACCGGCACGCCGCTGGCGCGCGCCTCGGCAGCGGCCATGCAGAAGGTTTCCGCCTCGCAGCCATGGATCAGCGCATCGGCGCTGGCCAGCAGCGTGGCGAATTTCTGCCGGTCCTTTTCCACGCCCAGCAGCTGAATATGGGGGTTGCCGAAGATCTGCCGCTCGATCCGGTATTTCTGCCGCCCCTGGCCCACCAGCACCAGGCCGATCGGCATCGACTGGCTGGCCACAGTGACGGCATCCACCACCATCGGCCAGCGCTTTTCGGCGGAAAGGCGGCCCACGCCGATCAGCAGCCGCGCGCTTTCCGGCAGGCCGCACAGCGCCAGCAGGCGCCGCCGCAGCGCCGGGCTGCGCCGCTCTGGCGAGAAAACGCCCGCCTCGATCCCCATCGGATGCAGCGAGGTGTGGCTCACGCCGCCGCGCGCCAGGCGCTCCTTCAGCTCGCGGCTGGCGCAGATCACCCGGTCATAGCTCTTGCCCATCTCGCGCAGGTGCTTCCAGAAAGGGGCGAACTGGCGGTCAATCGTCTCGCGCGAG
This sequence comes from Novosphingobium sp., assembly GCA_035653915.1. GTDB lineage: Bacteria > Pseudomonadota > Alphaproteobacteria > Sphingomonadales > Sphingomonadaceae > Novosphingobium. The sequence goes on along the minus strand of DASRYE010000058.1, from coordinate 13,277 downwards.
AACAGCGGCTGCAGCCAGCGATAGGCATAGGCCGACAGCGGATCGGCATGCATCACCAGCGCGCGCGGCGCCGTGCCCGGCCAGCGCGCCGCCATTGCCGCGCTGCGCCAGGGCGAGGAGACTTCCAGGAAATCCGGCGCCAGCCCGCTGATCGCCGCATGCAGCGCGGGCTCATCGTTGAAATACCAGTATTTGCGATCGAGCGGGAAGCGCGGCGCCGGGATCGTCACGATGCGCGCGCGCGGGCCCCTGTCGATCACCTCGGCGCGGTCTCCCGGCGCCAGCACGATGATCTCGTGGCCCAGCTGCGGCCCGATCGCCAGCTTCTGTTCGACATAGGTGCGCACGCCGCCGCCCTGGGGCGAATAAAAGGCGCAGACATCGACGATTCTCATCCGCATCTCCCGGCGTTGCAACTCAGCAGATCGGCGGGCATCCGGCCTTGCGGCCGATCAATCCCCGTCGCGCATGGGCGACATGCCCAGCCCGTGGCGATAATTGAGCACGATGTTGATCCGCGTGAGGCCGGTGCCGGCCATCACCCGCGTGGCGGCTGCCTTGGGCTTGTGCCAGCCCAGCCGCGGATTGGCCGAAAAGCCGATGCCATCGATCATCCAGCCGAACTTGCGGTTGCTGTCGCGGTCGTGCAGCAGCATCACCGAATAGGCGCCGGGGCCGGGAATGCGCGCGCACAGCTGCACAGCGCCGCTGGCCGGCACTTCTTCCTCCACCCGGCGGAAGGCCTTGTGCTGATAGACGAGCACATTGTCGTCCATCAGGAAATCCTCGTCGTTCGACGGATAGACCTCCAGCTTCAGCCGGCCGGCGCGGTCCTTCAGCCCCACCACCGAGATCAGCAGCGCCGGGCCCTGCTCGCCCGCGCGGCAATGCGCCTCGGCCTTGCCGAGATCGGGCGTGGAGGGCAGCGGCACCACCGGCTTGTCGCCAGCCTGCGCCGGCCCCGCGGCCAGCACAGAGGTGGCCGCCAAACCGGCCAGCAATGCAGGAGAGAGGCGCATCGCTCAGCTTTCCTTTCTGGATTGGAACAGATCAACCGAGGCGAAGATCGCCCCGACGACGATATGGGTGACCGGCAGCAGCCCCGCCATCATGGCGATAAGATGCGAGATCTGCGCCTCATGGCCGAGGAGGAACACCGCAACGCCGGCAAACACCACATCCTTGTTGGGCACCAGCGGCAGCCGCGAGATCAGCATGCGCAAGGTGGCCAGCACCAGCCACATCGCCAGTTCCACCTCGGGCAGCACCAGGTGCCACATCAGCGCCCACAGGCCCACGATGATGATGATGCGGCCAAAATGCAGGCCGGTGATGATCAGCAGATCGCGCTTGTGCAGGCTGAACAGGCGCTGGCGGAAGAACAGGATGATGCAGCTGGTGAGCAGCACCACGCCCAGCGACATGAACACCGTGCGCGATTCCATCCCCAGCTGGCCCGACATGACCAGCGGCCAGGCCCCCACCAGCATCACCAGCGTGGCGATATTGCCGGTGAGCGCGGAAAGGATCGTCACATCCTTGATGGCGCCAAAGGGGGCGGCCACCATGTTCAGCCGCGCGCGCGCCCAGGCATAGAACTGCACCTCGCCCAGATAGCCCAGCAGCAGCTCGTTCGACACCTGCTTGCGCAGCAGCGCCGCCACGCCCGACAGGGGCAGGCCCCACAGCCGGCGATAGATCGTCCATTCGGTGAAAGGCGGCACCAGATAATAGGCGGCAAAGGCCAGCCAGAACGGCGCCGAACGCGGGATCATCGCCAGAATTTCACGGAAATGCAGCTGGCGGATCTCCATCGCCACAGCCACCAGCATGGCCAGCGAGATCGCCGCGCTGAACAGGCCGGCCAGGCGTGATCCGCGCTGACGCTGTTCCACCGTGCCCATGTCGAGCCGGGTTTCCGGGCTGCCCTCGCCGGCAGCAAAACTGTGCTGGTACATCTGTGCCATATCCGATTCCGCGCGGGCAGGCCTGTCGCTGGCCTCGTCCCCGCCAAAGGGTTGCGTAGTGCGCTCAATCATAATGCCGCCTGAACCTGACAGGGCCGGGCCGGCAAAAGTTCGGCATAGCGGCCGGGCCGGTGGGCGCGGGTGAAAGCGGCGATGGTCGCGTCGATGGAAGAAAGCAGCGCCGGCACGGTGGTATCGCCCGGGTGCACGGCAATGCGCGCCACCTGCTGGCCGCGCAGCGCATGGCGGGCAAGGCCGGCAAAGAAACGGCTGGAACGCTGGCGCGCCTTGCTGCGGCTGGCCCAGGTGATCACCGGCCCGCGCGCCAGCACGCGGCCAGTGCCCGGCTGCCACACGCGCAGATGGTCTTCGGCCAGGGCAAAGCCGCTGGTGGCCAGCGCCGCGCGGGCGCCCGGGCCATAAAGCCAGGCAGGGGCAATGAAGCCGGCGGCCGGCCGGCCGATGATATCTTCCACCAGCTTGCGCCCCTCATCCATGCGGCGGGCGGCTTCCTCCTGCGCCAGGCCCAGGAATTCGCCCTCGCTGGCGGTCATGTGGCGGGCCTTGAAGGCGGCAAGGCCGGCATGGGCAGCCATGTCGCGGTGGAACCAGCCATGCACGAACATCTCCACCCCGGCATCGGCCCAGCCGCGCAGCCTGGCCTGAAAGCCGCCGGCGGTGAGCAGCGGTGCTGCCCCCCAGTGATCGGGCACCACCAGCATGGCAAAGCGCGCACTGCCCAGATGCCCATCCAGCCGCTCGGCCAGCTGGTCCACCTCGCGCTCGAAGCGGGGGCCCACATCGTGGATCGAAGCGAGCAGCAGCCTTGCCCGCGGATCGGCGGCATCAGAGGCAGCCAGGTCAGTGGCGGGGGGCGCGCCCATCACACATCCTCGCGGGCGGGCCCATGCACCGGGCCCAGCAGCGCCGGCTCGAACACCAGCGCGCACACCAGTGTCCAGATCAGCGAGATCATCAGGATCAGCCCCATGCTGGCGGTGCCGGGGTGGTGGCTCAGCCACAGGGCGCCAAAGGCGCTGCCGGTGGCCAGCGCGCTCATCACCACGGCGCGGGCAAGGCTTGTCTGCAACAGATTTTCCACGCCTCGCCGCCATGCCATGACAAAATAGATGTGGAACGCCACGCCCACACCGAACAACAGCGGAAATGCGATGATATTCGCAAAATTCAAGGGCTGGCCGATCAGCACGCAGCTGCCCAGCGTGAGAAAGCCCGACAGCACCACCGGCGCCAGGGTAAAGGCCACCTCGCGCACCGAGCGCAGCACCAGCCACAGCAGCCCGCTCACCAGCAGCAGCGCCAGCACGCCCGCCTGCACAAAAGCGCCGGCAACGGTGCGCGCGGCTTCTTGCGTTGCCACCGGCAGGCCGCTGGCATGGGGCGCCTGCGCCCGCACGGCGGCGGTGAAGCGCGTGAGCACGCGGTTGTCGAGGCTGTTGCCGGCCGGTGTCACCTGCACCAGCGCGCTGCCGTCCTTGGCCACCCAGTCGGCGGCCAGATCGGCCGGCAGGCTGGCCCGGCTCACCTCGCCGGCCTGCAGCGAGGCGCGGATCTTGTCGAGCGTGATCGCCAGCGGCATTTCCAGCATGGCGGCGATATCGGCGCGGCTGGCAGGGCTGGCCGCGGCCAGCCGCTCGAAGCTGACCGCCAGCGCCGCGGCAGAGCGGCCCAGCGCGCCCGGCCGGGCGGCAGCCAGCGCGCGCAGCCGGTCGGCCGCCTCATGCAGCTTGGCCTGCGTTGCGGTATCATCGGCGCTGGTCGGCAGGTCGAAGGGGTTGATCGCCGCATCGAGCAGCAGGCTGGCATCCTGGATCAGCGCCAGCTTGTCCGGCTGCCCCTCGGGCACGAAACTGTCGATGCTGACGGCATGGGCCACTTCCGGCAGGCGGCCAAGGCGCGCGGCCAGCGCGCCGGCCTGCCCGGCATCGGGGGCAAGGATGGAGATGGTGTTGGGCGTGCGATCGGCATCGCGCATCAGATCGGCAAGGGTCGCCATTGCCGGCGCCCTGGGATCGCGCAGGTGCAGCGGGTTGAAATCAAACGCCACCAGCGGCAGGGCGGCAATGGTGGCCACCACCGCGCCGGCAAAGCTGGCGAGAATGCCCTTGCGATGGCGGTGCAGCCAGCGATCGGCCGCCGCCGCCCCGGCCCAGCCCACCCGGTGGGCGGGCGCGGCCGGCTTCAGCAGCACCAGCAGCGCCGGCAGCAGCGTGATGTTCAGCCCGAAGGCGACGATCATGCCAAGGCCGGCAATCACCCCCAGCTCGGCAATGCCGATATAGGCGGTGGGCAGAAACGCGGCCAGCGCGAGGAAGATCGCGCCCGCCGCCATCAGCAACGGCTCGCCAATGGCCGCGGCCATGCGTTCCAGCGCCTGCATCGGCTCGGCGCCGGCGGCCCGCTCGGCATTGAAGCGCACGCTGACCTGAATGCCGAAATCCACCCCCAGCCCCACGAACAGCGGGATGAAGGCCACCGAAATGAGGTTCAGCCGGTGCACCGCCAGCAGCCCCAGCGCGAGGGTAATGACCAGCCCCACCGCGATCGTGCCCATGATCGCGCCCACCATCCTGGCGCTGCGCGTGGCCAGCCACAGGCACACCACCATGGCGGCCACCATCAGCGCGCCCACCAGCCCGATATTCTCGCGGATCGAGCCGAATTCCTCGTCGGCCAGCGGCACCTGGCCGGTGATGCCGACATGCTGGCCGTGCGCGGCATCGATCTGCAGGCGCGCGGCGGTCTGGTTGATCGCGTCCACCGCGGCAGAGCCGGGCTCCAGATCGCTGAAATCGAGCCTGGGGTGCACCACCAGCACGCGGCGGATGGGCGGGCTCAGCGGCCCGGCGCCATCGGCAAACAGGCGCTGCCACGAGAAGAACACATGCCGCCCGGCCAGCCGGTCGTCGATCGCCGAGGACAAGCGGGCGAGCGGCGTTGCCAGCTGGTCGGCCGGGGCCGCGCCGGGCTTGGCGGCGCCATCGGCCACGGTGGCCAGCGTGGCGGCAATGCCATGCAGGCTGGGGTCTGACGCCAGCCCGCCCAGCAGCGGCTGCGCATCGATCAGCCGGCGGGTGGCCTCGCGCACATCGGCAAGCGAGGCGAACAGCAGCCCCTCGCGGTCGAAGAAGGGGCCGCCATCGGGGCGCTTCACATCGACGATATGCGCCTTGTCGTCGGCCAAGGCGGCAGCGAGGCGACTGGCGCCATCCTCGGCCAGCTCGGGCGTGGCGCCATCGACGACGATCAGCACCGAATCCTTGAGCTGCGGGAAGGCGTTTTCCACCCGGCTCTCATCCTGCCGCCAGGGCGTGCTGGCCGAGATCAGCTCGCCGGTATCGGTGGTCATGTCGAAATCGCCGATCACCACCGCCAGCGCCGCTGCCGCCAGCGCCAGAACGCCGGCCAGAACAAGCCGCGGGCGGCGGGCGGCGGCCAGAATGGCCTGGTTGAGACGGGCGATATACATCGGGGGCCGCCTTGGCCGAAATTCCCCCGCGCGACAACCCCCGTGCTGCGCCTATACGACCACGCGCCACCCGCCGCCTTGCGGCCCCACTGCGGCCCCATTGCAGCCCCATTGCAGCCGCGCCCCGCCCGGCCTAAGGCGCAAAGCCATGACCCAGCCCGCCAGCCCTGCCGCCCCTGCCCCCGCCTCTCGCCCGCGCTGGCATGGCTGGGCGGTGCCGGCGGTGATTCTCGTGGCGGGCCTTGCTTCGGTGGCGGCCAATCCGGGCCTGCGCAGCCTGTTCGCCCAGGCCGCCCGGCAGATCGATCCGCTGGCGGTGCTGGTTACCCTGCCGGTGCAGCTGGTGGCCATTCTGGTGTGCACGGCCGCCCAGCAGGCGCTCAACATCGGCGTGCCCTTCCGCGCCAGCTTCCTCGCCCGCCTCACCCGCGATGCCGGGCACAACCTGCTGATCTTCCCCCCCGGCATGGGCGAGGCGATCGGCGCGCGCATGCTGGTGCTGGCCGGCGGCAAGGCCCGCGCGGCGCTGATGCTGCGGGTGCTGGATGTGGCCGCCGAAGTGCTGGCAGAGCTGCCCTATATGGCGCTGGCCGGCTGGGTGGTGGCCGGCTTCTGGCTGGGTGGGCACGGCGCGGCCGGGCTGCCTTCTGGCGGCGGCGCCTCGGCGGCCCATGGCTGGCTGGTGGCCGGCGGCATGGTGGCGCTGGTGCTTCTGCTGGTGGGGCTGGCGGCGCGGCGCTGGTGGCGCGGCCTGCCGCAGGGCCACCGCCTGCGCCGGCGCATCGCCGCCGAATGGCACCTGCTGCGCCGCGAGATGCACCGCCAGCGCACCGGCCTGCCGCTGGCGATTGGCCTCCATGTCATCGGCTGGGGCCTGTCGGGCGTGCAGGTGTGGCTGGCCGCCGGCGTGTTTGGCCTGCACCTCTCGCTGTTCTCGGCGCTGGCGATCGAGAGCGCGGCCACTTCGGCCCGCGTCATCCTGTTCTTCGTGCCGGGCGGGCTGGTGATGCAGGAAGCGGGCGCGGTGCTGGCAGGCGCGGCGCTGGGCGTGCCGGCGCCGATGGCGCTGGCGCTCAGCCTGGTGCTGCGGCTGCGCGATGTGGCGTTTGGCGCCGCGCTGCTGCTGTGGCCGGCGATGGAATGGCGCGCCCGCCGCCAGCAGGCCCGCCCCCGGGCCGCGCTGGCCTGACCCTTAAGGCTTGGCCTGGGAGTTGGGCTGGGGCTGAGGCGGCTGCTGGGGCGCCTTGACCGCGCCCGGATCTTCCAGCGGCTCGTCGAAGGCGGGCACATCGGCGGGCTTGCCGCCGCGCGTCTTCAGCTCGGCAATCTCCGCCTCGCGGTTCTGCAGGTAAGAGAGGCGCATGTTGGTGTAGAAATCCACCGATTGCGCCTTCAGCGCCTTGAGATCGGCATCGGCGCGCACGCGCTCGTCCAGCCCGCGGGCCACCAGCGCGCTGGCGCCGGCAGTGGTCAGCGAGATCGTGCTGGTGACAAAAGAGCGCTCGCGCTGGTGCACCGTCTTCACATGGGTGTGCGAGACATAATCGAACAGCACCGGCTGGGTGAAGGCATCGGCGATCATGCCGGCCAGATCCCGCGTGGAAGAAGGCCCCATCACCGGGAAATAGAGATAGGGGCCCGCCTCGAAGCCCATCAGCCCCAGCGTGTCGCCAAAGCTGTTGGCATGGGCCGGGGTGTTGAACGGCTTGCGCTTGGCCACATCGAACAGGCCGCCCAGCCCCAGCGTGCTGTTGACGAAGAAGCGCATCAGCGTCTTGCCGGTGAGATCCGGGCGCAGCTGCAGCATGTCGTTCACCAGGATGGTGGGGAAATAGATGTTTTCCAGCGCGTTATGGATGCCATCACGCAGGAACGCAGGCAGCACCGCCTTGTAGACCATGGCCAGCGGCCGCACGATATAGCGGTCGATCGGCAGGGAGATGGCAAAGCTCAGCCGGTTGAAGCCCTTCAGCGGATCGGGATCGGTGGGCGGCGGCGGCGGGCAGACCGCCTGGGCCGGGTCCACGCCGGCATCGGCGGCCAGTTGGCCTTCGTCGTCATCGCCGGTGGCAACCGCCTCGCAGGCCATGTGGTGGATGGCCGCCGCCGTTTCGGGATCGTCGATCGGCGTGGTATCGGCGGCGGCAGGCTGGGCCGGCGCGGGCTGGGCCGATGCGGGGGCCACCACCGGCGCCGGGGCCGCTGCGGGCGCGGCCTCTGCCACCGGCACCACGGCATTGGCGCTTTCGAGGGCGCTTTCGGGCGGCACGCCCGCTGCCATCAGACCAAGACCGACAAGCTGGGTGGCAAACATGCTCAGGCGGCCTCGATAGCAGAAGAATGTGACCCCGAAGGGCATGACAGGGTGGCAAGGGCGCGAAACGGCCCGCGCGCCACAGCGCCGGCCAGCTTGCACACGACAGGATCAACCAGCGCGGCCAGTTCCGCGCGATAGGCATAGCCCGGCGCCGAACCCGGATAGGCATCGGCCGTGGCCGGATGGGTGTAGATCTCGGTAATGCCCTCGGGCAGGCTGGCCAGCGCCGCGCGCATCCGTTCGGGCGTGAAGGCGCCGCTGACGGCAAGGCCCACCACCTGATCATTCGTCGCCAGCCCGGCGCGGCGCCAGCGCCGGCCCAAAAGCCCCGCCCACCAGCGCATCAGCAGCGCGCCAAGGCCGCTGCCGCCGCCCTCGCGCGGCACGCGGATGGCCGCCAGCCCATGCGCCCGGCCGGCCTCAAGGATGGCCGCGGCGATCATCGGGTGCAGGTGGAAATGCTTGTGGGCATTGACATGATCCAGCGGTAGGCCAGTGGCGGCAAAGGCAGCGAATTGGGCGGCCACCTCGGCGCGCATCTGCGCGCGCGCGCGGCGGCTGAAAGCAATGCGAAAGGCGGTGCGCACCATGTTCGGGGCAAACTGCCCGTCTGGCCCCACCAGCGCCGGCACCTGGGCTGCCGGCAACACCGGCCGCCCTTCCACCAGCACCACATGCAGCCCCACGCCAAGGCCCGGCAGGCGGCGCGCACGCGCCACGGCATCTGCGGCCCCTTCGCCTGCCACCATCAGGCTGGCGGCGGTGAGGATGCCATCCACATGGGCGCGCTCCACCGCTTCGTTCACCGCCAGTGCGGCGCCGAAATCATCGGCGGTCACAATCAGGCGTCTGCGCGGTCCGGCCCCCCCGTCACCACCCTGCGCCGTCTGCCCGCGTGCAACGCCGGCCGTGATGCTCAGGCTGCTTCCTTTCTGCGGCGCAGGAAGTCGAAGAACTCCACGCCTTCGCGCAGGCGGCGCTTCATCATGTCCCAGTCGCGCAGCATCTCGCCCACGATCGAGGCGATCTTGCTGGGGCGGAAATAGTAGCGGCGATAGAACTCTTCCACCTTGTCGAAGATGACGGCGGAGGAGAGGTGCGGATAGGAGAGCTGGGCGATCTGGTTGCCGCCATCGGTCAGCAGGTGATCGGTGCCGTCGAACCAGCCGTTCTCGGTCGCCTGCTTGTAGAGGAACGTGCCCGGATAGGGCGCGGCCAGCGACACCTGAATGGTGTGCGGGTTCAGCTCGATGGCGTAACGGATCGTTTCCTCGATCGTCTCCAGCGTCTCGCCCGGCAGGCCCAGGATGAAGGTGCCGTGGATGGTCAGGCCCAGGGAATGCGCATCCTTGGTGAACTGACGCGCCACATCGGTGCGCAGGCCCTTCTTGATGTTGTGCAGGATCTTCTGGTTGCCGCTCTCATAGCCGACGAGCAGCACGCGGCAGCCGCCTGCCTTCATTTCCTTGAGCACGTCATAGGGCACGTTGGCCTTGGCGTTGCAGCCCCAGGTTTTGTCGAAACCCTTGGTGCCAAAGCCCAGCTTGCGCAGCTCGCGGCTGAGCGCCACGACATGCTCATGCGCATCGGCCAGCGTGTCGTCGTCGAAGAAGATTTCCTTCACTTCGGGCATGTTGGCGAGGATGTACTTCACTTCCTCGATCACCTTGGGCACCGAGCGATAGCGGTAGTTATGCCCCGAGATCGTCTGCGGCCACAGGCAGAAGGTGCAGCGGCTCTTGCAGCCGCGGCCGGTGTAGAACGAGACATAGGGGTGGCGCTGATAGCCGCCGAAATACTTCGTGCTGTCAAGATCGCGCTTGTAGATGGGCGAGACCATCGGCAGCACGTCCATGTCCTCGATCGCCTTGCGATCCTTGTTGCGCACGATGCTGCCATCGGGCGCGCGCCAGGTGATGCCGTCGATCTCGGCCAGCGGCTTGCCCTCGGCCAAGTCGACGCAGGTGAAATCATATTCCTCGCGGCAGACCAGGTCGATCGCCGGGCTGGCGGCCAGGCTCTTCTCGTCCTCGATCATCACCTTGGCGCCCACGAAGGCGATCTGGATGTTGGGGTTGCGGGCCTTGATCAGCTCGGCCGTGCGCACATCCTGGTTGAACGAAGGCGTCGAGGTATGCAGAATCACCAGGTCGCGCTCGTCGAACTCATGGGCGATGTCTTCCCACGAGAGATCGTGCGAGGGCGCATCGATCAGCTTCGATCCGGGCACCATCGCAGCAGGCTGGGCGATCCAGGTCGGATACCAGAAGCTCTTGACCTCACGCTTCATTTGATAGCGCGCGCCGGCACCGCCGTCGTAGCCGTCGAAAGAGGGGGCCTGGAGGAAAAGGGTCCGCTTCATCAGTCTCTCAATCATTGCTGGGGGCGCCGCTATGCGCGATGCGTCCGGAGCCCGTTATAGTAAGTGGAAGCCCGCGCCAATCAATCTTTCGCGCGCTCCAGCTCGCCAGAAACACGGCGAATGCGAAAATATCCGCGACAGGCAGAAGCCAGAAAGGCAATTGCTCCGCGCCGTCAAGCCGCTTCATGCGGCGGGCCACATCGCCGGCCAGCGCCAGCCGCACCGCCAGCGCCGCTGCCACCAGCCCTGCCCCCCAGGCGGCCGGCAGGCCCGCCACCGCCACGCAAGGCGCCGCCAGCAGCGCCAGCGCCAGCGCATGGGTGACAACAGAGCCATAATGGCCCGCCCCCGCCAGATCGCGCACGGTGGCCGCCCAGCGCAGATGCTGGCGCCACAGCACCCGGGCAGAACCTTCCGCCCCGGCATGCACCAGCAGCATCGGCGGGATCGCCACTTCCAGCCCGCAGCCATGCACCGCCGCGCCAATGGCATGATCATCGGCCAGTATATCGGCAAAGGCGCCAAAGCCGCCAATCGCCTCCAGCACCTCGCGCCGGATGGCAATGGTGGAGCCCATGCAGGGCCGCGCCATGCCCAGCGCCAGCCCCAGCACCATGTTGGGCATCGTCTGCCAGCTGATGATGGCAGCGCCGATGCGGCTCCACACGCCGGCATCGCCGCGCCCCACATAAAGGCAGGAAACCGCCCCCACGCCCGGCCGCAGCAGCTGGGCCACCACCCGGGCAAGGTAATCGCGCCCCACCACCATGTCGCTGTCCGACAGCACCAGCACATCGTGGCGGGCCAGCGGATAGAAAGCGGCGCAATTGCCCATCTTGGCATTGGCGCCGGGCTGGCGCGGGCCGGTGGACAGGCTGATATGGGCGCCCGGATGGCGCGCGCTCAGCGCCTTCAGCGCGCCCACCGCCGGATCGCCCAGCGCATTGACGCCGCACACCATCTGCACCGGGGCGGGATAATCCTGCGCAAGGAAGCTGGCGAGATTGGCGCCAAGACGCGGCTCTGCCCCATGTAGCGGCTTCAGCAGGCTGACCGCCGGCCAATGCGCCGGCGCCGCAGCCCCTGCCGCCCGCGCGAAAAACCGGCGCAGCAGCGCCAGCGCGGCCAGCTGATAGGCAATGGCCACCAGGGCCAGCACCACCACCAGCCCCGCCACCGCCCGTGCCAGGATCACGCTCAAGACCATGGGCCCCGCCCTTAGCCAGCTTGCGCGCCGCTGGCCAGCGCGCTTTATGCAAGCGTGCCGCCGCCTGCCGCAACAACCGCTGCCGATTTGCCCCCGGCTGCACGTGGCGTGTTGCGGCGCGGCGATTTGCCCCCTAGGAAGCGCGGCGTGGACGGGCAGACAACCATTGTAACCGGCGTATCGGGCTTTCTGGGCTCGGCAGTCGCCCGGCAGCTGGCAGCGCGCGGGCGCCGCCTTGTGGGCCTCGTGCGGGCCAGCAGCCCGCGCGGCAATCTGGCCGATTTCCCCGGCGAGCTGATCGAGGTGGACCTGCGCGACGAGGCCGGCGTGGCCCGGGCGATGGCCGGCGCCGGCGCTCTCTATCACGTAGCGGCCGACTATCGCCTGTGGGCGCGCGATCCGGAGGAGATCCTGCGCAACAACCTTGCCATGACCCGCGCGGTGATGGAAGGCGCGCTGGCCGCCGGCGTTGGCCGCGTGGTCTACACCTCTTCTGTTGCCACGCTGCTGCCCGGCCATGGCGAACCCTCGGACGAGACCCGCCCGGCCAGCCCCGAACAGGCGGTGGGCATCTACAAGCGCTCGAAAGTGGTGGCCGAAAGGCTGGTGGAAGAGCTGGTCGCCACGCGCGGCCTGCCGGCGGTCATCGTCAACCCCTCCACGCCGATCGGCCCGCGCGACATCAAGCCCACCCCCACCGGGCGCGTGCTGGTGGAAGCGGCCAATGGCAAGATGCCGGCCTATGTCGAATCGGGCCTCAATCTCGTCCATGTCGATGATGTGGCGCTGGGGCATATTCTGGCGGCCGAGAAGGGCCAGATCGGCCGGCGCTATGTGCTGGGCGGCGAGGATGTGACGCTGGGCCAGATGCTGGCCGACATCTGCGCCATGGTGGGCCGCAAGCCGCCGCGTGTGAAGCTGCCGCGCGCGCCGCTGTTCCCGCTGGCCTATGCGGCCGAACTGGGCGGGCGGATCACCGGCAAGGAACCTTTCCTCACGCTGGACGCGCTGCGCATGGCCGGCCACCACATGTATTATTCCAGCGCGCGCGCCAGGGCAGAGCTGGGCTATGCCACCCGCCCCTATCAGGAGGCGATCGCCGATGCGCTGGCCTGGTTCCGCGCGGCAGGGATGATCGGCTGATGCTGCTGCTTGGCCTTGTGGTACTGGCGGTGTGGCTGGGCCTTGCCGCCACCGGCTTCTGGACCTGCGCCCAGCGCGACACGCGCACGCCCGGCCTGCTCACCCCGCCGCTGCCCGCAGTGGTGGCCGTAGTGCCCGCGCGCGACGAGGCCGATGTCATCGCCCGCTCGATCGGCAGCCTGCTGGCGCAGGACTACAAGGGCCCGTTCCGCATCGTTCTGGTCGACGACAATTCCTCCGACGGCACCGGCGCCATCGCCCGCGCGCTGGACGGGGCAGAGCGGCTGACGGTGCTGACAGGCGCCCCGCTGGCCGATGGCTGGACCGGCAAGCTCTGGGCTGTCAGCCAGGGGATCGCCGCGGCCGGCACGCCCGATTATCTCTGGCTGACCGACGCCGATATCGAGCACACGCCCGACACGCTTTCCACGCTGGTGGGCATTGCCCGCAGCGGCGATCGGCGGCTGGTCAGCTTCATGGCCAAGCTGCATTGCGCGCGGCCGGCCGAAAAGCTGCTGATCCCCGCCTTCATCTGGTTCTTCATGATGCTCTACCCCTTCGGCTGGATCAACCGCCGGGGCCGCTTCACCCGCCGTGTGGCGGGCGCGGCGGGCGGCTGCGTGCTGGTGAAGCGCAAGACGCTGGAGGCGGCCGGCGGCATTGCCGCCATGCGCGGCGCGCTGATCGACGATTGCACGCTGGGCGCCCTTATCAAGAAGCACGGCCCCATCTGGCTGGGGTTGACCGACCGCAGCCGCTCGATCCGCCCGTATGAAAGCTGGCGCGAGATT
>DASRYE010000057.1:0-17033 GCA_035653915.1 Novosphingobium sp. | reverse complement strand
CTGATGCGGGCGGCGGGCGGCGCCGGCCGGGCGGGCGGGGCCACCACCAGCCGGGCGGGCGGCGTGCCGGCAGGGCCGGTGATGGTCAGCGCCAGCGGCTCGGGCCGGTCGGGGCTGGCCGGCAGGGTGAGAGCGAGGGCGCCGCTCTCGGTGGCTTTCCAGCTGACCGGGCGGGCGATGCCATCGGCCCCGGCGGCGGTGATGGCGCTGACGCAGGCCGCCGGCGCGCCGCTCAGCAGCAGCGGGCCGGCTTCGGCCTTGCGTGCCTCGGGCTGCTGCCAGGCCCAGGCGCCGGCGGTCTGCAGGGTCATCTCCGGCCCGGCAAAGCGGGTGAAGCCCCACATACCATGCAGGCTGGCGCTGATCGTGCCGGAAAGCCCGGCCGGCAGCCGCGCCGGTTCTGCCAGCACCAGCCCGGCGCGGGCGGCATCGGCGCTCAGCGGCAGTTCGGTGCGCTGGCCGCCGGGCAGGTGCAAGGCCAGCTTCAGATCATGCCCATAGGCGGTGGCATAGAACAGCGGGCTGAGCGCCAGCGGCAGCGGATCTGCCCCGCCCAGGCAGGCGAGGGCGGGGGCGGGCGGCGTTGCCGGCTGCAGCTGGGGCACCGGCGGCTGGGCCGGCTTGATCTCGGGCAGGGCCGCCACCAGCACCGATTTGGGATCGCCAAAGGAGGGCGGCGTGTTGAGCGCCAGCTGCAGCGCCTCGCCATCGGGCACGCCCAGCGCCGGGATATACTGGTATTTCGCCGAATGCATCGCCCCGAAAATGCCGAGGATCTCGTGGATGGCGCTGATATAGGGGCTGTAATAGCCCAGCCCGCCGGCGGGCGTCGCGCTGAGGCTGAGCGCCAGATCAGTGGCCGCGCCCGACAGCGCGCTGGTGCCCGCCGTGCTGTCGCCGCCCATCACCGAGGATTGCTTGGCATCCAGCAGGCAGGCGGCCTGCAGCTCTGCCTGGCGCTGCAGGCAATCCTGGTTGATCTTGATGTGCAGGCTGCTGGCCACCACCGGCGCCAGCCGCGCCAGCGCATCGGGCGTGCTGGCCGAGATCTTGCGGATGGCGGCGAGATAGGCATCATAGCGCCGCCGGTCGAGCGAGGCCTGTTCGAGATCCTGCGCGGCGCGCACAAAGGCGCCGGGCCGCGCGGCCACCGCCTTCTTCAGCGTGGCGAAATCGCCGCCGGTGGCCGGCGCCAGCAGCAGCACCAGATGGTGGGCCCCTGCCGGCACGGTGAGCGCAATCGGCCCGCCGCCGCGCCTGGCCGGCTTCCAGCTTTCCGATCGGGCGAACCAGCCGGCCGGCGGCGGATTGGTGGGATCGCGCAGGAAGGCGGCCACCAGCAGATAGCGCGCGGTGGCATCGGCGGGCGGCGGGGCTTCCACGGTCAGCCTGTCGCCGGGGGCCAGCTGGGGCACGGCCGCGATCGGCAGGCTGGTGCCATCGCGGCTGACCGAGATGCGCAGGGCAGGGCCGGCTAGATCGAACGGGGCGGGATCGGCCCCGGCCACGCCGGCGCCCAGCAGGGCCAGCGGGAGAGCAAGGGCAAGAGCAGGAAATTTCATCGCAAAAAAGGCGCCGCTATGCTGATCGGGCCACCCCCGCGGCGCCCGCCCGGCCGCCTTACACGCCTTCCCCCTGATCCGACATGAACAAAATGGCGCCTGCTCAGCCCTCGGCCGCCGCCTTGCCGCCCAGCAGGCGGTGCGCCATCTGGCACAGCGGCCCCTGCGACAGCCAGGCCAGCACATAGGAAGCCAGCACGATCACCAGCCACCACCACATCGCTTCCTTGGCGGCAAAGGCCAGATATTTGCCCACGCCAAGGCCGATCTTGCCGCCCAGATGCCAGCCCAGCCAGCGCGCCCGGTTGCGCCACAATTCGCTCCACATCAGCAGCAGCGCCACCTTGGGGGCATGGCGAAAGCGCGCCGCGGGCCCGGCATGGCGCAGCGCCAGCAGCGCGGGCAGCACCAGCAGCAGGTGGATCACCCGGTAGCCGATGTTCTGCGCGGTGAAGAAGGCGGCCACCACCAGCAGCGCGCCGACCATCAGAAAATGCGTCTCGCGGGCCGAAAGCGTGGCGAGCGCTGCGCGGGTGGCTGGCTCGCCAGCGCGCTTGGTGGCCCAGAACACGGCAAAGCCGGTGAGCGCCAGGCGGATGGCATAGGGCCACACTGGTGGCAGATGGCCATCCAGCGCAATGCCCGCGCCCAGGTTCACCGCGCCGAACATGTTGCCAAAGGGCGTGCCCTCCGGAATGATCGCCAGCGCGCGCGACAGATCGTGCCAGGTGATCGCCACGAACAGGCCGGTGATCGCCAGCGAGGCCAGCGTGAGGAAGACAAACCGCCCGACCTTCTCGCGCAGGGCCACCGCCATTGCCGCCATCGGATAATATTTGAGCAGGCCCGCCAGCAGCAGCAGCCCATAGCCGATGATTCGCACGCCCCACGCCCGGCCCAGCGCCACCGCCGCCAGCGCTGCCAGCACAAACAGCACCAGATCATTGTTGCCGCGTTCCACCGCCAGCACCGCGCAGCTGGAAACCGCCGCCAGCGCCAGCGCCAGCGCGGCCCGGCCATCGCGCGCCACAGGCAGCAGCAACAGGCTGGCGAAAAAGCCGAAATCCACCAGCAGCCCGGCCCCGTTGAGCCAGGCCGGCGTAACCGGCAGCACCGCCAGCGCCAGCCACAGCGGCGAATAATCGAACGGGCGCGCCTCCGGATCGCAAGGGTTGGCGGCGATCACATCCACCCCCTGGCGCAGGCAGCGCAGGGCCGACATCACCGTGTCGGTATCATCGAAGGGGTGATAAAAAGGTGGAATGCCCCACAGCCGGACGAAATGGTAATAAAACGCCAGAGGCCCGCTGATATAAAATGCAGACATGAATGAAAAAAGCAAAATTGATGCTACAAATGGGAAATATTTCATAAGAAGGTTTTTGTGTTTCATATCTTTTGCGCAATCTTTGCGGATTACATTGGGATGTTCTTCGTATATTTCCATAAGTAGTTCCGCCAATTATATTGACATGATAATCGAGGTTAATACAGGAAGCGGGCTTGTTGCCTAGACCCGATTGACGAGGCCTTCTGGATGATTGATGGTAAGCGCGTGGCGGTTGTGCTGCCGGCCTATAATGCGGGGCTGACCCTGCTGCGGACCTATCGGGAGATCCCGATGGACATCGTCGACGATGTGATCCTGACCGATGATGCCAGCAAGGACGATACCAGCGAGATCGCTCGCGGCCTTGGCATCCACACCATCGTTCATGCGAAGAACCGCGGCTATGGCGGCAACCAGAAGACCTGCTACACCGCAGCCCTGGAACGCGGCGCCGATATCGTCGTCATGCTGCACCCGGATTATCAATATTCGCCCAGGCTGGTGGCCGCGATGGCCAGCATGATCGCCTCTGGCCATTATGATGTGGTGTTGGCCTCGCGCATTCTGGGCAAGGGGGCGCTGGCCGGCGGCATGCCGCTCTACAAATACATCGCCAACCGCGCGCTGACCTTTGCCGAAAACGTGCTGCTGGGCCAGAAGCTGTCGGAATATCACACCGGCTATCGCGCCTGGAGCCGCCAGGTGCTGGAAACCCTGCCGCTGGAAGCCTGTTCCGACGATTTCGTGTTCGACAACCAGATGCTGGCGCAAACCGCCTGGTTCGGCTTCAACACCGGCGAGATCTCCTGCCCCACGCGCTATTTCGAGGAAGCCTCGAGCATCAATTTCCGCCGCAGCTGCATCTATGGGCTGGGCGTGCTGAAAACGGCGCTGGTCTATCGGCTGGCGCGCTGGGGGCTGGTGCGCCCGGCGCTGTTCCATGATCTGTCGGCCCGGCTGAAGGGCGTGGGCGCGCCGGCCGAAGCGGCGGCGCGCTGATTGCATGGCTGATGCGCGCGCGTCGCTGATGGGGCTGTGGCTGGCGGGGCAGCATGGGCTGGCCGGCCTGCAGGCCTTCATGGCGGCCAACTGGCTGGCGTTTGGCGCGGGCCAGGTGCTGGTGGCGGCCAGCGGCGTGCTGCCGGCCTCGATGATCGCGCTGATGGCGGGGGCCACCTATGGGCTGGGCTGGGGGCTGCTGCTGTCGGCGATCAGCACGATGGTGGGCGGCTGGCTGGCCTTTGCCCTGTGCCGCACGGCGCTGCGCGAACGCATTGCCCGCTATGTGGGCCATCATCCGCGCGTGGCCCGGCTGGACGAGGCGATGACCAGCGAGGGCTGGCGGCTGGTGCTGCTGCTGCGCGTCTCGCCGGTGATGCCCTTTGCGCTCACCAGCTATGGGCTGGGCCTCACGCGGATCAGCAGCCGCGATTTCCTGCTGGGCACGCTGGCCTCGCTGCCCGCGCTCACCGGCTATGTGGCGCTGGGGGCGCTGGGCCGGCAGGGCATGGCGGTGGCGCAGGGCGGGGCCAGCATCTGGCACTGGCTGATGCTGGCCGGCGGGCTGGCGGTGGTGCTCTATGCGCTGGCGCGGGTGCGCGCGGCGCTGGGGCGGGTGGGCGCGGCCTGAGGGCGCCGTTGGGCTGGGCCGCAGGCCCTTGGGCTAGGCTGCCGGCCGTTCGCTGAGGCCGGTGAGGAAGCTGTGGCCGCGGCGCCAGGCGGTGGGGGTATCGCCGGTCTTGCGGGTGAAGAAGCGGGTGAAATAGGACGCTTCGGAAAAGCCCAGATCGGCGGCGATGGCGGTGATCGGCTGGGCGGTATAGGCTAGGCAGCGGCGTGCCTCGCCCAGCAGCCGCTCGTGCAGGATCGCCAGCGGCGACAGGCCCGCCACTTGCGCGCAGGCCGCCCGCAACTGCGATACGCTGACCCCGAGCTGGGCTGCCATATCGGGCAGCGGCGGCTGGCGGCGGAATTCGGCCTCCACCAGCTGGCGGAACCGCGCCACCAGTTCGCCCCGGCTGTGGCCCGGCGGCGGCGCCTGCACGCTTTGCGGCCAGTGCCGATAAAGCTGCAGCAGGATTGCCAGCAAATGGATCTCGGCGCCGATGGCGCTGCCGCTCTGCTGGCTGTCCAGCTCGTCCATCAGCCGCTGGAAATCGCCATCCAGCCCGCTCAGCACGGTCACCGGCAGGTCGGTCACGCCAAAGCGGCCCATCAGCTGGCGCAGCGCCGGCGCGCGTTCCAGCAGGTCGTCGAAATAGTGATTCTCGATCGTGATCACCCAGCCGCGCGTGTGCTGTTCATAATGGAAGCCGTGAATCCGGTGCGGCGGCACCACCATCACGCTGCCCGGGCCAAAGGGCTGGTCCTCGGCTTCCACGCGCATCATGCCGGCGCCGCGCGTCACCAGCATGATCTGGCTGAAGCGGGGGTGGGTGTGGGGCTTGATCACCCAGCCGCGGGTGCGGCAGCGCTTGTCGAGCGGCTCGACATTGACGAACCAGTCGGGCCGGGTGCCGGCTTCGCCATAGAGGATATAGCGGGGCACGGGCACGGCGCTGTGGCTGCCCGGCCGGGCGGTTTCTGGCGAAAAGTCCTGCTCAATGTGATTATCCGTCATGGCGCCTGCCTATCCCATCGGGCATGGGTGCGCAATCGGCAGGCGCGCCGGGCTTTGGCCCCATGGCAAGACACTGCTCCGTGATGAGGATGCAAGACGAACGGCCATGCCCCTGCAATTTGCCCCCATTCCCCTGCCCGAAGGCCCGGCCGCGCCCGCCTGTGGCCGCCGCATCGGCTGAAGAGAGAGATCATGGCTCAGATCATCGGCGCCATCGCCAGTTCGCACACCCCCACCATCGGCTTCGCCCAGGATGCCGGCAAGCATGAGGATCCGGCCTGGAAGCCGATCTTCGATGGCTATGCCCCGGTGCGCGCCTGGCTGGAGGAAAAGCGCCCCGACGTGCTGTTCCTGATCTACAACGATCACATCACTTCCTTCTTCTTCGACCATTATTCCACCTTCGCGCTGGGCGTGGACGAGGCCTATCGCCCGGCCGACGAAGGCGGCGGCGCGCGCGCCGTGCCGGCCATTGCAGGCGATGCGCAGCTGTCGCGCCACATCGCCCAGTCGCTGGTGACAGATGGTTTCGACATGAGCTTCTTCCGCGGCAAGGGGCTGGATCATGGCGCCTTCTCGCCGCTGTCGGTGCTGATGGACTACAAGGGCGGCGCCTGGCCCACGCGGATCGTGCCGCTGCAGGTGGGCGTGCTGCAGTTTCCCATTCCCACCGCGCTGCGCTGCTGGCAGCTGGGCGAGGCGCTGCGCCGCGCCATCGAAAGCTACCCCGAGGACATCAGGGTGGCAATCGTGGCCACCGGTGGCCTGTCGCACCAGGTGCATGGCGAGCGCTGCGGCTTCAACAATGTCGGCTGGGACGAGGCATTCCTCGATCTGCTGGAGAAGGACCCGGTCGCGCTCACCCGCATGACCCATGCCGAATATGCCGAACTGGGCGGGCTGGAAGGCGCCGAGGTGATCATGTGGCTGATCATGCGCGGGGCGCTGTCGGCCAATGTGCGCAGGGTGCATCGCAGCTATTACCTGCCCAGCATGACCGGCATCGCCACCGCCATCTTCGAGAATGAGGCGCGCCCGATGACTGCGCGCGAGGCCGACGCGCACCGCACCCGCATGGGCGCGCAGCTGGCCGGCGCCGAGGCACTGGCGGGCACCTATCCGATGACGCTGGAACGCTCTGCCCGGGGTTTCCGCCTCAACACCTATCTGCACAGCCTGATCCAGCCGGGCCCGCGCGCCGCCTTCAAGGCCGATGAGGCCGCAGCCCTGGCCGCGGCCGACCTTTCCGATGAGGAGCGCCAGCTGATCGCCACGCGTGACTGGCAGGGGCTGATCCGGTATGGTGCCAGCTTCTTCCTGATGGAAAAGCTGGCGCCGATCGTCGGCCAGGGCAACCTCGATATCTATGCCGCCATGCGCGGCGAGAGCCTGGAAGACTTTCAGAAGACCCGCAACCAGCAGATCAATTATTCCGTGGCCGGGCAGGACTGATAACCGCCCTGCGGCCCGCAAGAGAGAGGATGCCCATGGAAGACCCACGCGCCATCATCGCGCGCGAGCCGATGCATTTTCGCCAGATACTGGCGATTGCCATCGCCACTGCGCTCAATGCGCTCGACGGTTTCGACGTTCTGTCGATCAGCTTTGCGGCGCCCGGCATCGCCAAGGAATGGCATGTCACCAAGCAGGCGCTGGGCATTGTCCTGTCGATGGAACTGATCGGCATGGGCGTGGGCGCCTTCCTGCTGGGCGCGCTGGCCGACCGCATTGGCCGCCGGCCCACCATTCTGGGCTGCCTGGTGGTGATGGCCAGCGGCATGGCGCTGGCGTCCTCCGCGCATGATGTGACCACCCTCTCGGCCTTCCGGCTGTACACCGGGCTGGGCATTGGCGGCATGCTGGCCGCCACCAACGCCATCGTGGCGGAATGTTCCAACGCCCAGCGGCGCAACCTGGCCGTGGCGATCATGGTGGGCGGCTATCCGATCGGCGCGGTGGTGGGCGGCTTCATCGCTTCCAGCCTGCTGGCGGCCACCGGCCACTGGCAATCGGTGTTCCAGTTTGGCGCCGGCATGACGGTGGTGTTCATCCCGCTGGTGCTGTGGCTGGTGCCCGAGACCATCGCCTTCCTGCTGCACAAGCAGCCGGCCGGCGCGCTGGAGAAGATCAACCGCTCGATGCTGCGCCAGGGCCGCCCCGTGCTGGCCGCCCTGCCGCCCAGGGAAGAGGACAAGCCCGGCATTGCCCTGGCCCAGCTGTTTGCCCCCGGCGTTGCCGGCGTGACGGTGCTGCTGTGCCTGGCCTATTTCAGCCACATGCTCACCTTCTACTTCCTGATGAAGTGGATCCCCAAGATCGTCGTCGACATGGGCTATGCGCCGCCGATGGCAGGCAGCGTGCTGGTGTGGGCCAATGTCGGCGGGGCCACCGGCTCGGTCACGCTCAGCCTGCTGACCCAGCGCTTCAGCATCCGCAAGCTGCTGATCGTGCTGATGGTGGGCGGCGCTGTGGCGGTGACTGCCTTTGGCCAGGGGCTGGGCACGCTGGCCGCGCTGTCGCTGGTGGCCTGCATTGGCGGCTTCTTCACCAATGGCGCCACGGCCGGCCTTTATGCGGTGATCGCGCAATCCTATCCGGCATCGCTGCGCGGCGGCGGCACGGGCCTTGTCATCGGCATTGGCCGGGCGGGCGCGGCGCTGGGGCCGATCCTGGCGGGCACGCTGTTCGAGGCGCATTGGCCGCTGAGCGAAGTGGCCGCGATCATGGGCTGCGGCACGCTGATCGGCGGCATCGCCATTGCCATGCTGCGCTATCGCGAAAGCGAGATCGCCTGAATTAAACGATCCGGGTGTGGCCGGCAGGATCGCCGGCCACCCCAATACACAAATTTTTCACAAGCAATTACTGGGAGGTATGCAATGTTCCGTGATGGGAGCAATTGGGGACGTGTGGCCTGCGCACTGGCGGGCACGGTATCGGCACTGGCGCTGGGCGCTGCGGCCAATGCGCAATCGGTGGCACCCGATTCGCCGAACAAGAACGAGACCGGCGGCCCGCTGAGTTCCTCGATGCCGCCGGGCGCATCGCCGGCCAAGCCGCAGCCCAGGCAGGGCGAGGCGCTGCCCGGCGGGCAGACGGCGCCGGCCGGCCTGCCGCAGGCCATCCGCTGGACGGAAGACTGGTCGAAGCCGGTGGCCAAGGATGCCCCGCTGATGGACAAGATCCGCCACATCCCGCTGGGCGGCAATGATGACTACTACCTCTCGCTGGGCGGCGAGGAGCGCATCTACTACACCGACTGGAACCATGCCGCGCTGGGCCGCACCAAGAACGACAGCAACAGCCCGGTGCAAAGCCGCGCGCGCCTGATCGCCGACCTGCACCTCAGCAACCTCTTCCGCGCCTATGTGGAACTGGGCGACAACCGCGAATGGGGCAACAGCACCGCCACCAAGCCCAACCAGGACCAGCTCGATGTCTATCAGGCCTTCGTCGATGTGACGGTGCCGATGGGCAAGCTGGGCCAGATCACCGTGCGCCCGGGCCGCTATGAAATGCCGCTGGGCAATGGCAAGCTGATGGGCGTGCGCGAAGGGCTGAACATGCGCTTCACCTATCAGGGTGTGCGCGCCACCTATATCCTGCCCGGCCAGATCAGCGTGGATTTCTTCACCGTGCGCCCGGTGAACATCAAGGATGGCGCCCCCTTTGATGATGGCCCCAACCACCAGCAGCACTACAAGGGCGTTTATGTCAGCTCGGCCAAGGGGCTGGCGGGGCTGGGCCTTGGCACCGACCTTTACTGGTATCGCGTGGACCGCGCCAGCGCCACCCTGCGCGAGGGCACCGGCGTTGACGAGCGCGACAACTGGGGCGTGCGCTTCTGGCGCCGCAAGAAGGGCATCGACTTCGACCTGGAGCTGAACAAGCAGACCGGCACTTTCGCCGGCAAGACGATCGATGCCTGGGCGGTGCTGTTCGAGGGCGGCTACACCTTCGACAACATGCCGCTGAAGCCGCGCCTGGGCGCCCGCTTCAACGCCTTCTCGGGCGATGGCAACATCTCCGACAACAAGGCCGGCACTTTCGTGCCCGCTTCGGCCCGCCTGCCGCTGATCAGCGAGGCGGCCTTCTTCAACCTGTCGAACCTCGTCGATTTCTACCCCTCGGTGACGGTGCGCCCGGCCAAGAATGTCAGCGTGATGGTGGGGCCAGACTTCCTGTGGCGTGAAAGCCGGGCCGATGGCGTCTATATCGGCTCCACCGGCGCTTCCTTCGCGCCCTATGGCAGCACCCACCGCATCGGCACCGACCTCAATCTCGAGGCCAGCTACCAGATGACCAAGCGCCTGTCGTTCCGCCTGTTCGAAACCTATTTCGATCCGGGCCAGGCCTTCAAGGCGGCCGGCGGCAGCCACGGCAACTACTTCGGCTTCCTCACCGACCTGCGCTTCTGAGCGCTGCCGGCAGGGCCGCAGATAGAGGCGGGCGGGGGGCAGCAGCCTTCCCGCCCGCTTCGCGTTTTAGCGGCTGATGAAATGATCGGCAGCGCCGCGCGGCAGGCGCAGCGCATCGATCACCGCAGCCAGCGCCACGGCGGCAATGGCGAGGAAGGCGATGCGATAATCCGCCCCTTGCGCCTGCCAGCCAAGCCGGGCGGCCAGCGCCCCGCCACCATGCACGCTCATGGCGCCAAGGGTGATGCCGGCGGCCATGGTCAACTGGCCCAGCGTGTTCGATAGGCCATTGGCATCGGCCATCTGCGCGCGGGGCACATCGGCAAAGGCCACGGTGTTGATCGCGGTGAACTGCATCGAACGCGTGCAGCCGCTGGCAAACAGGATCGCCACTACCACCCAGGTGGGCGTGGCGGGCGACAGAAGCGCGCAGGCCCCCAGCGTTGCCGCGCACAAGGTGCCGTTCACCGCCAGCACCGGGCGATAGCCAAAGCGGCGCAGGATCTGCGTCGTCACGGTTTTGGTGGAGAGGTTGCCGGCAAACACCGCCAGCACCAGCAGGCCGGCATGGAAGGCATCATAGCCAAAGCCGATCTGGAACATCAGCGGCAGCAGGAAGGGCGCCGCGCCAATCGCCATGCGAAACAGCGAGCCGCCCCGCTGCGACATGCGGAAGGTGCGGATGGCCCAGGGCCCAAGGCCAATCATCGGCGCTGCTGCCCTGCGGAAATGGCGCAGCGTGGCCCAGCCTGCCACCAGCCCCGCGCCGATCAGCCCCAGCGCCCAGCCATCGGCGCCGGTGCTGATCCTGTCGAGCCCCAGCAGCAGCGCGAAAGTGGCGCCGCCGCACAGCAGAAAGCCGGGCCAGTCGAACGGGCGGCGCGCTTCCTCACGCGTGGGCGGGATCAGCCACAAGGTGGCGGCAAAGGCCAGCAGGCCCAGCGGCAGGTTGAGATAGAAGATCCAGCGCCAGCCCAGATGTAGCGTGATGAGCCCCCCCAGCGGCGGCCCCAGCACCGGCGCGATCAACGCCGGCCAGACGAGCGAGGACATCGCCGCCATCAGCTGGTCCTTGGGCGTGTGATGCATGATGACAAGGCGGCCCACCGGCACCATCAGCGCGCCCGCCACCCCCTGCAGGATGCGCAGCGCCACAAAGGCCGAAAGGCTGTTGGCGCTGCCGCACAGCACCGAGGAGAGCGTGAACAGGGCGATGGCGCCGGCCAGCACCGCCCGCGCCCCGCAGCGATCCGCCACCCAGCCGCTGACCGGGATGAACACGCCAACGGCCAGCATATAGGCGCTGATGCCCAGATCGAGCGCGATGGGCGCTGTGCCAAAGCTGCGGGCCATGGCCGGCAGCGCGGTGACGATGATCGAGCCATCGAGGATTTCCATGAACATCGCGGCGGTGACGAGAAACATCACCCAGCGCAGATGGATGGCAGGCGGCGGCGGGGCGGGCGCATCGCCGGGGCGGGGCGGCGCGGATTGGCAGGTGGAGGAAGGCATATCAGAGACATAGGCCGGCGCGGCGGGCTTGACTATCCCTTGCAAGAGGCCCTTGCGGGTAACAGGGGCCTCTTGCAAGGCGAGAGGGGCGCCCGCGCCGCGCCGATGCGGGCATAGGTATATGCCGGTGTGGCCGCGTATTTCCAAAATTATCGGCGGGCGATTTAGGGGCAGGCTGTTTCTCCTTTTCAAAAAGAACCGGCATGCACTGTTTCGATCTCGCCGCCATTGGCCTTCATCTTGCGTCCGTTCATACAGGCGCGGGCTATAATGACTTTAATCCAGGCCTTTATGTTGAGGGGCGCTGCGGTTTTCTGGGCGGGGTCTATTATAACAGCTATCGCCGGGCTTCGGCGCAGGTGGCTTGGCGGGGCGAGCCGCGCAAAGTGCCGCTGTTCATCGAGCTGGGGCTGGCCACGGGCTATCCCGGCCATGCGGTGGAGCCTTACGCGATGGCGGGCCTGCGCATGGGGCCGGTCCGGCTGGGCGTGGTGCCCCATGTGCCGGGGCTGAACCGCACGGTGGTGGTGCATGCGATGGTGCAGCTGCGGCTCTAGCGGCGGCCGGTTCAGCCCGCCCGCTTGCGCATCAATGCCAGCGCCTGCCGATCAAACCACCACCACACCGGGTGCCGGCGGGGCACCAGGCGCGGCAGCCACTGGCGATAGAGGCTGGCCATGCGCCGCGGCAGGCCGGCAGGGCCGGTGGTGGCCATGATGTCGGAGATGATGCGGTTCTGGAAGCGGCGCAGGGCATAGGCGCGCATGCGCCGGTATTGCAGGGCAAGGCTGGCGGGCGAGGTGGCGCGCACCGGCTCGCACAGGAAGCCGGCGGCAGGGCAGGGCAGGATGCGGGCATCCTCCCAGGCGGCCGCGCCCAGGTCCAGCTTGGCAAGGGCGCCGATCAGGCTGTCGTCACCGATGAGGTCGTCGGGCAGGCGCAGCTGGCTGGCGCGCAGGCGCCGCAGGAAAGCGCCCGAAAGCGCATAGAGATCCCCGAACAGCCCGTGGCTGGCGGCCATTTCGGCGGCATAGCGGGCGGCATGGCGGCCATTGCGCGGGAAGGCGGCGGCGGCATTGGCCGGCGGCCGGGCGGCCAGCGCCGCAGCCAGCGCTTCCACCGATCCGGCCAGCACCTCGGCATCGCCATCGACAAAGACATAGGCATCGCCATCGGGCGGCGCCACTTCATGCACGAAGCGGTTCCAGGTGCGCGCCTTGCCGCCCTCGGGCCAATCATGCACATGGGCGGCAGGGGCGGTTTGGCGGGCGATGGCGGCGGTGGCATCCTGGCTGGCGTTCACCAGCACATGCACTTCCACTCCCGGTGCGCCCAGCGGCAGGCTGGCCAGGCACGCGGCGATGCGGCGTTCCTCATTATGGGCGAGGATGGCGATGACGATGCTCATGAGGCGCGCACCCGCAGGCGCGGCAGCACGGCGCCGGCCATGTGGCGGGCAATGCCCAGCAGATCATCCAGCGCCGGGTGGCGCAGCAGCGCCAGCGTGGCCAGCCAGCACAACACCCCCGCGCCCGAGGCCAGCAGCAGCTGCAGCAAGCTGATGTCGGCCGCGCTCACCCAGAAGCGATAGGTGGCCGCCAGCGGCACCACGGCGGCAAGGGCGGCCGCCGCGCTGCGGGCATAGATCGCCAGCAGCCGGCCCACGCCAAAGCCCACCAGCCCCTGCATGAAGCGGCCATACAGCACTAGCGAGGCCGCGCCATAGAGGAGGCGCGAGGCGGCCGCCCCTTGCACCCCCCAGTGGCAGCCGGCGATCATCAGCGAGACCGACATCGCCGTGTCGACAAGGTTGAGGGCGATCAGCCGGTTGGCCCGGCCCAGCAGGATCGGCAGATCCGAGACCAGCGGCAGCGAGATCAGCAGCACCTCGGTCAGCGAGATCAGCGAGAGGAGGGGGGCGGCTGCTTCCCAGCGCGGGCCATACAGTAGGCGCACCACCGGGCCCGCCGCCAGCGCCAGCCCGGCCATGCTGGGCCAGATGATCGCCGAATAGCCCGCGCACACGCGCAGATAGGCCGGGCCCAGCGGCTCGCCCGCATCGCGGATGCGGGCGAAGGCGGGGTAGAACACCTGGCCGATGGCGCCCGAGATCAGCATGCGGAACTGGTCTGACAGGCCGGCCGCGCGGCTGTAGAGCCCGACCGAGACCAGGCCGAGGATCTTGCCGAGGATCATGTCGGGCGTGCGGCTGCCCAGCGCGCCAATGCCATACAGCGTGGTCAGCTTGGCGCCATTGGCCATGATCGGGCGCACGCCATCGGTGCGCAGCGGCCAGGGCGCGGCCGGGCGCAGCGCCTGGGCAATGGCCGCCCGCGCGATGGCCGCGATAAGCGTGGCCCAGGCCAGCGCGAAAGACGACAGCCCCAGCGCCGACAGCGTGAGCGCGCTGCCCGCCAGCGCCACAGCGCCGCCCACATTGACGCAGAAATGGCCATGGAAGCTCATCGTGCGGCCCATCAGCGCCATGGGCACCACCGATAGCGGCACGAACAGATAGCTGGCGGCAATGATCAGCAGGATCGGGAACAGCGCCTTCTGGTGATAGGTGAGCGCCATTGGCCAGGCGCTGGCGGCGATGATGCCGGCCACCACGAAAGAGAACAGGAACGCCACGCTGGCGCAGCGCGACAGGGCCTCTGCATCCACCACCCTGAGCCCGGCGATATAGCGCGACAGGCCGAAATCCTGCAGCACCGCGGCCACCATCGAGGCCGCCAGCGCGATGGAAAACAGGCCGATTTCCGCCGGTGTGAGGAAAAAGCGCGAGATGATCACCGAATTGGCGAACATGATGGCAAAGGAGATATACTGCCCCGCCATCGCCCACACGGCGGCATGGCGCACGCTCATCGCGGCGGCCTCGCGGGTGGCAGGGGCGCTGCTGGCGGTGGCGCTGCTGGCGGGCGCGGTGGGGTTGGGGGCAGAGGACATGGCCCGCCCTTGCTAGCAGGGCGGAATGAACAAAATGTTCCGCCCTGGCCGCCTGCGCGCAGCCAGCGAAACCATCGATAGCGTGGCTGCCACGCATCGGCTTTGTGAATATATGCCCATCCAAACTATCGCGATTTCGCCGTATAGACGCGCCGCCGCTGCCTGATTAGCATTGCCGCCATAAGCTCGAAGGATCGAGGGGAGGATAATATCATGCGTAAGGGCGCGCAGTTTGCGTGGGGGATTGCTGTATCTGCGATGGGTCTGGCGCTGGCGATGCCAGCCTGGGCCGAAGGGGCGGCAGCAGGGGGAGCGGATCAGGCCGGCGATAATGCCGCGGCCGCCAAGGATACCGCGGAAATCATCGTGACGGCGCAGAAGCGCCCCGAAAAGCTTCAGGAAATTCCGGTTGCCGCCGCTGTGCTCAGCAGCGACACCATGGCGCATGCGCATGTGTCCGATCTGTCGGATATCAACCGCGTGGTGCCGTCGGTGGAAATCAAGGGCACGTTCAACGGCCGCGTGCCCTATGGCATCCGCGGCATTTCCACCAATGCCAATGAGGGCGCCATCGGCCTCACCTCGGGCGTGTCGATCCAGGTGGATGGCGTGCCGGTGCCGGCCGACAGCTTTGCCGTCAACACCATCACCGATGTCTCGCAGCTGGAAGTGCTGAAGGGGCCGCAGGCAACGCTGGGCGGGCGCACGGCCTCGGCGGGCGTGATCAACTTTGTCACCTATGGGCCCACCAGCACGCCGCATTTCGCCTTCAACGCGATGCAGACCGACGATGGCGAGCACCATGTGGATGCGCGCGCCAGCGGGCCGATCACCGACACGCTGAGCTACAGCCTCGCGGGCTATTATCAGCACACGCCCTATCCGGTGTATAACCTCACGCTGGGCGAGAAGAGCCACGCCGACAGCTATGGCGTGCGCGGCAAGCTGAAGTGGCAGATCACGCCCGATTTCGATGCGCAGGTGATGGGCCATTATGCCCGCTCCACCTCGCGTGGCGAGAATTTCGTGCCGATCTATTTCACGCCGGGCGCTGCCTTCTTCGCGCCGCCGGTGGGCCTCAACCAGTCGGACATGTTCCCCGGCTACAATATCAACTACAAGAACACCCAATATGCCTCGCACACCCAGATGGGCTCGCGCTATCAGGACAAGGATGGCGCGCTGGTGCTGAACTGGCACCTGGGCGGCAACACCATCACCTCCACCACCTCCTATTCGCACGAGGACCAGTGGCAGACGCAGGATGTGTTCGAGGGCAACGACCAGAACTGGGCGCTGGAATTCGAGAACTTCCTCTATGACATCGGCAAGATCCCCTCGGCGATGGTGCAGCCCTTCAACAACCAGCAGGTGGCCTATGGCTATGTGCGGCAGGTGACAGAAGAGCTGAAGATTGCCTCGGATGCCGCGCGGCCGGTCAGCTATATCGCCGGGTTCTTCTACTCCGACATGACCGTGAACCAGAGCGAGTTCCGCAACTGGACGCTGAACCCGCTGGCCAAGACGAATATCTCCACCACCACCAACTATGCCATCTATGGCCGCCTGACGGCCAAGCTGGCCGAAAAGGTGAGCCTGGTGGGCGGCCTGCGCTACAACTGGGATAACATCGGCTGGAATGTCAGCGAATATTTCGATCCGGCCCATGGCATCTGGGGCGATGGCGGCTTTGCCACCGGCGGCTTTGCCTGGAACCTGCACGACAGTTCGACCGCGCTGGTGGGCGATATCGCCCTGCAATACAAGCCCAGCCGCAACCTGATGGCCTATGCCAGCTACACCCGTGGCTACAAGCCCAAGGCCTTCAACACGGTACACGATTTTTCCACCACCCAGGACGACCCCAGCAGCACCGATGCCAAATCGGCGCAGCCTGCGGCCCAGGAACATATCGACAGCTTCGAGGTGGGCTTCAAGTCGAGCCTGCTGAACCGCCACCTGACCTTCAACCTGGCCGCCTTCTACACCAAGTATAGCGGCTATCAGGCGCAGCTGTTCGACAATTCGCAGATCATCTCGGTGCTGGTCCTGTCGAATGCCGATGCCCGCACGGCCGGCCTGGAAGCCGATCTCACCTATGTGAAGGGCAACACCCGGGCGCAGTTCTCGGCCGCCTATGTCGATGCCAAGTTCACCCGCTTCACCGGCGCCAACTGCTACCCTGCGCAGACCGCCGCCGAAGGCTGCATTGCCGTGACCGACAGCAGCGGCAATCCGGTGTACAATGCCTCGGGCACTGCGGTGAGCGCGCAGGATCTGACCGGCAAGAGCCTGCCCGACAGCCCCAAGCTGAAGCTGAACGCCAGCATCCAGCAGGTGGTGCCGATGGACCGGTTCAACGTGCTGCTGGGCGGCAACATCTCCTATCGCACCGCCACCCTGCTGCAGGCCGACCAGAACCCGGCCACCCGCCAGCCCGGCTTTGCCCTGGTGGACCTGTCGCTGGGCTTCCAGACGAAGGACGAGAAGGCCAGCCTGACCTTCTTCGTCAACAACCTCACCAACCACTACTACCTCACCAATGCGGAGGACTTCTTCGCCAGCGCCACCACCGGCAATTACGTGATCGGCCAGCCGGCACGCGATTCGCACCGCTATTTCGGCGGCCGCCTGTCGGT
>DASRYE010000056.1:0-5668 GCA_035653915.1 Novosphingobium sp. | reverse complement strand
GGCCGATCCGGCCGCCGCCCTTGCCGCGGCGCGCGCCACCGGCTGGATCGTGGCCGCCGCAGAAGCGCTGGGCGGCGCGCAGGCCTGCCTCGATCGCACCGTTGCCTATGCGCGTGAGCGGGTGCAGTTCGGCCGCCCGATCGGCAGCTTCCAGGCCTACAAGCACCGCCTGGCCGACATGATGATCGAGATCGAGCAGGCGCGCTCGGCGGTCTATTGGGCGGCCTGCGCGCTGGACGAGGGATCGGACGAGGCGCCGCTGGCGCTGCATGCCGCCAAGAGCTTTGCTGCCGACACTTTCTTCATGTGCGCGGGCAACATGATCCAGCTGCATGGCGGCATCGGCTTCACCTGGGAGCATGACGCCCACCTCTTCTTCAAGCGCGCCCGCGCGCTGCAGTCGATGCTGGGCAATGGCAACTGGCACCGCGAGCGCATCGCGGGCATGATTTTGGGAGATGCGGCATGAAGCTGGGCTTTTCCGCCGGGGATGAGGCATTCCGCGCCGAATGCGCCGATTGGCTGAATGGCCAGATGGCCGGCGAATTCAAGGATATCAAGGGGATCACCACGCTCACCGCCAAGGCCGAGCGGCGCCGGGAATGGGAGCAGCAGCTGGGCGCCCATCGCTGGGGCTGCATTGGCTGGCCGGCGGCTTGGGGCGGGCGCGATGCCACTTTGGCCCAGCAGGTGATCTTTGCCGAGGAATATGCCCGTGCAGGCGTGCCGGGCCGGGTGAACCATATCGGCATCGAGCTGGCCGGGCCCACCATCCTGGCCTTTGGCACCGAGGCGCAGAAGGCGCGCTTCCTGCCCGGCATCGCGGCGGGCAACACGATCTTCTGCCAGGGCTTTTCCGAGCCTGGCGCCGGATCCGACCTTGCCAGCGTGCGCACCAAGGGCCGGCTGGAGGAGGGCGAATGGGTGGTCAACGGCCAGAAGATCTGGACCAGCCTTGCCCATATCTCCGACTGGATCTTTGTGGTTACCCGCACCGGGGAAGGCTCCAGGGGCCCCAAGGGCCTCACCTTCCTGATGATGCCGCTGAACCAGCCGGGCATCGAGGTGCGCGGCATCACCCAGATCAACGGCGATGCTGAATTCAACGAGACCTTCTTCACCGATGCCCGCTGCCCGGCCGACAGCCTGATCGGCAATGTCGGCGATGGCTGGAAGATTGCCATGGGCCTGCTGGCCTTCGAGCGGGGCGTGTCCACGCTGGGCCAGCAGATGGGCTTTCGCAACGAGCTGGATGGCATCATCGCGGCGGCCAGGGCCAATGGCGCGGCGGGCGATCCGCTGATCCGCCAGCGCATCGCCCGGGCCGAGATCGGCCTGCGGCTGATGCGCTATGGCGCGCTGCGCATGCTGTCGAACACCGATCATGCCCGCATCGATGGCGCTGCGCTGACCTACAAGATCCAGTGGGCCAGCTGGCGCCGCAATCTGGGCGAGCTGGCGATGGATGTGCTGGGCCAGGCCGGCGAAGTGGCCGAGGGCGCGGCCTATGAATGGGGCATGCTGCCCAACCTGTTCCTCTATTCGCGCGCCGACACGATCTATGGCGGCACCAACCAGATCCAGCGCAACCTGATTGCCGAGCGCGGCCTTGGCATGCCCCGCGAACCCCGAGGTGACCTGTGAGCGTTCCTGTTCCTGCCTATCCCGCCCCGCTGGGCCTGCTGAAGGGCAAGGGGGTGGTTGTCACCGCCGCTGCCGGCACGGGCATCGGCTATGCCGTGGCCAAACGCGCCGCCGAGGAGGGCGCGCGCCTGCTGATCAGCGATTACCACGAGCGGCGCCTTGAGGAGGCGGCCGATCGCATCGCCGCCGAAACCGGGGCCCCGCGCCCGGCCACCTGCGTGTGCGACGTGACCGCCGAGGCCGATGTGCAGGGCCTGCGCGATGCGGCGCTGGCGGCGCTGGGCGGGGTGGATGTGCTGATCAACAATGCCGGCCTTGGCGGCGAGGTGCCGGTGGTCGACATGACCGACGAGCAGTGGAGCCGCGTGCTCGACGTGACGCTGACCAGCCTGTTCCGCATGACTCGCGCCTTCCTGCCGCCAATGCAGGCGGCAGGGCGCGGGGTGATGGTCAACAATGCCTCGGTGCTGGGCTGGCGTGCGCAAAAGGGCCAGGCCCATTATGCCGCCGCCAAGGCCGGGGTGATGGCCTTCACCCGCTGCGCCGCGCTGGAAGCGGCAGAGCATGGCGTGCGCATCAACGCGGTGGCGCCCAGCCTGGCCATGCACCCCTTCCTGGCCAAGGTGACCAGCGAGGACGTGCTGGCCCGGCTGGTGGAGCGCGAGGCCTATGGTCGCCCGGCGCAGGTGTGGGAAGTGGCCAATGTGATGCTGTTCCTCGCCAGCGATCTGTCCAGCTACATGACCGGCGAGGTTGTCGCCGTTTCCAGCCAGCAGGCCTGAGCGATGACGAAAATCTTCGCAACGCCTGCCGCCCTGCTGGGCAGCGAGGGCACGCAACTGGGCCCCACCGGCTGGCTGGCCATCGACCAGGCGCGGGTGGATGGCTTTGCCGGGGTGACGGGCGATCACCAGTGGATCCATGTCGATGTGGCGCGGGCCAGGCAGGGCCCCTTTGGCGGCACAATCGCCCATGGCTATCTGACGATGAGCCTGATCAACCATTTCCTGCCCGAGCTGATCGAGGTGCGCGGCTTTGCCCATGCGGTGAATGTCGGGCTCGACCGGCTGCGCTTTCTGGCGCCGGTGCTGGTGGGCGCGCGCATCCGGGCGGTCAGCGAGATTGTCTCGGCCGAGGCCGTGAAGGGGGCGATCCAGGCGATCGTGCGCATCACCATCGAGATCGAGGGGCCAGACGGCCAGCCCCAGCCCAGGCCCGCCCTGGTGGCCGATGCCATCAGCCGTTATTTCCCCGAAGGCGGCTGAACCCCGCCGGTTGCGGCCGGCCTTCCGGCCATGCGGGGCCCTGCGCGGCCCCGCCCACCCCCACACCATCTGAGAGGAGCGCATCCATGCGCGAAGCAGCCATCATTTCCACCGCCCGCACCGGCGTCGGCAAGGCCTATCGCGGTGCCTTCAACGACACCGAAGCCCCCCGCATGGCCGCCCATGTGGTGAATGCCGCGATCGAGCGGGCGGGCATCGATCCGGCCCGCATCGACGATGTGTATATGGGCTGCGCCAACCAGTGGAACACCCAGAGCTACAACCTTGGCCGACTGGCCGTGCATGGCTCGGTGCTGCCCGATAGCGTGGCCGGCTTTGCGATGGATCGCAAATGTTCCTCCGGGCTGAACGCGCTGGCCTTTGCCGCGCGCGGCATCATCGCCGGCGAGGTGGATTGCGCGCTGGCCGGCGGCACCGAGAATGTCTCGCTGACGATCGACAAGCATTATCCCAATTTCCGCAATCGCTCGGAATGGGTGAAGCAGCATGATCCTTACGCCTATATGGCGATGATCGAGACGGCCGAGATCGTGGCCGACCGCTATGGCATCAGCCGCGAGGCGCAGGACCGCTTTGCCGCGCAGAGCCAGCAGCGCGCCGCCGCCGCCCAGGAAGCCGGCGCCTTTGCCGCAGAGATCGTGCCGATTGCGCTGACCAAGGCGCTGTTCGACAAGGAAGGCCATGAAACCGGCAAGCAGGAGCTGACGCTCGACCGCGACGAGGGCATCCGCGCCGGCACCACCTATGAGGCGCTGGCCGGGCTGAAGCCGGTGTTCAGGGGCGGGCAGGTGGTGCAGGAAGGGCGCCACATCACCGCCGGCAATGCCAGCCAGCTGTCGGATGGCGCCTCGGCGCAGGTGCTGATGGACCTGGCGACGGCGCAGAAGGAAGGCCTGCCGGTGCTGGGGCTCTATCGCGGCTTCCAGGTGGCCGGCTGCGGGGCCGACGAGATGGGCATCGGCCCTGTCCATGCCATCCCCAAGCTGCTGGACCGCCATGGCCTCGGCATCGATGATATCGGCCTGTGGGAAATCAACGAGGCCTTCGCCTCGCAGGCGATCTATTGCCAGGAGCGGCTGGGGATCGATCCGGCAAAGCTCAACGTCAACGGCGGCGGCATCGCCATCGGCCATCCCTTCGGCATGACCGGCAGCCGGCTTGTCGGCCATGCGCTGATCGAGGGGCGGCGGCGGGGCGTGCGCTATGTCGTTGTTTCCATGTGCGTGGCGGGCGGCATGGGCGCGGCCGGCCTGTTCGAACTGGCCTGAGCGGAAAGGACGCGCGATGGCCGAGACGATGGGCACATGGCCGCTTACCATTCCCGGGGCGGCGGCAGCGGCGGCCGCGCAATGGCCGGATCGGCCCGCCCTGATCGTGGGCGGGCAGGAATGGAGCTTTGCCCAGCTGTGGGCCGATGCCCGCGCGGCGGCCTCGGCGATGCTGGCTTGCGGCCTTGGCCATGGCGATCGCATTGCCATCTGGGCCCCCAACGGGCGGGAATGGATATTGGCGGCGCTGGGCGCGCAGGCGCTGGGCGCGGCGGTGGTGCCGCTCAACACCCGCTTCAAGGGGCCAGAGGCGGCCGATATCCTGCGCCGGGCGCAGGTGCGCCTGCTGTTTGCCCCGGCCGATTTCCTGGGGCAGGACTATGCCCGGCTGATCGCCGGCGAGGACCTGCCCGATCTGGCCGAAACCATCCACACAGACCGCGCCTTCGAGGCCTTTCTGGCGCGCGGCAAGGGTGCGGGCGATCCGGCCGTGGATGTGGCGCTGGCCGCCCTGGCGCCCGATGACATCAGCGATATCATCTTCACCTCGGGCACCACCGGCCGGCCCAAGGGTGCGCTCACCGCGCACCGGCAGGTCACGCAGATCTTTGGTGATTGGGCCGTGCGGGTCGATCTGCGGGCGGGCGATCGCTATCTCATCGTCAACCCCTTCTTCCACACCTTCGGCTACAAGGCGGGCTGGGTGGCCTGCCTGCTGCGCGGCGCCACGATCCTGCCGATGGCCACGTTTGACGTGGCCGAAACCGTGCGCCAGATCGAGCAGAACCGCATCAGTTTCATCCCCGGCCCGCCCACCATCTACCAGATGCTGCTGCAGGAGCTGGAGGGCGGCGCGCGGCGCGATTTTGCCTCGCTGCGGGTGGCGGTAACAGGCGCCGCCCCGGTGCCGCCGGCGCTGGTGGAGCGCATGCGGGTGGAACTGGGCATGCAGAACATCGTCAACGGCTATGGCATGACCGAATGCGGCTGCATCGCCATGACCCGCCAGGGCGACGACAACGACACCATCGCCAACACCTGCGGCTATCCGCTGCCGGGGCTGGAGGTGCGCTGCGTCGACGGGCAGGGGCAGGACCAGCCCGCCGGCACCCCCGGCGAACTGTGGGTGCGCGGCTATGGCGTGATGCGCGGCTATCTCGATGATCCGGCCGCCAGCGCCGAGGCAGTGGACGCCGATGGCTGGCTGCACACCGGCGATATCGGCACGATCGATGCCAAAGGCTATCTCAACATCACCGACCGGCTGAAGGACATGTTCATTTCCGGCGGTTTCAATGTCTATCCGGCAGAGGTGGAAAAGCTGCTCTCGGCCCATCCGGCGATCGCCATGGCAGCGGTGGTGGGCGTGCCGGATGCGCGCATGGGCGAGGTGGCCAAGGCCTGCGTGGTGCTGCGCGCCGGCGCCCGCCTGGCCGAAGGCGAGCTGGCCGCCTGGTCACGCGAGGTGAT
>DASRYE010000055.1:0-2825 GCA_035653915.1 Novosphingobium sp. | reverse complement strand
TGGCGGCGGCAAAATCGGCCGCGGGGGCCTTGAGGTTGGGCACTTCCAGCCGCCAGGGCGCGCCCTTTTCCTCGGCCACCAGGCACACCTTGCGCACAAAGGGCGATATCAGCGCGCCATAAACCAGCACGGGCCTCTCCTCATATCCGTTCTGGGCCTGCGATTCGTGACAGGCTTTGTGCCAAACATATTGCAGCGCGGCGCAGGCCCGTATAGGCGCGAAAAGGTTAGACGACGGAAGATCCACACCCATGCTTTCCGAAAACCGCGCCACCACCATCCTGCCCGCGCCCGACATCGAGCTCGACGTGCGCGAGACCTTCGGCATCGATATCGACATGAAGGTGCCGGCCTTTTCCATCGCCGACGAGCGCGTGCCCGACCGCGACGACAGCTATGTGTTCGATCCGGACACGACGCTGGCGATCCTGGCGGGCTTTGCCTTCAACCGCCGGGTGATGGTGCAGGGCTATCATGGCACCGGCAAGTCGACTCACATCGAGCAGGTGGCAGCGCGCCTCAACTGGCCGTGCATCCGCATCAACCTCGATGCCCATATCAGCCGTATCGACCTCATCGGCCGCGATGCCATCGTGCTGAAGGACGGGCTGCAGGTGACGGAATTTCGCGAAGGCCTGCTGCCCTGGGCGCTGCAGACGCCGACCGCGCTGGTGTTCGACGAATATGACGCCGGCCGGCCGGACGTGATGTTCGTCATCCAGCGCGTGCTGGAGACCGAGGGCAAGCTGACCCTGCTCGACCAGAACCGCGTGATCCGCCCCAACCCCTGGTTCCGCCTGTTCGCCACCGCCAACACGGTGGGCCTTGGCGATACCAGCGGGCTTTATCACGGCACCCAGGCGATCAACCAGGGCCAGATGGACCGCTGGAACATCGTGGTTGGCCTGAACTATCTGCCCGGGGCGGTGGAAACCGATATCGTCACCAAGAAGGTGGCCGGCCTTGATCCCAAGGTGGCCGCCGACATGGTGAAGGTGGCCGACCTCAGCCGCCAGGGCTTCATCAATGGCGATATCTCCACCGTGATGAGCCCGCGCACGGTGATCACCTGGGCGCAGAACACCGCGATCTTCAAGGATCCGGGCTTTGCCTTCCGCCTGTCGTTCCTCAACAAGTGCGACGAGACCGAGCGCATGCTGGTGGCCGAATATTACCAGCGCGTGTTCGGCGTGGACCTGCCCGAAAGCGTGGTGGCCAAGGCCTGATGGGAAAGGCCGGGGGCAGGGTGCCTGCCCCCGGCCTTTCACGCCTCTTCGGGCCAGGCCTTTCACGCCTCTTCGGGATACAACGCCCGGTTGAAATAGAGCCCGGCCGCGGGCGCGTTGAGCGGCAGGGCCTGCCGCTGGCAGGCGGCCAGCGCCTCGCCCACCTGCGCCACCCGCCAGCGCCCCAGCCCGACGAAAGACAGCGCCCCCACCATCGAGCGCACCTGATGGTGCAGGAAGCTGCGCGCGGCGGTCTCGATGATCACTTCCTCGCCCTCGCGGCGCACTTCCAGCCGGTCCAGCGTTTTCACCGGGCTTCGCGCCTGGCAGTGCACCGAGCGGAAGGTGGTGAAATCATGCCGGCCGACCAGCGCCTGCGCGGCCTCGTGCATGGCCTCTGCGTCCAGCGGCTGGGTCACTTGCCAGGCGCGGTGCAGGTCCACCGTCAGCGGCGCGCGGCGGTTGACGATGCGGTAGATGTAGCTGCGGCCGATGCAGGAGAAGCGGGCGTGCCAGTCATCGGCCACCACCTGGCAATCGAGCACGGCGATGGGATCGGGTCGCAGGTGGAAGTTCAGCGCTTCCATCAGCCGGAACGGGGCGATCGGCTTGGCGATCTCCACATGGGCGCGCATGTGGAGGGCATGAACGCCGGCATCGGTGCGCCCGGCGGCAAACAGCACGGCCGCCTCGCCGGTGATGCGCTGCACCGCCTCTTCCACCGCCTGCTGCACAGAGGGGCCATGGGCTTGCCGCTGCAGGCCCATGAAGGGGGTGCCGTCAAATTCCAGCGTCAGGGCAAAGCGGGTCATGAAAGGCGCGTGCCGGCAGGGATGGGGCGGCCGCGCAGCAGATCGGCCACGGCCATGGCGGGCTTGCCGGCGCGCTGGATGGTGGTCGGCCGGATGGCGCCATCGGCGCAGGCGATGGTCAGCGCATCGTCCAGCGTGGTGCCGGGCTGGCTGGCGGGCTGGCTAGCGGGCATGGGCGGCGCGGCAGGCTCTGCCGCCAGCACCTTGTAGCGTTCCCCCTCCAGCTCGAAGAAGGCGCCGGGGGCGGGCATGAAGGCGCGGATCTGGCGCAGCACCTGCTGGGCGCCGGCGGTGAAATCCAGCCGGGCCTCGGCCTTGTCCACCTTGTGGGCATAGGTGATGCCCTCGGCCGGCTGGGGCACGGGCGGGAAGGCCGCCAGATTGCCCAGCACGCGGCAGACGAGGCCGGCGCCCATGGCGGCCAGCTCGGCGGTCAGCTCGCCGGTGGTCTTCCCGGCCACGGGGGTGCGCGCCTCGGCCCGCACCGGGCCGGTGTCCAGCCCGGCTTCCATCTGCATGATGCCAACGCCGGTTTCCGCATCGCCCGCCAGGATCGCCCGGTGGATGGGCGCGGCCCCCCGCCAGCGCGGCAGCAGCGAGGCGTGGATGTTGAGGCAGCCATGCACCGGCGCTGCCAGCACGGCCCGGGGCAGAATCAGCCCATAGGCGGCCACCACCGCCACATCGGCCCCCAGCGCGGCAAAGGCGGCCTGTTCCTCCGCTCCCTTCAGGCTGGCGGGCGTGCGCACCTCTATTCCCAGCTCCTGCGCGCGGCGGTGCACGGGCG
>DASRYE010000054.1:0-12321 GCA_035653915.1 Novosphingobium sp. | reverse complement strand
GGCGCCGCTGGCCGAACGGGCCGCTGCCCCTGCCGTGGCGGCGCCCTCGCTGCGGCGCGAATTCACGACGATGACGATCGTGGCGGTGGCCGCTGCGCTGGCGGCCCTGCAACTGCTCGGCTGGCTGGGGCGCTGAAGGTTCAGCTGCCCATCTGCCGGGCGATGGCGGTAAATTCGGCGATGGAGAGCGTTTCGGCGCGGCGGGCGGTATCGATGCCCAGCGCGTCCAGCGCGTCCAGCGCGCCGGGCAGGCCCTTCAGGCTTTGCCGCAGCATCTTGCGGCGCTGGCCGAAGGCGGCCTCGGTGATCCGCTCCAGCCGCCGGGCGGAAATCCCCTCGGGCGCTTCTGCGGGCACCACATGGACGATCGCGCTCATCACCTTGGGCGGCGGGGTGAAGGCGCTGCGATGCACCTTCATGGCGATCTTCGGCCGGGCGCGCCACTGGGCCAGCACGGCCAGCCGCCCATAGGCATCGCTGCCGCTGGCGGCCACGATGCGTTCGGCCACTTCCTGCTGGAACATCAGCGTCAGCGAGCGCCAGCGCGGCGGCCAGCTTTCGCCGCCCAGCCAGCCGGTGAACAGCTGCGTGCCCACGTTATAGGGCAGGTTGGCGAGGATGGCATAAGGGCCGGCAAACAGCGCCGCATGGTCGATCTTGGTGGCATCGCCCTCGATCACCGTCAGCTGGCCGGGGAAGGCCTCGGCCAGTTCGGCCAGCGCGGGCAGGCAGCGCCGGTCCATCTCGATGGCGGTGACGCGCGCGCCGGCGCGCAGCAGCGCGCGGGTGAGGCCGCCCGGGCCGGGGCCCACTTCCAGCACATCCTGCCCGGCCAGCTGGCCGGGAATGGCCGCGATCCGGGCCAGCAACTGCTCGTCGAGCAGGAAGTTCTGCCCCAGCGCCTTGGCGGCAGAGAGGCCATGCGCGGCGATCACTTCACGCAAGGGGGGCAGGTTGGGGGGAGGCAGGTTGGGCTGGCTCATCGGGCAGCCGCGCGGCGGCGGGCGCAATCGGCGGCCATGGCAATCGCCGCGATAGTGGCGCCGGCATCGGCCAGCCCCTTGCCGGCAATGGCAAAGGCCGTGCCATGATCGGGCGAGGTGCGGATGATCGGCAGCCCCAGTGTGACATTCACGCCCCTGTCGAAATCCAGCGTTTTCAGTGGGATCAACGCCTGATCGTGATACATGCACAGGGCCACGTCGAAGCTGGCGCGGTGGCGCGGGGCAAACAGCGCATCGGCCGGGTGGGGCCCGGTGGCGGCCAGGCCGCGCGCTTGCAGGGCGGCGATGGCAGGCGCAATCAGGCGGCTTTCCTCATCGCCCATGCGGCCATCCTCGCCGGCATGGGGGTTGAGGCCGCAGATGGCGAGGCGCGGCCGCGCGATGCCGAAATCGCGCGTCAGCGCCTCGGCGACGATCGCCGCGCGCCGCTCGATCAGCGCGGCCGACAGCAGGCCCGGCACCGCCGACAGCGCCACATGCACGGTGATCGGCACCGTGCGCAGCGAAGGGCCGGCCAGCATCATCACCGCATCTTGCGCCGCCACGCCGCAGGCATCGGCCACGCATTCTGTCTGCCCGGGAAAGGCAAAGCCCACGCGGGCCAGATGGCTCTTGGCGATGGGCCCTGTCACCAGCGCGGCGGCCTTGCCGGCGATGGCCAGCTGCGCGCCGGCCTGCAGAGAGGCCAGCGCCAGCCGCGCGCCTGCCGCGCAAGGGGCGCCCGGGGTCCACCCCGCGGGCGGCTCATCGGGCAGGGCCAGCACCGGCAGGGCATGGTCAAACACCGCCGCTGCCTCGGCCAGGCTGGCGATGGCGGCCACCGGCACGCCGCCGGCCGCCGCCTGTTCCAGCACGCTGGCGCCGCCGGCCACGGCAAAGGGCAGGCCGCCTGTGCCTGTATCTGTGCCAGTGCCGCGCTGGCGCCAGGCGGCCAGGATCAGCTCTGGCCCCACGCCGGCCGGATCGCCCAGCGAGAGGATCAGCGGGCCCATCAGCGCCGGCTCAGTTATATTCGATGATCGCGTCGCGGCGCAGGTCGCGCAGATACATCTGCGCGCGCTTGTTCACGCGGTCATCCTCCAGCTGGCTCATCAGCTGGTCGAAGCTGGGGCCATTGTCGGCCTTGGGGTCGTCGCGGCCGCACAGCATCAGCATGCGCACGCCCTCGTTCACCGAGCCGAACGGCGGCGTTGCCTCGCCCAGCGACAGCGCCAGCAGCGAGCTTTGCAGCTGGGCGGGCAGATCGCGCGCCTTCACGGCATCGTTGGCCACCACCTGCGCGCCGACCTTGGCGGCCACCGCATCCACCCCGCCGCAGCCCTTGGCGCCCTTGATGGCAGCGGCAAATTCGGCGGCGCGCTTGTTGGCCTCGGCATCGCTGGTCTTGGCCGGGAAGGTGATCGAGATCTGCTTGAGCGAGAGGATCGCATCGCGCGGATCGGCGGTCAGCACCTGGCGCTTGTCGATCAGATAGAGGATCGAGAAGCCGCCCTTCAGCTCGATCGGGCCAACCAGCTGGCCGGCCGACATGTTCTTGGCGGCCGCGGCCAGTTCGGTCGGCAGCTGGGCCAGGCGGATCCAGCCCAGATCGCCGCCCACCGC
This sequence comes from Novosphingobium sp., assembly GCA_035653915.1. Taxonomy (GTDB): domain Bacteria; phylum Pseudomonadota; class Alphaproteobacteria; order Sphingomonadales; family Sphingomonadaceae; genus Novosphingobium. Next base: position 9,715 of record DASRYE010000054.1, on the reverse strand, counting down.
CTTGGTCGAGGCTTCGGAATATTGCCGCGCATAGGCCACGAAGCTGCCGCCATCCTTCAGCTGCTGCATGATGCGGTTGGCGGTGTCGGAAACGGTGGCGCGGGTGTCGGTGGTGGCCGAAAGATAGATCTCGCCCAGCCGGTATTCCTCGGTGCCCTTCGAGGCCTTCATCCGGTCGAGCAGTTCCTTCACTTCTTCCTGGCTGACATTGACGAAGGGCTGCACATTGCGCCGCAGCACCCGCTGCCACGACAGTTCGCCCCGGATCTGCCGCTTGAGCGAGGCGGGCGAGGAGCCGATCTTGGCGAGATAGGCATCCAGCGCCTTCACATCCTGGTGGAAGTTGTTTTCCGCCACGCGGGCATAGGAATCCTCCACCTCGGCATCATCCACCGCGGCATCGGCGGTTTTCGCTTCCTGGATCTGCAGCGTCTCGTCGATCAGGTTGCGCAGCACCTGCTGGCGCAGGCGCTCCAGCTCGTCCGGCTCGATCTTGCCGCCATTGGCCGCCACGATCAGCGCCAGGCGCTGGTTCACATCGGTGCCGGTGATGATGTCGCCGTTGATCACGGCCGTGGCCCGGCGCAGGTTGGGGTTGTCCTTGCCGAACATCTGGATGTGCTCGGGCAGGTTCAGCTGGGCGGCGCTGTCGCCTTCCTGGGCGCTCAGCGGGGCGGCCACCAGGGCGCTGGCGCCGGCCAGCATGAGCATCACCCGCCCGGACACGCGCTTGCGAAATTGCATCATCACCTTGGCATCGATCCTGTTCTGTATGCGGGGGGCCCCAAGGCCAGCCCCAGGCTGCATCTGCGGCCCTTAACCCAAGCTGAGCCCCCCCGGAACCCCCCTTGGGCCATCTTGCGGGCCAATGGTGCCGGCGCGCCGCCGGCTGCGGGCCTGAAAAGGAGCCGGAGCGCCGCGCCCGGCCCTAGTGGAAGCCCAGATTCTTGAGCACGAAGCGCAATTCGAAGCTGCTGCCGCGATAGGCGTCGCCGATCGTCACATAATCGCGCCGCCAGTCGGCATCGAATTCGAAACAGTCGGACTGGTAGGAGAAGCCCAGGCGCGTGCGCAGCGGCTGGAAGGCGCCCACCTTCTGCCCGCTGGCATTGGTCTCGCTCATATCCACTACCGCCGAGCCGAACATCGACCAGTAGCGGGCAAAGGCCACGCGCGTGGCCACGCGCGCCTCGTTGCTGTCCTGCAGGTCTTCCAGCTCGCCGGCCAGCTGGCGGTTCAGGCGCACATAGCCCACTTCCAGATAATCCTGGTCGGAGCCGATGGTGGCATCCACCTCGTTGCGGCGGAAGGCCATGGTGTCCTTGTCGAGCCGGTAGCGGTGGGTGATCGCGAAGAAATCGCGGTAGCGGATTTCCGTGCGCCCGACGATATCCGACAGCCGCCCGCCAAGGCCGGTGCCATCGGGCAGCAGGTTGGTCTCGTCCTTGAAGCGATAGGACTGGCCGACATTGGCGATGATGCGCCAGCGCGGCCGCTCCAGATGCCAGTCGAGCCCGTAGGTGATGCGCGTGCCATCCTCGATGCGATCATAGCCGGAATAGCGGTTGAGCGCGAAGAGGTTCACATCCTCCAGTTCGATCGCGCGCGAATCCTCGTTGGGCAGGCGCAGGTTGGGCGTGTTGGGCGCGGCCACCAGCTGCACCCTGGGGGTGAGCACCTGCGTGCCGCCAAACGCCTGCCCCACCAGCGGCCAGGCCACATCCACCGCCCCCAGCACCACGCCGCGGCTCTGCCAGCCGGGCGCGCCCTGATAGACGGCGGTGGTGGTGAGATAGTTGCCGGTGCTGTGATAGAGATCGCCGCGGGCAAGGGCGGTGAAGGTGATCTGCTGGCCCCAATCGGTCAGTTTGCGCAGCGACCATTGCGCGCTGACAAAGGCGCGCTGGGTATCCTGCCCGGCGCTGCGGGTGAGCGCGAGGCTGTTGGCCTGCAGATCCACCGTGCCGCCCAGCACCTTGGCCGCCAGCCGCCGGCGATAGTCGATCTCGGGCAGGGCGATGGGCTGGGTGCCTTGCGTGTCGCCGGTGCGCAGGGTCTCGAAATTCCAGCCGGCGATCGAGAAATAGCTGTTCGCATCGATCCGTTCCACATCGACGGTGGAGCGCAGCATGTCTTCGCCGGTGATGTTGTAGCGGGTGAGGAAGGTGCGGTCGGTTACCGCGCGGCCCGAGAAGCTGACGCTCCAGTTGGGATCGAGCTGGAAGCGGCCGTTGATGTCGATATAGCCGCGCATCATGTCGCGGGCCTGGGCATCGGTGCCGCCCTGCGGGATGACCGGGCTCTTGGTGATGTAGCCGGTGATCTGATAGGCGCCGGTATCGGTCAGCGCGCGATAGTGGATGCCGGCCATCGGCTGCACCTTGGTGAACACCGATCCGGTGATGGCGATGTCTCGGTTGGTGCCGATATGGGCATAGAAGGTCTGGTCGTATTCAAAGCCGTTGGTCGAGGTGGAGTGCAGGTTGGGCACCATGAAGCCGGCCATCGCCCGCCCGTCGGTGGCAATTTCCAGCCCCGGCACCGGCACCAGCCGCACGCCAAAGAAGGCCAGCCGCGCGCCCTTGAAACGCAGCAGCTTGCGGTTGGGATCATACAGCACATGGCCCGCCGTGACCTGCCAGCTGGGCGTTTTGGGGCAGCCCTTGCTGTCCACCACATCGCAGCCGGTGTAGTTGGTGTGGGTCATCAAAATGGTGCCATCGGCCTGGCGCACGCCCTGGCTGGCGGCCAGCCGCCCGCCTTCGCGCAGCAGCAGCAGCATGGCATCCGTCGCCCCCTGGTTGAGGTCGTCGGTCAGGTCCATCTCTTCGGTCAGCAGCTCGTTGCCGTTGCGATCCACCGCGTGGATATGGCCCGAGGCGTGGATCTTGCCGGTCTTGCGGTTCCACGTCACCTTGTCGGCGCGCACGGTCTGCTCGTTGCGGCGCAGGAACACATCGCCGGTGGCCACGGCAATATCGGTGTTATGGTCGTAATCGACCCGGTTGGCCTCGAAATAGATCGGCGGATCGCTGCTGGCGGGCGCGGCCTTGGCGCCCAGCGGCGGCAGATCAGGCGCGCGCTCGTCGGTGGGCGAGGGGCCGGCGCTGGTGAGGCCGCTGACATTGCTGCCGGTGGCAGGGTTGGCGCCCATGGCGCGGGCGGCCACTGGCAGGGCGCTGGCCACCAGCGCCAGCGCGCTGGCCCCCAGCAGGCGAATCGGCACGGCCGGCACGGGCGCGGGCATGGCGCGAACACCGCGCTGGCTCTGACAATCGAGGGCTGGCCAGCGGGGCCGCAAGGTAGGGAGCATGGCTTGCCTATTGCACTGCCCGCGCCTAACTGCAATCCGCCTTGCTTGCCTTTGCCCAGGCGATATCGTGCCGGGCTGGCGAAGGCGAGTGCCTTCCGGCGCGCTGGCCCCCTGCCACGCGCCCAGTTCGTGGAGTGTCCATGCAGATCAGCTTTGTGCCCGCCGCTTCTGCCCGTCTTGTCGTTCTGCCGCGCGGTTCTGCCGGCTGGGAGGCGGATCTCGATCCGGTGCTGGTGGGCGCGGGCCAGGCGCAGCGCTTTGCCGGCAAGGGCGGGCAGATCGCCGAGGCGTTCCTGCCGGCAGAGGCGGGCGTGGTGCGCCAGGCGCTGCTGGGGGTGGGCGAGGAGAGCGATGCGGCCAGGCGGGGCCTGGCGCTGGAAAAGGCGGGCGCGGCGCTGAGCGCGCGCTATCTCACCAGCGGCGAGGAGGCTTTGGCGCTGCAGGCGGCGGGGCTTTCGGCCGATGATGTGGCGGCGCTGCTGCTGGGCCTGCGCCTGCGCGGCTGGCGCCAGGATGCCTATCGCACCACCCAGAAGGACGAGGAGAAGCCCTCGCTCGCCCGGATCGAGGTAGTGGGCGCGCCCGAGGGGGCCGAGAGCGCCTGGGCAGCGGCGGTGGCCGTGGCCGAGGGCGTGGAATTCACCCGCACGCTGGTGACGGAGCCCGCCAATGTGCTCTACCCCGAAAGCTTCGTGGCCCGGGCCGAGGCGCGCTATGCCGGCACCGGCCTTGCCCTGCGCGTGCTGGACGAGGCCGACATGAAGGCGCTGGGCATGGGCGCGCTGCTGGGCGTGGCGCAGGGCTCGGTGAAGCCGCCGCGGCTGCTGGTCATCCAGTGGAACGGCGGGCCGGCGGGCGAGCCGCCGGTGGCCCTCGTCGGCAAGGGTGTCACTTTCGACACTGGCGGCATCAGCCTGAAGCCGGCCGGCGGCATGGAAGACATGAAGTGGGACATGGGCGGCGCCGGCGCTGTGGCGGGCGCCATGCTCACATTGGCCCTGCGCGGCGCCAGGGCCAATGTGGTGGGCATCTGCGGGCTGGTGGAAAACATGCCCGATGGCAATGCCCAGCGTCCGGGCGATGTCGTCACCAGCATGAACGGCCAGACCATCGAGGTGATCAACACCGATGCCGAAGGCCGCCTGGTGCTGTGCGACGCGCTGACCTTCGTGCAGCGCGAATACAAGCCCAAGGCCGTGGTGGATCTCGCCACGTTGACCGGCGCCATCATCGCCACGCTGGCCCATGAATATGCCGGCATCTTCTCCACCAACGACGAGATCGCCGCGCAGCTTGTTGCCGCCGGCGCCGGCGTTGGCGAGGAATTGTGGCGCCTGCCGATGGGCAAGGCCTATGACAAGATGATCGACAGCCCGATTGCCGACATGAAGAATGTGGGCGGGCGCTTTGGCGGCTCGATCACCGCGGCGCAGTTCCTGGCCCGCTTCATCGAGGATGGCGTGGCCTGGGCGCATCTCGATATCGCCGGCATGGTGTGGGCCGACAAGCCCGGCGCCACCTGGGCCAAGGGCGCCACCGGCTATGGCGTGCGCCTGCTCGACCGTTTCATCCGCGACACGGCCGAAGGCTGAGGCAGGGCAGGGCCCGTGCGGGTGGATTTCTATCTGCTGGAGCAGGGGCGGCCCGAAACCGCCCTGCCGCTGCTGGCCGAAAAGGCGCTGGGCACGGGCGAGCGGCTGCTGGTGGTGGCAGGCGATGGCGCCCGGGCCGAGGCGCTGTCGCAGGCGCTGTGGGGGCGCCGGCCGGAAAGCTTCATCGCCAACGGCCTGGCCGGTGGGCCGGCCGATGCCCGCCAGCCGGTGCTGCTGGCGCCCGATCTGCCCGAGGGGCCGGCGGCCAATGGCGCGGGCCTGGTTGCCTATGCCGATGGCCAGTGGCGCGAGCCGCCCGCCGGCACTGCCCGCGTGCTGCTGCTTTTTGGCGAGGAGCAGCGCGGGGCCGCGCGCGATGTGTGGCGCATGATGAAGGCGCGCAGCGGGGTGGATCTGCATTTCTGGCAGCAGCAGGGCGCCGGCTGGGTGAAGAAGGGATAAGCCGGGCCTGGGGCCGGATACGACCTTTCCCGCCCTTGCCGCTGGCCGATTTCCCCGCTAGGGCGCGCGCCCATACGCAACCCCCTTTTTGCAGAGGAATACCCCATGGCGGTTACCCGCACCTTCTCGATCATCAAGCCCGACGCCACCCGCCGCAACCTCACCGGCGCGGTGACCGCCAAGCTGGAAGAAGCGGGCCTGCGCGTGGTTGCTTCCAAGCGCATCCACCTCAGCAAGGAACAGGCCGAGGGCTTCTATGGCGTGCACGCCGAGCGCCCCTTCTTCAACGACCTGGTCGCCTTCATGACCTCGGGCCCGGTGGTGGTGCAGGTGCTGGAAGGCGAAGACGCCGTGAAGCGCAACCGCGACATCATGGGCGCCACCAACCCTGCCAACGCCGAGGAAGGTACCATCCGTAAGCTGTTCGCCGAATCGATCGAGGCCAATTCGGTCCACGGTTCGGACAGCGAAGAGAACGCGGCGATCGAGATCGCCTTCTTCTTCAAGCCGGAAGAAATCGTCGGCTGATCCTGCCACGATGGCAAATGAAAACCGCCGGGGGAGCGATCCTCCGGCGGTTTTGTTTTGCGGGCGGGAGAAGGGGCGAGGGCCTGGGCCCTCTCGCTTCAGCCCCGGCCAGCCTCGCGCACCAGCCGCGCCAGGCAGGGCGCATAGAGCTGGTGTTCGGCAAACAGCACGCGGGCGGCCAGCGTTTCGGCCGTGTCATCGGGCAGGATCGCCACCGGCGTCTGGCCCAGGATCGGCCCGTCATCCAGCTCGGGCGTGACGAGGTGGACGGTGACGCCGCCATGGCTGTCGCCCGCCTCGATGGCGCGGCTGTGGGTGTGCAGGCCCTTGTAGCGCGGCAGCAGGCTGGGGTGGATGTTGACCATGCGCCCCGCCCAGCTTTCCACAAAGCCCGGCGTGAGAATGCGCATATAGCCGGCCAGCGCCACATATTCGGCGCCGGCGGCGCGGATGGCGGCATCCATCGCGCCGTCGTGATCGGCGCGCGTCATGCCCTTGTGGGGCAGGGCGAAGGTGGCCACGCCTTCGGCCGCGGCCAGTTTCAGGCCGCCGGCCTCCGGGTTGTTGCTGGCCACCAGCACGATCTCGAAGGGGCAATCGGCGGCGCGGCTGGCATAGAGCAGTGCCGCCATATTGGTGCCGCTGCCCGAGATCAGCACCGCAACCTTCGCCTTAGGCATTATGGGTGGCTTCCCAGCTTTCGCGCGCGCTCCAGGTCTCGGCGCTGCCGGCAACGGTGCAGCCGCGCGTGCCGGCGCGGATGGTGCCAATGCGGTGCACCTGCTCGCCGGCGGCGGCCAGATCTGCGGCCAGCGCCTCGGCTTCCTCGGCCGCCACGGCCAGCACCATGCCGATGCCGCAATTGAAGGTGCGGGCCATCTCGCCCGGCTCGATATTGCCCTGCGCCTGCAGGAAGGCCATCAGCCGGCTCTGCTGCCAGCCATCGGCGTCGATATGGGCGTGCAGGCCCTCGGGCAGCACGCGCGGCACGTTTTCGAGCAGGCCGCCGCCGGTGATATGGGCCAGCGCATGGATGCGCCCGGCGCGGATGAAGGGCAGCAGCGTTTTAACATAAATGCGCGTCGGCTCGATCAGATAGTCGATCAGCAGGCGCTCATTGTCGAACAGGGCCGGGCGGTCGAGCTTCCAGCCCTTGTCGGCCGCGAGGCGGCGCACCAGCGAATAGCCGTTGGAATGGACGCCCGAGGACGCCAGGCCCAGCAGCACATCGCCCTCTGCCACCTTGTCGCCGGTCAGCTGCTCGCCGCGTTCCACCGCGCCCACGCAGAAGCCGGCCAGATCATAGTCGCCCGGCGCATACATGCCCGGCATTTCCGCCGTCTCGCCGCCGATCAGCGCGCAGCCGGCCATCCGGCAGCCCTCGGCAATGCCCGCCACGACTCGCGCGGCAACGCCGTTCTCCAGCTTGCCGGTGGCAAAGTAATCGAGGAAAAACAGCGGTTCCGCGCCCTGCACGATGAGGTCGTTGACGCACATGGCGACAAGGTCGATGCCGATGCGATCGTGCCGGTCGTGGTCGATCGCCAGCTTCACCTTGGTGCCCACGCCATCATTGCCGGCCACCAGCAGCGGATCCTTGTAGCCGGCTGCTTTCAGGTCGAAAAAGCCGCCAAAACCGCCCAGTTCGGCATCGGCGCCGGGGCGCGCGGTGCTTTTGGCAAGGGGGCCGATGGCTTTCACCAGCGCATTGCCGGCCGCGATCGACACGCCGGAATGCTCGTAGGTGTAGGAGGCGGGGGTTTCGTTCTTCTCGGACATGGCGCTTTCTGTATGGCTTTTGGCGCGCCTAGCGCTTTCCTGCTTGGATTTCCATGCCGGCTTGGGCAAAAGGCCGGCGAAATTTGACCATGACCCAGTTGAACGCCTCTTCAGCCCCGCGCACCGCCCTGTTTCATCAGGCCTTTGCGCTCCGTTCCCGCCGCTGGCTGGCAGGGGCGGGGCTGGCTGCGCTGGCGCTGGCGGGCGGCATTGCGCTGGTCGGCCCGGCGCGCCTCATCGCCCAGATCGAGGGCGAGCGCGGCATTGCCCCGGTGGTGGCCACCGGCGACATCGAGGTGAACGGCGTGGAAGTGGAGGCCACCGGCAAGACCGGCACCGAAGCGCGCGACGCTGGCTGGCACCAGGCCTATGAGAAGGCCTGGGCGCAGGTGCACGGCCCCGCCATGGGCGGCAGCGCCTTGGAAAGCCTGGTTTCTTCGGTGGTGGTGGAGCAGGAGCAGATCGGCCCGCATCGCTATCACGCCCGGCTGGGCATCGTGTTTGATCGCGGGCGGGCGGGGGCCTATCTGTCGGACAATGGCGCCGCGGTGCGCCGCTCGGCGCCGATGCTGCTGGTGCCGGTGCTCTATTCGGGCGGGGTGGCGCAGGTGTATGAAGTGCGCGGGCCCTGGCAGCGCGCCTGGGCGCAGTTCCGCACCGGGGCCAGCGCTATCGATTATGTGCGGCCCAATGGCGGCGGGGGCGATTCGCTGCTGCTCAATGCCGGCCAGCCCTCGCGCCGCAGCCGCCTGTGGTGGCGCGATATCCTCGATCAGTTCGGCGCGTCGGACGTGCTGCTGGCCGAGGCCCGGCTGGAGCGGCAATGGCCCGGTGGCCCGGTCAACGCCAGCTTCACCGCGCGGTTCGGGCCGGATAATCAGGCGCTCGGCAGCTTCACCCTCACCGCGCCCGACGAGGCCGGCGTGCCGGCGATGCTGGCCCAGGCCGTGCAGCGCTGCGACCAGATCTATACCGACGCGCTGAACCGTGGCCAGCTGCGCCCCGACCCGACGCTGAGCCTGGAGCATCCGCAGATCGACCCCGGCCTTGCCCGGTTGATCGCCATGGGCCGCGCGGCCGAGGCGCAGGCGGCTGCCGCTGCCGCCCAGGCCGCCGCCGCCTTCGATCCGCTGACCGGCGCTGCCGTGCCATCCGCCCCCCCGCCGGAAGCCCGGCCCGAGGCGCGGCCATCGGCAGCCGCGGTGGGCGTGGTGTTGCAGTTTCCCACGCCCGATGCCCGCTCGGTGGATGGGGCGCTGGCGGCCGTGCGCGCCATTGGCGGCGTGCAATCGGCCAGCATCGCCAGCATCGCGCTGGGCGGCAGTTCGGTGATGCGGGTGAATTATGGCGGCAACCCGGCCGATTTTGCCGCAGCGCTCAAGGCCCATGGCTGGCAGGTGAGCGGATCGGGCGCGGCCCTGCGGATCAGGCGCTAGGACACAGACTCATGATCAAGAAGCAATTCGCACTGCCGCTCGAACCGGCGGGCCGGGCCGGGCGCATCGTTATCGGGCCGGCCAATGAGGCGGCGCTGGCCGCGCTGCAGGCGCCGGGCAACTGGCCGTTTCACACCGCCATCCTGTTCGGCCCGGCGCGATCGGGCAAAAGCCTGCTGGCCGGCTGGTTTGCCGCGCAAGGGCTGGGCGAGGCAGTGGATGATGCCCCGTCGATGGACGAGGATGCGCTGTTCCACCGCTGGAACCGGGCGCAGGCCTCGGGCACGCCGCTGCTGTTGACGGCGGCGCTGCAGCAGGGCCCGGCGCCGGAGGGCGTGCGGCTGCTGGGCGGCTGCTGGCCGGTGCGCCTGCCCGATCTCGGCTCGCGGCTGGGCGCGGCGCTGATCCTCAAAATTGGCGAGCCCGACGATACCATGCTGGCCGAGCTGATCCTCGCCCATGCCGAGGCGCGCAGCCTGCCTTTGGCCGAAGAGGCTGCCTTCTATCTTGCCAGCCGGATGGAAAGGCACCATCTGGATGCCGAACGGGTGGTGGCGGTGATCGACCGGCTGAGCCTGGAGCGCAAGGCGCCGCCGGCGATGGGC
>DASRYE010000053.1:0-6515 GCA_035653915.1 Novosphingobium sp. | reverse complement strand
CCAGCTTGCGGGCATCGGCCTTGGTCAGGCCTTCGCTGGCGGCAACGGCTTCGGCGAGTTCTGTGGTATTCATGGCTGTGCGTCCTTCGTGAATGCGCGCAACGCGCTAGCGCGGCAGGCAGGCGCCGTCCAGCCTGCGGCTGGCGCGCGGCGTAAAAACGGGCAAAAATGGATTGACCCTGCCGCCCGGTGAGGCACCTTGCCGGGCGGTCCGAGGGGGGATTCTGTGGCGGATATCTGCATGAATAACGGGGCAAAGTGGCGGTGGGCACCGGGCGTGCGGGCATGAGCGGGCCTGTGCTGCCCGATCTTGGCTTCACCGTGGCGATCACCGGGCACCGCCAGCTGGCACCCGAACGGGCCGGGCCGCTGGAAGTGAGTATTGCCGCGATCCTGGCCGATGTGGCCGCCGCGCTGGAGCAGGCCCGCATGGCCAGCCCGCTGGATGCCCAGCGCGCGCTGCGGCTGCGGCTGGTTTCCGGCATGGCCGAGGGGGCAGACCAGATCGCCATGCGCGCGGCCAAAGCCACCGCGCCATGGCGGGCCGAGGCGATCCTGCCCTTTGGCCGCGCGGCCTTCCTGCAAACCTTCCGGGATCCGGCCGCAGGCGCGCAGGCGCTGGACGATCTGCTCGATGCCGAAACGCCGGTGCTGGAACTGGCCGATTGGGCCTGGCACGGCCATGCCGACGATGACCGCACCCACGAATACTGGCGCGCGCGGCGGTATGTCACGCTGGGGCAGATGCTGGTGCGGCAGGCGGATCTGGTGATCGCCCTGTGGCGTGGCACCCCGCCCGAGGGGCGCGGCGGCACCGCCGAAGTGGTGGCCGAGGCGCGCCGCGCAGGCGTGCCGATCCTGTGGCTGCACCCCGAAACGGGCGATCTGCGCAGCTTTGTGGCAGATCCGGAAAGCCCGCATCAATTCCCCATCGGCCAGCCGCTGGAAGCATCGCTGCCCGGCGGTGGGGCGGCCATCCGCATGGCGGTGAGCAACGTGCTGCCGGGGGCGGACCGGGCCCGCGCCGCGGCCATCCGCACCTTCCTGGAGGCCGAGCGCCGCCCGCTCTGGCGCAAGGCGGATGGCAGCGAGATCACCGGCAGCAATGCCTGGCCCTATGCGATGATGATGTGGGCGCTGCTGGCCGACAGGGCGCTGTATAAATGGCCCTTCGTGCGGGCGCGGCGGGTGCCCGATGCGGCCGGGCGCCAGCGGCGGTGGCGCTTCTGCGTGCTGGAAATCCCCTTCTGGTGGACCACCAAGCTGGGCGGCGCGCCTCAGGCGGGCGCGCCCGATCTGCGCCCGGCCATCGCCGGGGCAACGGCGGCAGATGCCCCGCTGGCGCCTTTCATGCGCCATGCCGATGCGGTGGCCAGCCGGCTGGGGCACCACTATCGCTCGGGCTATATCGCCATTTTCCTGCTGGCGGCGCTGGCGGTGGTGCTGGCCGGGGGGTGGCTGGTCTGGCATGATGGCAAGCCGGGGTTCGTGGCGCTGGAGCTGGGGGCGATCGGGCTGGCGGTCTATCTGTGGGCGCGCATGGCGCCGCGCGGGCTGATGCGCATCAGGGGGCACAACACGCATCAGCGCTGGCTGGATGCGCGGCTGGTATCGGAAAGCCTGCGCAGTGTCCGCCTGCTGAGCTGGATCGGCTTTGCCGGGCGCCGCCCCGCCGAGGCGGCCGCCCCGCCCGATGGCGGACATGAAACGCCCCGCCCGGTGTGGACGCCATGGCTGGTCAACGCCATTGCCGCCTGCCCGCCGATGCCGCAGGGCGCCTTCACGCCGGCGCGGATCGGGCTGGTGGCGCGGGCGCTGGGCCACGTCATCGAGGATCAGCGCCAATACCACCATGGCAACGGGGCCCGGCTGGAAAAGCTGCATGAGCGGCTGGACATGGTGGGCCTGGGGGGCGTTCTGCTGGGGGTGGTCGTCTCGCTGCTGTTTCTGCTGATGTGGCTGGTGGCGGGGCATCCGTGGATGGCGGGCGATTGCACGCCCGAAGCCGTGCAGGCCGTGCTGCAGCGCCCCCTGAACAGCCCGGGCCTGGCCGGGGCGATGCACGCATGGGCGGCCCGGTGCGAGAGCGATGGCGACCGCGAATGGCTGCATCATTGGGGCTATGCCGCCGCTTTCTTCGGCAGCATCGGCCCGGCCTTTGCCGCGGCCATGGCCTCTATCCGCTATCATGGCGATTACGAGCGTTTCGCCAAAAGATCGGAGGAGACCGCCGCCGTGCTGGCGCGGCTGAAGATGCGGGCGGATGATCTGGTGCGCCGCGCCGGATCCGGGGAGGCGGCCCGCCAGGCGCCTGCTCCGCCGCTCTTCGAAGACCTGCTCGAACTCACGCTCGATACGCAGGATATCCTCGACAAGGACCTGCTCGACTGGCGCTTTGCCTATGCCGCAAGGCCCATGCCGCTGCCGTGATGCGTGATATACGCAGATATACTTTGCTTTGACATGGATTGATAGCATGCTCGCGTGAAACCGCCTTGCGTGTCAGGAGCCGGCATGAGCGAGCCTGAAGGCCATGATTTCCGCTACAGCGCTTTTGTCAGCTATCGCCATCTCCTGCCAGACCGGCAATGGGCGCGATGGCTGGTGGAGCGGCTGGAAGTCTATCGCACGCCGCGCCCGCTTATTGTGGCCGGGGCGCCGCAGCGGGTGGGCTATCTGTTCCGCGATGACGATGAAATTCCCGCCAGTTCGGATCTGTCGCACCAGATCGATGCGGCGCTGGCCTCCAGCCGGCACCTGATCGTCATCTGCTCGCGCGCCACGCCGGCATCGGTCTGGGTAAGCAAGGAGATCGACAGCTTCGTGGCGCTGGGCCGGGCGGGGCACATCCTCGTCCTGCTCATCGATGGCGAGGCGCAGGAGGCCATTCCCGCCAATCTGTGGCCCCTGTGGCAGGCCGCGCAGGCCAGCCGGACGCAGGCCAGCCGGGCGCAGGCCAGCCGGGGCGGGGGGCAGCCGGCAGATGGCCCGCATATGGTCGATGTGCGGCACATCACCGACAGGAATGGCGCTGCGGCCCATGCCGCCCTCCTGGCCATCGCCGCGATCCTTTTGCGGCAGGCGCCGGCCGCGCTTGCCCATTTCGACGACCGGCGGCGCCTCTCCCGCCGGCGCCTGATGCGTGGGGCCATGGCGGCGGCAGGCGGGCTGCTGGCCTTGCAGGGCCTTTATTATTGGGATCAGCATCGGATCAAATACCGCTATTTCACCGATGTCACCGCGCAGTGGGGGGTGCCTGTGGGCCTTGGCGAGATCACTGCCGAACAGGCATCGCGCCGCACCTTCAGCATCGCGCTGGCCTATCAGGGCGGCGAGGTGGTGGGGGCCAAGGCGGTCAATGGCGCGGGCCTGCCGATGGCGGTCGATGATCCCTCGGGCCTCTTTGCCAAGGGTACCGCCCAGATCTGGCTGACCCGCACCGATCATCGCGTCACCGCGGTCGAGCTGCTGTCGGCCACCGGCAAGCGCGATCATACCGAAATCTATGCCTGGCAGCCGGATGGTTCGGCCCTTGTCAGCCTGGTGCGATCGGGCGGCGGGCTGAGCGGCGGGGCATTGGGCGAACCGGCGGTGCCCACCGCCAACACGATGCCCTATTTCCCTTCAACCATCGCCCAATACCGGCTGAGCTTCAACGCCGGCGGGCAATTGACCCAGCGCCTGTTTCGCAATGCCATCGGGGCGCAGGCGGCGCAGGAGGATGGCTCGGTGGGCTATGCCTATGCCTATGATGGCCGGGGCTATCTGGTCTTGCGGCGCACGATCCTGTCTGCCGCTGGCGGCGAGGCATCGCTCGACAGGGCCGCGCAGCTGCGTTTCCATGTGAACGCGGCTGGCCTCGGCGAGGAGACCGACTGGCTGGATGCTGCCGGCCATCCGGTGCCGGGCGACAATGGCTATGCCCGGCTGGTGCGCCAGTTCGACAGGGCGGGCAATGTCGTGGCCGAACGCTATACCGATGGCGCGGGCCGCCCGGCCATCGACAAGGCCAGCGGCGCGGCCTCTGTCCGGCTGGAGCTGGACGGGCATGGGCTGCGCGTGGTCCAGCGCTATTTCGGCACCGGGGCGGAACCTGTGCGCAACGCCATCTCGGGCGCCTTTGTCGAGCGTTACCGCTTCGATGGGCAGGGCCGCATCGCCGCCGCCTTCTGGCACGACCGGCAAGACCGGCCGATGATCACCGCCACAGGCGCGGCCGGCCAGTCCTACGCCTATGACGCGCGCGGCAACCGCACCGATGCAGTGTTCCTCGATGCCGCCGGCCAGCCGGTGGCCGGCGTGGCGGGCTATGTGCGCGAACATGCCGAGTATGACGACAAGGGCAACCTCGTCGAACTGGCCTATCAGGATGGGCAGGGCCGGCCGGCCGCCAATGCCCGGCTGGGCTATGCACGCACCCGCTTTGCCTATGACGAGCGCGGCAATGCGGTGGCGATCCGGCGGTTCGGCCAGGATGGCCAGCCGGTTGCCGATGCCAACGGCAATGCCCTCTACGCGATGGTTTATGACGATCGCAACTATCTGGCAGAAGTGCATTTTCTGGGCCCCGATGGCAAGCCTTTCGCAGGGCCCGAAGGCGTGGCCGGGATCATCACCCATTTCGACGATCAGGGGCGGCTGACGGGTGTCTCCTATGTGGATGAACAGGGCAATGCCGCGCTCAACAGCAGCACGGGCACGTCTTTTGTGGAAACCGAATATGACGAGCGCGGGCGCCCCATCGCCTATCGTTACTACGACAAGGACCAGCGCCCGGTGCTGTCCACCCAGTCGGGCTCGGCCGCCGTCGAGATCAGCTACAATGATGCCGCCCACAGCCGGACGGAGACGTTTCTGGGCCTGCGGGACGAGCCGGTGGCCGGCAAGAGCCCGCATTGCGCCAGCCTGACCATCGAGACGGATCCGCGCGGCAATGATGTGCTGCGGCGTTGCGGCGATGGGCGCGGCGGCCCCATGCGCGACGAGCTGGGGGCGGCGATGGTGCGCTGGGCCTATGACAGCCACGACCGCATGATCTCGGCCTTCTATCTGGACGAGGCGGGCCATCTGGCGCGGATTGCGGCGGGCTATGCCGGTGTCCTCATCGATCTTGACGATGCCGGCCACCCGATCCGCCGCCGTTTCGTCGATATCGACGGGCGCGCGGCGGTCAACCGGGTCACAGGCACCGCCGGTTTCGATGAAAGCTACGATGCCCTGGGCCATATGGTGTCGCGCCAGTTCGTTGGCCTGCAAGGCCAGCGCGCGGTCGATCGGCCGGAGGGCTATTGGGCGCTGCGGCAAAAATACGATGCCCGCGGCAATGCGGTGGAGATCCGCGGCCTGGATACAGATGGCCAGCCGGCCCGGTTGCAGGCTGTCGGCGCCTTTGTCGTGCGGTTCGGTTATGATGCGTATAACTGGCAGAACGAGGTGCGCTATCTCGATCTGGCCGGCCACCTCATGTTGAGCATGAACGGGCAGGGCCCCGCCCACATCATCCAGCAGCGCAACGCATGGCGGCAGGAAACCGGGTGGCTCAACCTCGATGCCGCCGACCGGCCCTTCATGCCGGCCGCCGGCCAGGAGCGCTTTGCCCGCGCGACCTTCACATATGACCCAAGCGGCCACCAGACGGCGGCAACCTATTTCGATGCCGCCGGACACCGGATCCCGGCCCCCAGGGCAGGACAGTGACGCGCATGGCCCGCCCCGCCGCCCCTTATCGCGCTGTTCTCATCGCCTGCGACACGCCGGTGGATCGCCGGTGGTCGGGCTGGCTGACGGCCCGGCTGCGCCGTTTTCGCACCCCCCATGCGCTGATGCGGGCCGGGGTGGCGCAACGGGTGGCGCCGATTGTGCAGCTGTTTGCCAGCGCGCAGGGCGATCTGTCGGAGGCGGCATGCGCCATTCTGGCCCATTGCGATGCGCTGGTGGTGGTGTGTTCCACCGCCACGCCGGCCTCGCGCTGGATTGCCAGCGCAATCCACCATTATCGCGAGACGGCTGGCCGCGAACGGATCTTCGCCCTGCTGGCCGAGGGCGAGCCGGACCAGGCTTTCCCCGAGGCCCTGCTGCGCCGGGCGATCACCCGTGAAAGGGAAGGGGGGCTTTGCGAAACCGTTTGGGAAGAGGCCGAACCGATCGCCGCAGACGTGCGCCCGCGTGCCGACGAGCCCCGCCGCGCCACCTTGCGCCGGGCCTTGCTGCGCACGGCGGCCGGGCTGCTGGGGGTGTCGTTCGACCAGCTGGCGCGCCGCGAGCGGCATCGCCGGCTGCAGCGCCAGCGGCTGATCGGGGGGCTGTGCGCCGGCGCGCTGGCGGCAGGCGCTGCCCTGGCCTGGTGGCAATGGGACAGCCGGCAATTGAAGCGCGCCTATTACGAGGCGTATGCCACCCATTGGGGCATGCCATCTGGCCGCAACCGGGTGTCGGTCGCAACCGCCTCTCACCGGGGCGGCACCTACCTGATCGAAACGCGCGATGGGCTGGTTTTGCGGCTGGTCAGGCTGGAT
>DASRYE010000052.1:0-4355 GCA_035653915.1 Novosphingobium sp. | reverse complement strand
GCCGGCGCTGAAACCGGCGCCGAAGCCGGCGCTGCCTGGGGCCGGCGCTGCACAATCGGGAAGGCCGTGGCCTGCCGCGCCCCGGCTGCAGCCGGTTGCGCGGGCGCCGGGGCGGCCGGGGGCGGCAGGGCCACGGTGGGCTGGGCCGGCGCGCGCGGCGCGGCCGGGGCCAGGCTGAAAGCGGGCGCGGGCGGATAGGCGGGCTGCGGCGCGGGCGTTGCCGCCGCAGCGGCGCCGGCCGGCGGCAACGCCGGCTCCTCGCGCGAGGGGGTGGGCTCGCCCGGGGCGCTATCGGCATCCTCGGGCAGCGTGGCCGGCCGGGGGCGGCGCGGCTTTCGCGCCTTGTCGGGCGCGGGGGCTTCGGGCCGGGGCGGGCCGGCGGCCGGGCTGGCCTCGGCCAGGGCCAGCCGCTTCACGCCATGGGCAGCGGCCCAGGCGGCAATCTTCGGATCATCCTGGCCGATATCCGAGGCGCGCGGAAACCGCCCCAGATTGGCCGCCGCGGCCTGCTGGGCCGGGGTCAACCGCCGCATGAAGCGCAGATAGGGGGCAATCGCCTCGGCCAGCTGGGTGGGCATGGTGGAGCGCGCCACGGCCACCGCCTCTTCCTCGCGGCCGAGAATGGCAAAGGCAAAGGCCTTGGTGCGCCACGCCGCGCGGTCCTGCCGCTGCAGCAGCGGCGCCAGGGTGATCTCCACCGCGCGCGCATCGCCCGCCATCGCCTGGCTCAGCGCCAGCCGGCGTACCGCCTCGTCGCCCGCACCATTGGCCAGCGCCTCGCGGTAGAAGCGCTGGGCGCTGCCATTGTCGCCCAGCATGTCATAGGCAAGGCCGCGATCGGCGATCTGGTCGCCGCTCAGCGCGCCATCGCGCGCCGCGCGGTCGAACAGGTCCACCGCTTCCAGCGGCTCGCCGGCGCGCAGGCGTGCGCCTGCCAGCCCCGCCCGCGCATGGGCATTGCCCGGCGCCACGCGTTCTGCCCTTGTGTAAAAGCCGATAGCCGCATCGCTGTCGCCCATGGCAAGGGCGGCATCGCCCGCCGCCACCAGCGCGCCCGGATCAAGCGGATTGCGCGCCAGCCGCGAGAGCGCCGCATCCAGCGCATGGCCAGGATCGGCCGCCACCGGCAGCGGCTGCACCACGGCATAGGACCCGCCGCCCTGCGCCGCCGCGCCGCCCTGCACGCCAGCCGGCAAGCCCTGCGCCAGAGCGGCCGGGCCGGCCATCATCAGCCCGCCCAGCGCCCCTGCCGCCGCCCCTGCGGCCCAGGCCGCCGGATGCGCCGCCGGCCTGTTCCAAATCCACCTCGCAACCATGATCCGCTTTCGTCCTCGCCCGGCGTCAGGCTGTTGTCTCGCGCCGTTTACTGGTTGTTCTGGCGCCCGAGAAAACGCGGAATGTTGATCGACGGGCCATCCTCGCTCTCCGGCTCGTCCACTTCGGCGGCGCGGCGGCGATGGGTGAGATTGGCCATCCGCTCGAACAGCGTGCCGCCCGAACCGCCCGCCGGCGCGGCGCCCTGGCCGGCCACCGGCGGCACCGGCGCTGCGCCCATGCCCCCGCGCGGATCGGCGCCATAGCCGCCCTGCGCCCCATCGTTCTGGGTGAAGCTGGCAAGGCCGCGGGTGCGGCCCTGGCCCGGCGCTGCGCCATGCGCCGAAGGCACATGGCCATCTTCCTCGATCAGCCGGCTGACATCGAGCAGCAGCTCGTCCTGCGCGGCGCGATCGGCCGGGCCCTGCCCCGGCACTTCATGGCCCGCGCCCAGATCCAGCGGCTCGGCCGGCGGCGCGCCATAGGCCGGCGGCGGCGTGAAACCATAGCTCACCTGCGGCCCGCCCTGCTGGGGCGGCGCGGGGAAGGGTTCGGCCTGCTCGCCCAGATAGGGGCGCGGCACCGGCGCTGGCTGCGGCGCGTATGCGGCGGCCTGCGCGCGGGCGGCAAAGGCGGCCGGCGAGGGGAACGGATCCTCCTCATCATGCCCGGGGGCAGCCGCGATGGGCGCTGCCGGCGGCAGGATGGAAGGCGCCGGCGTGGCCAGCGTTTCGGGCACCGAAGGCGCGGCATAGCCGGGGGCCTGCGGGGCAAAGCCCGGGGCCGGCGCGGCATAGCCGGGCGCGGGCGTTGCCGGGCCCGATGCGGGGGCCGCCGCCGGGCGCGCGGGGCCCCGGGCAGCGCCCATGTTGAACGGGCGGGCGGTATCCTCGGCAGAGCTGGCGACCTGCTCGATGCCGGTGGCCACCACCGACACGCGGATGCGCCCTTCCAGATCCGGGTTGAAGGCGCTGCCCCAGATGATGTTGGCGTTGGGGTCCACCAGCTCGCGGATGTGGTTGGCGGCCTCGTCCACTTCCATCAGGCGCATGTCCTCGCCGCCGATGATGGAAATGATGACCCCCTTGGCGCCCTGCATCGACACGCCATCGAGCAGCGGGTTGGCGATCGCCTTTTCGGCGGCATCGCGGGCGCGGTTCTGGCCCTCGCCCTCGCCGGTGCCCATCATCGCCTTGCCCATCTCGGCCATCACCGAGCGCACGTCGGCAAAGTCGAGGTTGATGAGGCCGGGCATCACCATCAGGTCGGTGATCGAGCGCACGCCCTGCTGCAGCACTTCATCGGCCAGCAGGAAGGCTTCCTTGAAAGTGGTTTCCGCCTTTGCCACCAGGAAGAGATTCTGGTTGGGAATGACGATCAGCGTGTCCACATGCTTTTGCAGCTCGGCAATGCCGGCCTCGGCGCTGCGCATGCGGCGGGTGCCCTCGAAGAGGAACGGCTTGGTCACCACGCCCACCGTCAACACGCCGCGATCGCGCGCCATCTTGGCGATCACCGGGGCAGCGCCGGTGCCGGTGCCGCCGCCCATGCCGGCCGCGATGAAGCACATGTGCACGCCATCCAGCATCGCCTCGATCTCGGCGATGGTTTCCTCGGCAGCGGCGCGGCCCACTTCGGGGCGCGATCCGGCGCCCAGCCCCTGGGTGATGTGCGGCCCCAGCTGGATGCGGGTGGAGGCGATGGAGGAATTGAGCGCCTGGGCATCGGTGTTGGCGACGATGAAATCGACACCCTCGATCTCGGCGCGGATCATGTTGGCAATGGCGTTGCCACCAGCTCCGCCCACCCCGATCACGGTGATGCGCGGACGCAGCTCCTCGACAGCCGGGGGACCGATATTGATGCTCATGCGCTTCTCCTCTGGCTTGCCGCTTTGGACGCGGGCCGCCTCACTCTTAAAATGCACGCTTCGAATCGGCTAATCAAAGCGCTTTTGCCATTTGTCCACAGACCTTCCGCGAGCTGCCCGCGCGGCAAGCCCACAAGATCAGAAATAGTCACGCAGTGCCCGCAGGATACGCCTGGCCTGCCCCTGCAGCCCGCGTTCGCCCGCCACCGCCCGCGGGGGCGCCAGCCGGCGAATGTCGAGCGGCTGGGCGGCGGCCTGCAACACCAGCCCCACCAGCGCCGAATAACCCGGAGTCGTATGCGCCTCGGGCAGGCCCTTCACCGGCACCGGCCGGCCAATGCGCACCGGCCGCCCCAGCGCCCCTTGCGCAAATTCGGCCAGCCCGGCCAGCTCTGCCCCGCCGCCGGTGAACACCACCTGAGCGCCGCGCACGCCGGTATAGCCCATGGCTTTGAGCGCCTTGTTGATCTCTTCCATCAGCAGCCCCAGCCGGCTGGTGATCACCGCGATCAGATCCGCGCGCGAGATGCGGCCGCGCTCGTCGGCATGGAGGCTGGCGGGCGGCGGCGCTTCATCGCCGGGCGCGGCAATGGGGATCATCTCGCGGTGATCAGCCGGCGTTGCAATCGCCGAACCGTTCACGCATTTCAGCCGTTCGGCCTGGAAGCGGCGGATGCCGAAGCTGGAGGCGATCGCATCGGTGATATCGCCCGAACCCGACGGCAAGCAGGCCAGCCCCACCAGCATGCCGCCGGCAAACAGCGACACGCTCGTCACTTCCGCGCCAAATTCCACCAGCGCCACGCCCAGTTCGCGCTCTTCCTCGCTGAGGCAGGCAATGCCGGCGGCCACCGGGCTGCCCACCACCTCTTCCACCTGCAGATGGGCATTCTGCACGCTTTCGGTCAGATTGCGCAAAGGGGCGGCATCGGCCATCAGCACATGGATATCCACCCCCAGGCTCTGCGCATGCAGCCCTTGCGGATCGGCCACGCCATGGGCGCCATCCAGCGTGTAATGCGCCGGCTGCGCCTGCAGCACGCCGCGCCCCTCGGGCTGGATCACATCGCGCGCGGCCAGCAGCAGGTGGCGGATATCCTCCGGCTCCACCCGGCGCCCGCCGATCGGCAGCTCCACCTGGGCGATCTGGCTGGCAAGGCCGGCGCCCGCC
>DASRYE010000051.1:0-8905 GCA_035653915.1 Novosphingobium sp. | reverse complement strand
CGGCCCGCACCCGATCCCCGCGTGAGCCTGCCGCTGATCCTGCTGCGCCCGGAGCCGGGGCTGGCCGCCAGCGCGGCGGCCGCCCATGCCATGGCGCCCGGGGTGGAGGTGGTGGCAGCGCCGCTGTTCGCGGTTGCCGGTGTGGCCTGGGCCGCCCCTGCGCCGGCGGCGGTGGATGCGCTGCTGCTGGGCAGCGCCAATGCCCTGCGCCATGCCGGCCCCCAGCTGGCCGCCTTTGCCGGCAAGCCCGCCTATGCCGTGGGCGCGGCCACTGCCGAGGCCGCGCGGGCGGCCGGGCTCGACGTGGTGGCGGTGGGCGAAGGGGGGCTGCAAGCGCTGCTGGCGCATCTGGCGCCTGCCCATCGCCGCCTGCTGCGCCTGGCCGGGGAAGAGCGGGTGGAACTGACCCCGCCCCCCGGCGTGGCGCTGGCAGAGCAGGTGGTCTACCGGCTGGCGGCGCTGCCGCTGGCTGGCCCGGTGGCGCTGTTGCTGCAGGCGCGGGCGCTGCCGGGCGCGGTGGTGGCGCTGCATTCGGCTGCCGCGGCCCGCCATTTCGCGGCGGAATGCGCGCGGCTGGGCGTTGACCGCCGGCGGATCGTGCTGGCCACCATCGGCCGCCGCGTGGCCACGGCCGCCGGCGAGGGCTGGCGCGATATTCTCGTTGCCCACCGGGCAGAGGATGCCGCCCTGCTGGCGCTGGCCTTGCAAACCTGCCAGAATCCCGCTCTTATTCAGCGCGGATAGGGCGAGAGGGATAGACGCAAGCGCATGGCCGAGGATTTACCCAACCAGACACGCAAGGTGCTGCGCCGCCGGCGCTGGCGCGCGCTGATGGTGATGGCCGGGCTGGGCTTTGTGCTGGGCAGCGGCGGCGTGGTGGCGCTGGGCTGGGGGCTGGGGCTGGTGCCGGGCCGGCTGGCCGTGGCGCCTGCGCCGCTGGCCGCGCCCGCCCCCCTGCCCGCAGCGTCCGCGCCGGGCCCGCAAGGGGCGGTGGAATGGCGCGTGTCCGCGCTGGAGCAGCGCCTTGCCCGGCTCGATCTGGAATCGGCGGCGGCCGAAGGCAATGCCGCCCGCGCCGAAGCGCTGCTGGTGGCCTTTGCCGCCCGCCGGGTGGTGGAACGCGGCGCCACGCTGGGCTATCTGGAAGACCAGCTGAAGCTGCGTTTCGGCGGCGCCCAGCCGGAAGCGGTCGCCACCATCATCGCCACCGCCCGCCAGCCCGTCACGCTCGACCGGCTGGCAGCCCAGCTGGATGCCATGGCCCCGCGCCTGGCCAATCCCCCGTCCGACGAAAGCGTGTGGACGCGGCTGCAGCGCGAGCTGGCCAATCTCTTCGTGCTGCGCCGCGAAGCCGGCACGCCCGCGCCCGATCCCGCCTTCCGGCTGGACCATGCCCGCATGTGCCTGCGCGAGGGCCGGGTGGAAGATGCCATCGCCGATGTGGAGCGCATGCCCGGCAGCGCGGCGGCAGCGCAGGGCTGGATCGCCGGCGCGCGGCGCTACATCGCGGTGGAACGCGCGCTCGACCTGATCGAGACGACCGCCGTGCTGGAGCCGCGCACCCTGCGCGACAATAGCGGCAACCGGGTGGTGCAGCCCAGCCCGCTGGCCCTGCCCCCGCCCGATGCCGGCGCCGAGCCGGATGAGGCGCCCGCAACGCCGCCAGCCCCGGCAGCTGCGGCCAGCTCTGCCCCGCTGCCCGCCAGAACGCCGGCGCCCGCCGCCACCGGCCCGGCAAAATAGGCCGGGCCAGCAACAGCCTTCAAGCCGCGCGCAGCAGCGCCGGCAGATGGCCCGAAAGGCCGCGCGCCTCATCCATGAAGAAGCGCTTGAGCAGCGGCATGCGCTGCACCCCTGCCATGCCCAGCCGGCGAATGGCCGAAGCCTTGCGCCCCGGCACGCCAAACAGCCGCACGATGCCATCCATCACGCTCATCGTGCTGAAAATATCGAGCGCGCGCCAGTTCTCATAGCGCTTGAGCAATTGCGCATCGCCCGGCTCCAGCCCCAGCCGCATGCCATCGGCCAGCACTTCCACCAGCGCGCCCACATCGCGCAGGCCCAGGTTCAGCCCCTGGCCGGCGATCGGGTGCATGCCATGGGCGGCATCGCCCACCAGCGCCAGCCGCTCGCCGGTGATGCGCGTGGCGTTCTGATAGGTCAGCGGATAGGCCATGCGCCGGGCGATCAGCTCGATCCCGCCAAACAGGCCCTCCATCCGCCGCGCCACTTCGGCAAGGAAAGTGGCATCCGACAGGGCGGTGACGCCGGCGGCATCCTTTTCCGGCACCGTCCACACCAGCGCGCTGCGGTGGCGATAGCCGCGCGCGGTCGGCTCGGGCAGGTCGTTCAGCGGCAGCAGGGCAAAGGGCCCGGCAGCATAGAAGATTTCCCAGGCGACATTGTCATGCGGCTTTTCATGGGCCAGCGCCGTCACGATCGCACGGTGGCGGTAATCCCAGGCAACCAGGCCAATGCCCTCTTCCTCGCGGGTGGGGCTGCGGCGGCCCTCGGCGCCCACCAGCAGGCTGCCTTTCAGCACCTGCCCATCGGCCAGCGTGGCGGCAACGCCATGGGGGCCGCGCTCGCGCCCGGTCACCTGCGCATGGGTGTGCCAGGCAATGGCCGGCTCGTGGCGCGCCGCCTCGAACAGAGCGAGGCGGATATCGCGGTTGGCATACATGCGGCCCAGCGATTCCGCGCCCGGATCGGGGCGAAAATCGATGCGGCCGGGCTTGTGCTGGTCGGTCACGGCAATCGCGTCGATCGGGCAGCCCAGCGGGGTCAGCGCCTCTGCCAGGCCGATGTTGCGAAAGAGGTTCCAGCTCGCGCTCGATATCGCCGAGGCGCGGCCATCGACGCCTTCGGCGGTGAGATCGGCGGGGTCTTCCCGCTCCACCACATGGGAAGTGATACCCTGCCGGGCAGCGGCCAGCGCCAGCGTCATGCCGACAAGACCGCCCCCGAGAATGACCAGATCGCGCGTGTTATCCATCAATGCCGCGATGGCACTGCGGCGGCCCCTTCGCAAGTGTTCTTCGCGCCGCCATCAAGATCGAGGCAGCGCCCGTCAAACGTGCCGTCCGGCTCTGCCAGGCCCACCAGCGCGGCAAGACTGGGGGCAATGTCCACCGTCTCCACCGGCTGGGGCTGTTCAAAGCCGGTGTAGCCGCGCCGCCAGAACAGCATCGGCACGCGCCGGTCATAATCCCACGGGCTGCCATGGGTGGCGGTGTAGCCGGGGCGCGGCTCGGGGATGGGCACCACGGTGCGCTTCAGCACGCTGAACACATCGCCCGAACGCTGGGCATCCCAACTGGCGCGCACGCGCTCTTCCATCGTCCAGTCCTGCGGGTTGCCATGGGCGATGGGGAAGCTGGCGATCTCGGCCTTCGTCCACACATGGGCGACAAGCGGGCTGGCCTTCAGCTTGGCCACCAGCAGGGCCTGCACCTTCTGGCGCTGCTCCTCGCTCAGCTCATGGGTGATGAAGTAGTCGCCAAAGGCCGATTCGGCATAGACGAGCTGTTTGGGATAGGCCGGCTGGGCGATCGCCAGCGTGCCATCGGCCTCGCGCCGGGGCAGGAAGGCGGTCAGGCCCAGCTCCCTGGCAATGTCCTCGTTGAGGGCAAAGCTGGACAGGCCGGCGGCCGCGCGGCGGGCGGCCGGATCTGCCTGGTCTTCCAGCCGCTCGGGGATGTCGAGCCCGCCATGGTCGGCCGTCAGCACCACGGCATAATCGAGGCCCAGCGCATCGAGCTGGGCAAAGAAGGCCCCCAGCGCCAGATCGAGCTGGTTCTGCTGGATGCACATCTCCATCCCCTCGGTGCCATAGGCATGGCCGATGTAATCGGTGGCCGAGAGCGAGACCGAGAGCAGATCGGGCGCCGCCCCCTTGCCCAGCTTCATCGCGCGCACCAGCCGCAGCGCCAGATCCAGCGTGGCCGCATCGGCCCGGGGCGACACCTTGAAGCCATCGGCATCGCCGGCATCCAGGGCAAAGCGGCCCTTGCCCACCACCGTCGGCCCATCGGCCAGCGCGGCAGGGCTTGGCACCACGCCGGCGCCGTTGCGGGTGGTGATGGCGCGATCACGCGGGGCGCACCAGGCCGGCGGCGTGAAGGCGGGCGCGCCCTTGTTCAGCAGGGCGAGGATGCTGGCGTTCTCATCCAGCGCCTCATTGCCGATCGGCTGGTTGTGATAGGTTTCAAAGCCGCGCGCCACCAGCCAGTAGGCGGCATCGGTCTGGTGGCCGCCCATCATCATCACCGCCCGGTCCTTCACCGAAACGGCGACATTGCGGCTTTCGGGCCAGCGCGCCTTCATCATCTCACCCAGCGTCGGCACTTTCAGATGCACGGCCGAGACGATGGGGTTCTTCGAGTCGCTATCGGGGTGGTGGTCGTCCTCGGCGCAATAGATGCGCTTGTCGGGGCGGGCGGCGGCGGTGTCATACCAGTTGTTGGCGATGATGCCGCTGCGCGCGGGGTGCACGCCGGTCAGCAGGGTGGAATGGCCCGGGCAGGTCTCGGTGGCGGCATGGCTCTGGAAACCGCTGGGAAAGACTGCGCCGGTGAGCAGGCGCGCCATGCCGGCGCTGTAGTGCTGGCGATACTGGGCGAAGAGATCGGCCGAGAACTGATCCACCGCGATCGCCACCAGCAGTTTGGGCGGCGTGGCGGGCGCAGGCGCCGCCGCTGCCACCGGATGGGCGGCATGATGCGCCACCGGCTTTGCCTGCAACGCGCCCCCCGCCAGCAGGCCCACCCCCGCCATCAACCCCGCCAGCCAGCGGCGATGCGCGAAAGAGCGGGAGAGCGGGCGGGCAGGGGCTTGGGTCACGGCGCGGGCATTCCTTGCAAATTGGCCGCACTGGCGGCACAGGCGTGATGGCGGGGCACCTTGGCCAAGGCAAGCCCCACAGCAGGGCCGGCGGCAAGAGACACCCGATGACAGATTTTTCGAGCCCCTTTCGCTATCTGCGCCCTGTTGCGCTATTGTGGCAGTGGCTGGCGCTGGCCGCCGCAATGGCGCTGAGCCCCCCGGCCCGCGCCGATGTGCCGCCGGCCCAGCCGGCCATAACGCCTGCCATCGCGCCCCACATCACCGCCACCCTGCTGGCCGAACGCCCCGCCCGCCCCGGCGAGACGATCCTGCTGGCCATCGCCATGGCGCCGGCGGCCGGCTGGCACGGCTATTGGCAGAACCCGGGCGATGCCGGCTTTGCCATGCGGCTGGAATGGGCACTGCCCGCAGGCGCCCGCGTGGCCGCCCCGCTCTATACCGTGCCGGAAACGCTGCTGGTGGGCGGGCTGATGAACCATGTCTACCAGCGCGATTATGCGGTGCTGGTGCCCTTCACCCTGCCGGCGGGCGCGGCGGGCAGCCTGCCGGTGGCGCTGAAGGCGCAGTGGCTGGCCTGTTCGGCGCAGATCTGCGTGCCGGAAGAGGCCACCCTGCACACCAGCGTGACGGTGGGCACAGGCGCGGCCGATCCGCGCTTCGATGGCTGGCGCGCGCATCTGCCCGCCCCGCTCGATGCGCCGGCACAGCTGGCCGCCAGCGGGTCGCACTTGCGCCTGGCCATCCCCTTCCCCGCCGGCGCTGCCATAGAGGCGCCGCATTTCTTCCCAGCCGCAGATGGCGTGGTGGATTATGCCGCGCCGCAAGGTTTTGCCCGCAAGGGCGATGTGCTGATCCTCACCCTGGCGCGCGCCCATAACGCAGCCCTGCCCGCCAGCCTGCCGGGCGTGCTGCGCTTCAACCGCGCGGGCGATGGCCTGGCCATCACCACCCGGCCCGGCCCCGTGCCCACCGGCGGCACGCCCCTGGCCGATGGCACCGGCAGCACCGGCGGCTTTGGCTGGCTGCTGCTGGCAGCGGTGGTGGGCGGGCTGCTGCTGAACGTGATGCCCTGCGTGTTCCCCATCCTCAGCCTGAAGGCGCTGAGCCTGGCCCGCGCCGGCGAAAGCGCCGCCCAGGCCCGCGCCGAGGGGCTGGCCTATGCCGCGGGTGTGGTGCTGGCCTGCGTGGCGCTGGGCGCGGCGATGCTGGCCCTGCGCGCGGCGGGCGAGGAAGTGGGCTGGGCCTTCCAGCTGCAGGAACCCGGC
Source organism: Novosphingobium sp. (assembly GCA_035653915.1). GTDB lineage: Bacteria > Pseudomonadota > Alphaproteobacteria > Sphingomonadales > Sphingomonadaceae > Novosphingobium. The sequence continues at coordinate 2,795 of DASRYE010000051.1, read as the reverse complement.
GTGGTGGCCGCGCTGCTGCTGCTGGCCGCGGCCATCACCGCCAATCTGGCTGGCCTGTTCGAACTGGCCGTGCCCGGCTTCATTGCCAGCGGCGCCGGGGCCACGCGGGCCGGCGGCATCAACGGCGCCTTTGCCACAGGGCTGCTGGGCGCCTTTGTCGCCACGCCCTGCACCGGGCCGTTCATGGCCGGCGCCATGGGCGCGGCGCTGGTGCTGCCGGTGGGGCCGGCGCTGGCGCTGTTTGCCGGGCTGGGGCTGGGCATTGCCCTGCCCTTTCTGGCCATTGCCTTCGTGCCGCTGCTGCGCCGCGCCCTGCCGCGCCCGGGCGGCTGGATGGGCTGGCTGCGCCGCCTGCTGGCCCTGCCCATGGGGTTGACGGCGCTGGCCCTGCTGTGGCTGGCTGGCCGGCTGGGGGGCTCTGTGTTCATGGCCGGGCTGGGGCTGTCGGCAGCGGGGCTGCTGCTGGTGCTGGCGCTGATCGGGCGCTGGCAGCGGCGCGGCAGGGCGGCGGCCGGCCGGGGCCTGGCGCTGCTGGCAGCGCTGGGCGCGGCCGCCGGCCTGCTGCTGCCCGGCACCATCGCCAAACCCGCGGCCACAGAGGCCGACCTTCTGGCCGAGCAGCCCTTTACCGATGCCGCGCTGGCCGCCGCGCGGGCGCAGGGGCGCCCCGTCTTCGCCTATTTCACGGCGGACTGGTGCCTTACCTGCAAGGTGAACGAGCGCCTCGCCATCGAGACCGCCGCCACCCGCGATGCCTTCGCCAAAGCCGGCGTGGTGGTGCTGAAGGGCGACTGGACCCGGCGCGATCCGGCGATCACCCGCTATCTTGCCAGCCAGGGCGCGGCGGGCGTGCCGCTTTATGTGTGGTATCCGGCGCGGGGCGGGCCGGCGCTGGTGCTGCCGCAAGTGCTGGCCAGCGACACGCTGGGCCAGCTGGCGGCGTCATCCAGCCGGCCGCAATAAGAAAAACGCGCTTTTGACTACAATCAAGCGGAGGTTTGACGCCGATCAAGGCGTGCCCCCGCAGTGCAGCATACATAAGCTCTCAAGACGGCGGCATGGTTCACTCCACACCGCCAGGGCGATCAGGCCAACAGGCCATTGTCGCCATCCCGATTTTGAGAGCTTTCTCCCCACCTAGGCGGCTGTCCATTGTGTCAGCCGCCTGTTTTTTTGTGTGTTTGCCGACAAATCAGCGCATGGTCAACGGCAAAGCAAGGAGGGGGACGCAAACGGGCATTTCCCGTGCCGGTGTGGCCGCAATGCCGCACCGGGAACCGCTGCCCCGCGCCCGGCCCAACCCGGCCTAGACCGCCGAGGAAAAACGCCGCGCCGATTGCTGGCGATAGGGATCGAAACAGGCGGCAATGCTGCGCGCATAGGGCAGGCCGCCGGGCATGATCGTCACCCGGCCGTGGTTCACTTCCACCAGCCCATGGGCGATGAAGGGCGCAAGGCCGGCCGCCGCCACTTCCCAGGCCCGCTCGCCCGCAACAACCGCGCTGCCCTGGCACAGCAGGCCCATGACGATCTCGCCCAGCATCCGGTCCTCGGCGCTGCGGCGCACGCCATGGGCGCCCGGCAGCCGATCCTGCGAGAGCAGCATGCGATAGCGCCCGGCGTTCTTCTCGTTCTGCACCAGCAGATCGGGGAAGGCCGAGATGGCCGATGCCCCCAGCCCGATCAACACCGGCGCCTGATCCTCGGTAAAGCCCTGGAAATTGCGCCGCAGCCGGCCGCTGGTAGTGGCCTGGGCCAGCGTATCACCGGGGCGGGCGAAATGGTCGAAGCCCACCGGCGCATAGCCCTCGCCCACCAGCACGCCATAGCCATGCGCGGCCATGTCGAAGCGCGCTTCCTGGCCGGGCAGGGCGCTGGCATCGATGCGGCGCTGGCGCGGCAGCATGTGCGGCACATGGGCATAGCCAAACAGCGCGATGCGATCGGCCCCCAGCGCGCAGGCCCGCGCCAGCGTCTGGTCAAGATCGTCCATCGTCTGGCCCGGCAGGCCATACATGAGATCATAGTTGAGCGAAGTGATGCCGGAATCGCGCAGGAGGCCGGTGCAGGCCTCGATCACGCTGTCGGGCTGCACGCGGCCAATCGCCTGCTGCAGCGTGGGCGAGAAGGTCTGCACGCCAAGGCTGGCCCGCGTCACGCCCACGAAGGAGAGCACCTGCCCCCATTCATGCGTCATCGTGCGCGGGTCCAGCTCGATCGACCACACCGGATCATCCAGCCGGAAATGCAGCGTGATGGCATCCACCAGCCGCACGAAATCGGTGGGCGAAATGGCATTGGGGCTGCCCCCGCCAAAGGCCACCCGCTTCACCCGCACGCGGCCATCCAGCTTCTTGCCCACCAGCGCCACTTCGCGGCCCAGCGCATCGAGATAGGAGGTCAGCCGCGCGCGCTTGTTGGCAGCGCCGGTGTTGCAGCCGCAATACCAGCAGATCTGCTCGCAAAAGGGGATGTGGACATAGAGCGACACATCGCCGCTGGTGGCCGCCAGCGCCCCATCCAGCGCATCGCCGCCCACCGCATCGGAAAACTCCGCGGCGGTGGGAAAGCTGGTGTAGCGCGGCACGGGCCGGGCCAGCAGGTCGGGATAGTAAGGCCACATGGGCATTGGTGTGCCAAAGCGGCCGGGGCTTTTCTTTGCGCGCGATCAAGCACGGCAAGATCAGCGCCTGATCTGCCCCGCTTCGCCTTGCGGGCCGGGCGCGCCCGCGCCTTCAGGGCGGCCGGCGCCCTCGCCCTCCTCGTCGATCAGGATGCGCGCGGCGGCCCCGTCC
>DASRYE010000050.1:0-2722 GCA_035653915.1 Novosphingobium sp. | reverse complement strand
CCGCCGCGGGCGCGTGCCCAGCAAAGCAGTTGCCATGAACCTTCTCAAAGCCACCGGCACGATCGGCGGGCTCACGCTCGTCAGCCGCATTCTGGGCCTTGTGCGCGATTCGCTGTTCGCGCGCGTGGTGGGGGCAGGCTTTGCCTCCGACGCCTTTCTGGTGGCCTTTCGCCTGCCCAACATGTTCCGGGCGCTGTTTGCCGAAGGGGCCTTTGCCTCGGCCTTCATCCCGATGTTCAATCAGAAGGTGGCCGATCCGGAAGGGCAGGGGCTGGCCTCGGGCCTCGATTTTGCCGAACAGGCGCTTTCCGTGCTGCTGCCTACGCTGCTGGCGATGACGGTGCTGCTGGAAGCCTTCGCCTGGCCGGTGACCTGGGCGCTGTCGGGCAAGTTCCATGGCGTCACGCCTGCGCAGTTCGGCTATGCGGTGCTGCTCTCGCGGCTGACGATCCCCTATCTGGCCTTCATCAGCCTGGTGTCGCTGCTGGGCGGGATCCTCAATTCGCTGCACAAGTTCTGGGTGAATGCGGCCGCGCCCATTCTCCTCAACCTCACGCTGATTGTCGCCATCCTGCTGTTTCGCAGCCATGATCCGCTGATCACCGCGCGCAACCAGGCGCTGGCGGTGTCGGTGTCAGGGGCGTTGCAGCTGGCCTGGCTGGCCCATGCCTGCTGGCGCAATGGCGTTTCGCTGCGCCCGCGCCTGCCGCGCCTCACGCCCGAGGTGAAGCGGCTGATGGCGCTGATCTGGCCGGCAGCGGCAGGCGCGGGCGCGGTGCAGATCAACCTGGTGATTTCCACCGCGCTGGCCGCCAGCCTGCTCGATCACGGCTCTGTCACCTATATCTACATGGCCGACCGGCTGAACCAGCTGCCGCTGGGCCTTATTGGCATTGGCCTTGGCACGGTGCTGCTGCCCACCATCTCACGCCAGCTGGGCGCGGGCGAGGAAGCGGCGGCCATGGCCACGCAGAACCGCGGGCTGGAACTGGCGCTGGCGCTCACGCTGCCGGCCACCATGGGCCTGGTCTTCTGCGGCGAGCCGATTGCCGCGGCGCTCTTCGGCTATGGCCGCTACAGCGCGGCCGACACGCATCACACCGCCCAGGCGCTGGCCGCCTTCTCGGTGGGCCTGCCCAGCTATATCCTCGTCAAGGTGCTCACCCCCGGCTTCTATGCCCGGCAGGACACCAAGACGCCCGTGCGCTATGCGATGATCGCCATGGCGGTGAACCTGGTGCTGAACCTCGTGCTGGTGCTGCCGCTGGCGCATATGGGGCCGCCGCTGGCGACTGCCATTTCCTCCACGGTGAATGTGGCGATGCTGTATGCCACGCTGGTGAAGCGCGGCCATTTCCGTCCCGATGCGCAGCTGCGCCAGCGCGCCTGGCGCCTGGCGCTGGCCGCGCTGACGATGGGCGCGGTGATGGCGATCAGCGAGGGCCGGCTGATGCCCTATGTGCATGGCGGCTGGCTGATGCGGATCGGCGCGCTGGCAGTACTGGTGGGGGCGGGCGTTTGCGTCTATGCGGCGGCAACGGTCGCGCTGGGGGCGCTGGGTCGGGAAGATCTGGCCCTGTTGCTGCGCCGCCGCCGCTGAACTCTTTTCTCCAACGAGGCGAGCCCTTTTCTATGCGTATCGTTTCCGGCATCCAGCCCACCGGCAATCTGCACCTTGGCAATTATCTGGGCGCGATCCGCAACTGGGTGGCGATGCAGGACGAGGCTGCCGCCACCGGCGCCGAGCTGTTCTTCTTCCTGGCTGATCTGCACGCCATCTCGGTGGGCCATGTGCCGGCGGAACTGGCCGCCAACACGCGCGAGATGGTGGCAGCGCTGGTGGCCTGCGGGGTGGATCCGGCCAAATCGGTGCTGTTCAACCAGGCCCAGGTGCCCGCCCATGCCGAGCTGCAGTGGCTGCTGAACGGCACCGCCCGCATCGGCTGGCTGAACCGCATGACCCAGTTCAAGGACAAGGCCGGCAAGAACCGCGATTCGGCCTCGGTGGCGCTTTACACCTATCCGGTGCTGATGGCCGCCGATGTGCTGGTCTACAATGCCACCCACGTGCCGGTGGGCGAGGACCAGAAGCAGCATCTCGAACTGGCGCGCGATGTGGCGCAGAAGTTCAACAATGATTTCTGCCCCGAGGAAGCACCGCTGTTCACCCTGCCGGCGCCGATCATCCCGCCCACGGCCGCGCGCATCATGTCGCTGCGCGATGGCACCGCCAAGATGAGCAAATCCGACCCCAGCGACATGAGCCGCATCAACCTGACCGATGATGCCGAGGCGATCATGAACAAGGTGAAGAAGGCCAAGACCGACCCCGAGCCGCTGCCCTCGGAGAAGGAAGGGCTGGAAGGCCGGGCCGAGGCGCGCAATCTGGTGGGCATCTATGCCGCCATGGCCGATGTGAGTGTGGAGCAGGTGCTGGCCGATTTTGGCGGCAAGGGCTTTGGCGCCTTCAAGCCGGCGCTGGGCGAATTGCTGGTGGAGAAGCTGAGCCCGATCAACGCCCGCTTCAATGCCCTGCGCGCCGATCGCGCCGCGCTCGATGCCATTTTGCACGAGGGCGCGGGCAAGGCGCGGGCGGCGGCAGCGCCGGTGCTGTCGGCCGCCTATGCGGCGCTGGGGCTGGTGCGCTGATGGTGTGAGGCGCGCGCCCTTCGGGGCGCGTTTCCTTGCAGCGCCGGCCCTCTCCCCCACCCGGCCGTACCCT
>DASRYE010000049.1:0-9761 GCA_035653915.1 Novosphingobium sp. | reverse complement strand
GGTCGCATTGTCGGGCTTGATGGGCGAGAAGGCCACTTCGCTGGCCGGCGCCAGGCTGTCCACATGGGCGTGCAGCAGCTTGCCGGGGAAAGTGTCGATGCGGATCGTGGCCTGCTGGCCGGGCTTCATGCGGGTCAGCTGGGTTTCCTGGAAATTGGCCACGACATAGGCGTTCTGGTTGGGCACCACCGCCATCAGCGCGCCGCCGGCATGGACATAGGCGCCCACCCTGAGCCCGCGCGCGCCCACCAGCCCTTCAACCGGCGCGAGGATGGTGCAATAGGAGAGGTTCAGCTCTGCCTGTCTGGCAGCGCCCTCAGCGCGCAGCAGGCCGCCCCTGGCCTTCTCCAGCTGGGCCTGCAGCACGGCGATCTGGCGCCGGGCGCCATCCACCGCGGCGCTGTCGCGCAGGCGGTTGGCCTCGGTTTCGGCGGCGCGGGCCTCGGCGCCCTGGCGCAGTTCCAGCGGGCTGGCGCCGCCTTCGGCCAGATGGCTGTAGCGCGCGCGGTTCTGTCGGGCAAAGGTGAGGCTGGCCTCATCGGCCTGCACATTGGCGGCCGCTTCTGCCACCACCGCGCCTTGCCGGGCGATGCTGGCCTCAAGATTGGCCACTTCGCCCTGCATCGCCAGCACATCGCCGCGGGCCATGTCGAGCGCGGCGCGAAAATCGGCATCCTCGATATGGGCCAGCGGCTGGCCGGGCTTCACGTGCTCGTTGTCTTCCACCAGCACCTTGTCGATGCGGCCGGCCACCTTGGGGGCAACGGTGGTGAAATCGGCCTCGACATAGGCATCGTCGGTGGCCTGGGTGGTGCTGTCGCCGATCAGCAGGCGGTCGGCAAGGCAGGCGCCGCCGATCAGCACGAGGGCGCTGGCACCGGCCAGCACCAGTGGCTTGGAAAAGGACATGGTTCGAGGTTCCGTCAGTTGGCGGGCAGAAGGGCGGGAGCCGGCAGGGCGGCATCTGGCCCGGGTGCGAGAGTGGGCGCGGGCTGGGCGGCCGGCGGGCTGGGCGGGAACACCCGCTCGGGCATCAGCGCGGTAAGGCACATGTAAACCAGCGCCACACCGCAGACGAGGAGATAGAGATCCGCCAGCGCCAGGGTGAGGGCCTGCTCGTGCACATAGCCATGGAAGGTCTCCAGCGCGGCGGCGGCGTTGATGCGGGCATCGGGCGTGAGGTTGGCGGTGAGGGCGGCCAGCGGATCGCCCATACCGGCCAGCGCATTGGCGCTGTGGCCCTGGCCGGCCAGCAGCATGGCCGAATGGAAGTTCTCGCGCCGGCGCAGCAGCGTGGCCAGCAGCGCGAAGGTGAGCGCATTGGCCAGCCCCTTCATCATGTTGACCATGCCCGAAATCAGCGGCCCATCGGCCGGGCCCAGCTTCATCGTTGCCAGCATCAGCACCGGGATCACCACCATCGGCTCGCCAAACACCTGCAGCGCCTGGATCGCGTAGAAATTGCCGCGCATCCATTCGGGCGACAGGCGCGAGCCCCAGAAGGCTGACAGCGCCAACAGCCCCATGCCGATCGCCAGCACATAGCGGCAATCGATGCGGCGGGTGTTGCACAGGGCCGCCGTTGCCGGCAGCAGGATCAGCTGCGGCAGCGCCACCACCAGCGCCACAGGGGCGATCTGCCCGGGCCGCTGGCCCTGCACCTCGGCCAGGAAGGCCATCGGCAGCTCGGCCAGCAGCCCGCACACCACCAGCGTTGCCACCAGCGTCAGCAGGGCAAAGGCGATGTTGCGGTTGCCCCAGAACTGGATGCGGAAGAAGGGGCTGTGGTGAAACCATTCATGCACGATGAACAGGGCAAACAGCGCGCCCCCTGCGCAGGTGAGGTGGACGATCAGCGGCGAGGCGAACCAGTCCAGCCGCTCGCCATGATAGAGCACGGTGACCAGCAGCACGATCCCCGGCAGGCCCAGGCCAAAGCCGCGCCAGTTGAACTGCCGGAAACGTTCGAGATGGGACGGATCGCGCGGGAGGCCCCAGGCCATCATCGCCACCGCCAGCGTGCACAGCGGCACCGTTTCCCAATAGAGCCACCGCCAGCCCAGCTGGCCAAACAGCACCGCTTCCAGCGGGCCGCCCAGATTGGGGCCGAAGGTGGCGCTCATGGCATAGCCGCCAATGCCGAACACGCGCAGATGCGGCGGCAGATATTTCAGCATCACCGTCATCAGGATCGGCGGCAGGCAGCCCGAGGCCACCCCCTGCAGCGCCCGCAGCAGGCACAGCGAGGCCATATCGGGCATGAACGGCGCCGGCAGGGCAAACAGCGCCAGCGCCGCGGTCATGAAAATGGCGAAGCGATAGATCGAGAAGGTGACATAGAACCACGGCGTGAAGGCCATGGCGGCGATGTTGAAGGCCTCGTAGGTGGAAGTGAACCACACGCCCTCGTCATGGCCGAAATGGCTGGCGCCGGCGATGTCGGCAAGGCCGATCTCGGTGATATGCTCGTTGAAGCCGGCGACATGCACGGCCAGCAGCACCCCCAGGCACCCCACCACCGTGCGGATGCCGAAGGGCGGGATATAGGCGGGCAGCGGCGGCGCGGCCAGCGGCGTTGGCGCCGGATTGTGCAGGTGCAGTTCCATGGGCGCGGCTTCTTCCATTGCTGCAATGCGGAAAAAACCGTCAGTTCTGCTGTGGCAGGCTTGCGTAATTGATGGTCCTCGGGCGCGATTTGCCCGCTATGGAAGAGGCATGCCGGGAGGACTGTATGCGCGGATATGACATGGACCTGCTGCGCTCGCTCAGGGTGCTCGTCGAGGAGCAGAGCGTGGTGTCGGCGGCGCGGCGCCTGCAGATCAGCGAGGCGACGATGAGCCGCAACCTCACCCGCCTGCGCGAGGTCTTCGCCGATCCCATTCTGGTGCGCTCGGGGCGGGGGATGGTGGCCTCGGCCATGGCGCTGGCGCTGCGTGATCGGGTGCTGGCGCTGGTCAACGATGCCGACGGCCTGCTGGAGGGGCCCGATATCGCCGCCATGGGCGAAATGGCGCGCAGCTTCACCATTCGCGCCAACGATCTGATGGTGGCCTCGCTGGCGGATCGGCTGATGGCGGTGTTCCGCCGCGAGGCGCCACGCTGCGAGCTGATTTTCGCGCCGGAAACCGATGATCTGGTGGAAGACACGCTGCGCCACGAGCAGGTGGATATCTATCTGGGCGCCACCAGCACCCTGCCGCCCGAGATCCGCCGGCAGACGCTGGGGCGCGGGCGCATGCGCTGCGTGGTGCGGGCCGATCATCCCATCCTCGAGGAAGGCATCTCGGCCGAGGCGCTGGTGCGTTTCGAGCATATCAGCGTTTCGCGCCGGGGGCGGGCGCGCGGGCCCATCGATGTGGCGCTGCGCGAAAGGGGGCTCAGCCGGCGGGTAACGCTGGTGGTGCCCAGCTATCATGCGATGGTGGGCACCATGCGCCAGTCCGACATGCTGCTGGGCCTGCCCGACATGGTGGTGGAGCGCCTGCCGCTCGAGGCGCTGGGGCTGGCCGCTTTCGACTATCCCTTCCCGCTGCCGGTGATCATCGGTTATCAGGCCTGGCACCCGCGATGGGATAACGATCCCTCGCACAAATGGCTGCGCCGCAACATCTTCCGCATGCGCCGGGATATCTATTGCGCGCAATGAGCGGGGTGGCCGGCGATCATCCGCTTGCAATCACCGGCGATTGCGGCATCATCATGTAAACGATTCTCATTCTGTGCAATTCAAGGGTTTGCCGCAGCTGCATGCCGGCGGCGGGCCAGGGATGTTGCCGCCTTGCAGAAAGCCTGCCCGCCATGATCGACCGCCGCTGTGCCATCAAACTTGCCGGGGCCGGCGCTGCTGCCGCGCTGGTGCCGGGGGGCGCGGCCATGGGCGCTGCCGAAAGCGGGCAGGGCGGTGGCACCTGCCTGCTCTCCACCACGCAGGGCGCGCGCTGGGTGGCGCAGCCGCGCCCGGTGCTGGAAGCGGATGATGGCGATCCGTTCAGCCGTTCCTTCGCGGTGGCGCTGGAAGATCCGCGCCAGACGATGCGCGGCTTTGGCGCCGCTTTCAGCGAGATGGGCTGGGCCGCGCTGGGCGCCCTGCCACCGGCCGAGCGCGGCAAGGCGCTCGACCAACTGTTTGGCGCCGGCGCCCGGCTCACCCATTGCCGCATGCCGATCGGCAGTAGCGACATGGCCCATGCGCCTTACAGCTATGCCGAGACGCCGGGCGATTTTGCCCTGCGCGACTTCTCCCTTGGCCGTGATACACAGGCGCTGGTGCCCTTCATCCAGGCTGCGCAAGCGCGTGAGCCGCAGCTTGTCGTCTGGGGCTCTCCGTGGAGCCCGCCGCGCTGGATGAAGACGAACAACGCCTTCGAGATGGCGCCGGGCTGGCCGGGCAAGCCGGGCAATGGCCTCGCGCCCGATCAGCAGCGCCACGAAGGCGAGGATGCCTTCATCCAGCAACCGCGCTATTTCGAGGCCTATGCCCGCTATTTCGGCCGCTATGTCGATGCCTATGCGCAGCATGGCATCCGCATTGCCGCGGTGATGCCGCAGAACGAGTTCAACTCGGCCCAGCCCTATGTCTCCTGCGTGTGGACGCCGGAAGGGCTGGCCCGCTTCCTGCCCTGGCTGGGCCGCGAGATGGGCCCGCGCGGGGTGGATGTGCTGCTGGGCACGCTGGAACGCGGCAATGCCGAGCTGGTCGCCAGGGTGCTGGCCGATCCTGCCGCGGCGGCCGTGGTGCGCGGGCTGGGCGTGCAATGGGCCGGGCGCGGCGCGCTGGCCGATATCGCCCGGCGCTGGCCGCAGCTGCCGGTGTGGGGCAGCGAGCAGGAATGCGGCATTGGCACCAACGACTGGCAATATGCCCGCTACACCTGGCGCGCCCTGCAGGATTACCTGAAGCACGGCGCCTGCGTGTGGACCTATTGGAACATGGCGCTGGCCGAAGGCGGGCAAAGCATTGCCGGCTGGCCGCAGAATGCGCTGGTGGCGGTGGATGCGGCGCGCGGCCGCTGGCGGTTGACGCATGACTATTGGGCGCTGCGCCACACCAGCGCCTTCGTGCGGCCCGGCGCCCGTTATCTGCCCACGCCCAGCTTCATCGGCTATGAGTTCCAGACCGCCTTCCGCAACCCCGATGGCAGCCTGGTGGTGGTGATGCTGAACGATATGGCCGAGCCGCAGCCGCGCAAGATCGCCATCGGCCACCGGCAGATCCGCCTCAGCCTGCCGGCAGACAGTTTCACCACGCTGGTGCTCTCGGCGCAGGAGATGGCCGCGGCCGGCCTGCCTGCCCAAGGGTAAGGGCGCGCGTAAGGCGCGCGCGCAGGGGTGGTGGGGGGCATGCCGGCTGGTGCGGGGGCGCCGGCCGGCATGCATCAGCCCATCAGTGGTTCGAGATATGGCTGCCCAGGTGGCGCCCGGCCAGATAGCCGAAGGTGAGGCCCGGCCCCAGCGTGCCGCCGGCCCCGCCATAGGCCTCGCCCAGCACGGCCGCCATGGCATTGCCGGCGGCATACAGCCCGGGGATGGGGTTGCCATGCCAGTCGAGCACCTGGGCATCGCCATTGGTCTTGGGGCCGCCGGCGGTGCCCAGCGCGCCCGATTCCATCTTCACCGCATAATAAGGGCCCTGATCGATCAGCCCCAGCGTGCGATAGGGCGCCTCGAAGGCAGGGTCGCCCCACATGTAGAAATTGTCGTAGGTGTTGTCGCCGCGGTTGAAGTCGTCGTCATGGCCCTTGCGCACCATGTCGTTGAAGCGCGCCACGGTGGCCACCAGCCCATCGGCCTCGATCCCGGCTTTCTGGGCCAGTTCCTCCAGCGTGTCGGCCTGGATCATGTAGGAGGGGAGGGGGCCGCCGGGCTGGGCGTTGAAGGTGGGATACTTGTCCTTGTAGCGCTGGTCGATGATCAGCCAGTAGGGCAGGTTGGCATAGCTGTGGGTGCCGGCATCGAAGGCGTGCAGCGCCTTGCCCATGGCGTTGTAGTTGGCCGCCTCGTTGACAAAGCGCTTGCCCGCGCGGTTGACGAGGATGGCGCCGGGCCGGGCGCGCTCGTCGGAACCCAGCATGTAGTTGGGCTTGGCGGCGCGGTGCTGGGGCTTGAATTCCAGCACGCTCTGCTGCCAGAAGGCGTTCTGCATGTTGCCCAGCTGGGCGCCGGCTTCAATCGCCATCAGCAGGCCATCGCCTTCGTTCTCGGGCACGCTGACAGGGCCGGTGAGGGGGCCGCGCAGGAAGGTCTTCACCAGCATCTCGTTCCACTCGAAGCCGCCGGTGGCGATCACCACGCCGCGCCGGGCGCGCACGTGAAAATCGCGGCCCTGGGCATCCTCGGCCACCACGCCGATCACCCGGTCGCCATCCTTGACGAGCTTGCGCGCGCGCTTCTCGAACTGCACGGGGATCTCGCGGTCGAGCACCGCCTTGAACAGCGCGCCGACCAGCGCCTGGCCCAGCCCGCGATAATCGCCCTTCTCGCGCTCGGCCAGCGTGGCTGCGTCGAGCGAGCCGCTGACCGCTTCCATCAGGCTGCCGCGCAGTGGATAGGCCATCTTGGTGGGGTTGACGCGCGCGGCCCATTTGCCCAGCCGCTCGAAGGAGAAGGCGTCATTGTCGAGCGAGCGGCCGCCATCGGGCTTGGCGCCGGGCATATAGGGCTGGTAATCGGGGAAATCGGCATAGGCGTGGAAGCGCACCGGCGTTTTGTCCGCCAGATAGCGCACCATCTCGGGGCCGAATTCCATGAAGGCGCCCAGCGTGTCGGGATCGAGCCCGCCGGGGGCGAGGGCATCGAGATAGGTGACGATGTCCTCGTCGGATTCGGCGATGCCGGCCTCGAGCTGATAGTGATTGCCCGGGATCCACAGCATGCCGCCCGACATGGCGGTGGTGCCGCCCACCATCCCCGACCTTTCGAGGATCACCACGTCTTTCGCGCCGAAATCATGGGCGGCGATCGCCGCTGTCATCGCCGCGCCACCAGAGCCGAGAACGACGACCTCGGCCTCCAGATCCCATGTGAAGTCTTCTGCCATCATCCATCTCCCGGGATAGGCGCTGGTGCCGGAACTGCTGTCGGCTGCCTGCGCTTTTATCCGCCTCTCGTTTGCCCGGGCCACTCTAGGTTCCCTCCGCGCGCGGGCCACTCCACAATGTTCTAGGGTAACACGCGGCGGGCGGGTTTTGCCGGTAGCCAGCCGCAGCCCTGCCGTGCCAGAAGGCCGCCTGAAACAAGGGGCTGGCGCATGCATCGAGGGACACCGTGAGCGAGAGGATCACCCGGCGCGCCATTTTCGCGCAGGCCTGGCCGATCATTCTGGGCCAGGCGCTGGTGCCGCTGGTCAGCGTGGTGGATGTGGCGGTGATCGGCCGGCTGAGCGATGCGCGCAATCTGGGCGGGGTGGCGCTGGGCACCACCATCCTCAACCTCGTGCTCTGGACCTTCGGCTTCCTCAGGATGGGCGTCACCGGCATCACCGCGCAGGCGCGCGGGCGCGGCGAGGGGGCCGAGATCTGCGCCACATTGCTGCGCGCGCTGGCGCTGGGGCTGGCCCTTGGCGCGGGGCTGCTGGTGCTGGCGCCGGCGATCGTGCCGGCCAGCCTGGCGCTGATGGCCCCGCCTGCGGGCGTGGGCGCGGCGGCGCGCGGGTTTCTGGCCATGCGCCTGCTGGGCGCGCCGGCAGCGCTTGGCTTCTATGCGATCAACGGCTGGCTGCTGGGGCTGGGGCGCACGCGGCTGGCGCTGGGCGTGCAGGCGGTGATGAACGGGGTGAACATTGCCCTCGATCTGCTGTTCGTCGGCCTGCTGGGCATGGGCGCGCGCGGCGTTGGCATCGGCACCACGCTGGCGGAATGGAGCGCGCTTGGCTGCGGCCTTGTGGCGATCGGCCGGGCGCTGGGGCCGGGCTGGCGGGCCCAGCTGGGCGCGGTGGGCCGGGCACGCCTGCTCGACGGGCGGGCGATCCGGCGGCTGGTCGCCGTCAACGTGGATATCATGGTGCGCACGCTGGCCCTGCTGTCGATTTTCACCTGGTTCACCCGCTCGGCCACGGCGCTGGGGCCGGTGCCGCTGGCGGCCAATCATGTGTTGATGCAGATGGTCAGCATCAGCGCCTTCGTGCTCGATGGTTTTGCCTTCACCGCCGAGGCGCGGGTGGGCGCGGCGATCGGCGCCCGCTCGCGCGCCAGCCTGCTGCGCGCCATCCGCCTGACGGGGGAGTTTTCGCTGGGCGGCGGAGTGCTGTTTGCCGCCGGCATCCTCCTTGTCGGCCGCGATGCCATCGCCTTCCTCACGCCCGATCCGGCGATCCGGGCGCTGGCCGGCGCCATGCTGCCCTTTTGCGCGGCGGCCCCGCTGGTGGGCATGGCCAGCTGGCTGCTCGACGGCATTTTCATTGGCGCGGTGGCCGGCCAGGCCCTGCGCAATGCGGCGCTGGTGGCGCTGGGCCTCTATCTGCTGGCCGATGCCGCGCTGAAGCCGCTGGGCGATGCCGGGATCTGGCTGGCGCTGCTGGCCAGCTATGCCTTCCGGGCCATGGCGCTGGGGCTGGCGGTGCCGGCGCTGCTGCGGCGGGTGGCCAGGGACAAAACCTAAGTAGTGGTTCGATATTTTTGCGCGGCAATTGCTGGAGCGAATACGCTTTCTGCAAAGCTGATCGACAATATCGATAGGGGCGTATATTTGCGATAACTTCAAAAATAAGAAAACGGGAGTGGATGTGAAGGCCATATTCGCGTTCGCCATCGCTGCGGCATCGGTTGCTGTTCAGCCACAGGCCAGTGGGCAGACTGTGGCGCCTGCACCCGACAGGGGAAGCGCTGCCACCAGTATGCAGGCGCAGTTCGATGCGGCAAGCGATGCCTGGGGCCGCGGTGATTGCGCTGGTGCCCTGCCGATCTATGCGCGGCTGGCGGCGGATGCGCGGATCCAGCCGGGTTCGCTGCCGCAGGCCGCGATCATGGTGCGGCGGGGGGAATGCCTGGTGCGCACCGGCCATGCGCCAGAGGGCGAGCCCTTGCTGGCGGCCGGCCTGCCGCGGCTGCGCGCGGCTGGCGCCGATTTCCAGGCGGAAGTGGTGGATGGGGAGAACATGCTGGGCGTGCTGGCCATGGCGCGCTGGGATCACGATACCGCGCTTGCGCATTTTCAGGCCGCGCTCAGGCTGGAACAGGGCATCGACCGGCTGCCCGAACTGATGGAAATCGCCCAGGTGACAGCGTTCGATGGCGGCACGCAGGCGCTTGCCGCTGTCGAGGAGGGCTTGCGGCTGTCCGAGGCGAAACCCGTGCCGGACAGGCGGGAAATCGCCCAATGGCACTGGCAGCGCGCCAAGGTCCTGCTGAACCAGGGCCAGGCGGCGCAGGCCCGCGCCGAGCTGCTGCAGGCGCAGGCCCTGAATGGCGGCGAGAAGGCGGTTGTCGGCATTGCCGATTCGGCGCTTTTTGCCGATCTGGCCGGAGCCTCCATGCGCTTGCAGAACAGGAACGGGGATGCCTATCGCTACATGGCTGCCTCTGGCGCCGGGCGGTTGGCCAATACCCCCTTCGCGCGGCCCGTCTTTATGGAGCCCCCCGCCTGCGGCCCCGATACCGGGCTGGAGCCGGAGGATGTGGCGGTTGTCGAATTCGTGATTGGCGATGACGGGCAGGTGCAGGCCGCGCAGACCGTCACCACTGCCGGCACCTATGCCAAGGCCGCCACCTTTGCCCGCGCTGTCTCGCAATGGCAGTGGCGGCCGGAGGATGTGGCGAAGATGCCGG
>DASRYE010000048.1:0-14472 GCA_035653915.1 Novosphingobium sp. | reverse complement strand
GCTCGGCCAGATCGCGCTGGCGCAGCGCATTGCCCGCCCGCGAGATCTGCATCACCGGCAGCGCCCGTGCATCCGACAGCTGATGGGCGGCCAGATGCCTGTCCACCTGCCGGCGATAGGTGCGCCCGCAATAGATCAGCGCGGCGGCAAGGCGTGCTTCCAGTTGGGTGCGCTGGGCATCCGCATCGGCAGGGGGGGGCGGGGGGGGCATGATTCGATAGCGTCCTACGCAAATTCGATAGCGTGCTATCTATATCGGCGCAAGGGGTGTGTCCGGGATTATTTTGCAGTGCAGCAAAAAAGGCGGCCGGCCTGTCCCCGCGCATGCCGGCCGCCTTGGCGAAAGGCGCCTTAACGGGCCCACTTGCGTTCGAATTCCCACACTTTGTCGAAGCCGATCAGCTCGCAGAACTCCTTGAAGTTGAACAGCTCGTCGGGCTCGCCAATGCCCTCGTCCTTCAGTGCGCGCAGGGTTTTCTCCATGGCGGTGGCGGCCACCAGGCTGGTCAGCGAGGGGTAGATGGCAAAGCCATAGCCGATCTCGGCCAGCACGCTGGCATGGGGCACGGGGGTAAGGCCGCCATTGGCCATGTTGGCCATCACCGGCTTGGCAAAGGCGGCGCAGGCGCGGGCCATTTCCTCCTCGCTGGTCAGCGCTTCGGGGAAGATGATGTCGGCGCCGGCCTTGTCATAGGCTTCCAGGCGGCGCAGCACGCCGTCCATGCCCTCGCTCTGGCGGGCATCGGTGCGCGCGATGATGAGGAAATCCTCGCTCTGGCGCGCGTCCACCGCCACCTTGATCTTGTCCACCATGTCTTCCAGCGGGATCAGCCGCTTGAACGGGGTGTGGCCGCATTTCTTGGGAAATTCCTGGTCTTCCAGCTGGATGCAGGTGACGCCGGCGGCTTCATAGCCCTGCACCGTGTGATGCACGTTGAGCAGCCCGCCATAGCCGGTGTCGCCATCGGCGATAACCGCGCCATGGCTGGTTTTCACCAGCGTTTCCATGCGGTTGAGCATCTGCGTGTAGGTGGCGATGCCGGCATCGGGCAGGCCCCAGGCGCTGGCTGTCAACCAATAACCGGTGCCATAGACGATATCGAAGCCGACCTTGTTGGCGATGGCAGCGGCGACCATGTCCTGAAGGCCGGGCACGACGAAGAACTGACCGGAGGCAAGCTTTTGACGCAGAATGGGGTTGGCCATGGCAGGGAACCTTTGCTGGGAAGGGATGTGGTCTGCCGCTTAACGCGTATTTGTATACATTAAAAGGGGTGTCTTCGCATGTGGCGGCGTATTTTCAGGGTTTCGCCCTTGCCAATGCATGCAATTTGCCCCGCCACCCGCCTTTGGGGCAGGGCGGGCGAGGGGCCGCTTGCCAAGGGGTTTACGCCTTTCTGCGCAGAGCTGCTGGGGGCGGATTAAGACAATCTTACCGGCGTTGTCGGATAAGCACTCGCCCCGAGGCTGTGTGAGTTGCAAGTGAGCGCTTTGTCGGATCTGCTGTTGCCGGTTGCGCGGATGCTCGATCTCTACCGCCTGCGCACCGATGACCCTGAACTGCTGAGGGCGCAGTTCCGCGCTTTTGTGCGCAATCTGCCGCTGCTCTATTTCATGCTGGCCTGCAATGCGATGGCGGTGGTGGTGGCCTATGCGCCCTTTGCCCATCCGCGCTGGTGCGATCTGTTCGCCGGTTTTCTGGTTCTGGTGGCGGGCATGCGCGGGGTGTGGTGGTGGCGCCGGCGCGGGGTGGTGTTCACCGATGCGCAGATCCGCCGCCATATCCGCAACACCAATGCGCTGGCCGGGTTTATGGCGATGGCCTTCATGGTGTGGGCGCTGCAGCTTTATCCTTATGGCGATGCCTATGCGCGCGGCCATCTGGTGCTGTTTCTGGCGTTGACGCAGCTGGGCAGCGTGGCCGGGCTGATGCCGGTGCGTTCCGCCGCGCTGGCGGTCGCCACGGTGGCGATGGTGCCCTTCACCGCCTATTTCCTGTTTGCCGATGGCGGCCGCATGGCGGTGGATGCGATCAATTTCGGCCTGGTGGGCAGCGCCATCCTGGTGCTCTTCCATGTGCAGAACGAGGCCTTTGCGGCGCTGGTGCAATCGCGCCGGGATCTGCACCTGCGCCAGCTGGAAACGCAGAAGCTGTCGGACGACAACCGCCGCATCGCCTTTACCGATGCGCTGTCGGGCCTGCCCAACCGGCGCGCGCTGATCGCCCGGCTGGAGGATGTGCGCGAAGGCGAGGTGGCGATGCCCGACCGGCTGGCGGTGATCTTCATCGATCTCGACGGCTTCAAGGACATCAACGACAATTACGGGCATGAATTTGGCGATGCGCTGATCCGCCGGATGGGCGAGCGGCTGCGTTCCGTATGTGCGCCCGGCGTGATGCTGGCGCGCATGGGGGGCGATGAATTTGCCGTGCTGATCGCCCGCGAAGGCGCCGAGGCCTTTGCCCGCGCCACCGCCGATCGCATCCTTTCCACGCTGACGGTGCCGCTCGATATTGCCGGCAAGGCCTGCCATGTGGGGGCCAGCATCGGCCTTGCCTGCGATGCCGATGGCACGGCCAGCCCATCGGAACTGCTGCGCCGGGCCGATACGGCGATGTACCGCGTGAAGGCCGAGGGCAAGGGGGGCGTGCTGGGCTATGATCCCTCCTTCGATGCCGACCGCCTGCGCCGCCAGTCGATCGAGCGCGAGATCCGCGCCGGGCTGGAACGCGGCGAGTTCTCCGTCGTCTATCAGCCGCTGGTCGATGCGGTGAGCGGGGCGATGGTGGGGGTGGAGGCGCTGCTGCGCTGGCCGGGGCGGCCGGGCGGCCCGCTGGGCCCGGATGATTTCATCGATATTGCCGAGGCGAGCGGCCTGATCCAGCCGCTGGGCCAGTTTGTGCTGCGCCGCGCCTGCGAGGAGATGGCCGGCCTTGCCCCGCTCTCGCTCAGCGTCAACATCTCGCCCGCCCAGTTCCGCTATCCCGGCTTCGAGCGCGGCGTGGCCGATGTGCTGGTGGATACAGGCTTTGATCCGGCCCGCCTGCAGATCGAGATCACCGAGGGCTATCTCATCGACAACCCCGCCCGTGCCGCGCGCGCCATCGATGCCTTCCGCGAAATGGGCGTGGGCGTGGCGCTGGATGATTTTGGCACCGGCTTTGCCAGCATCGGCTATCTGCAGGCCTATGGCTTCACCTGCATCAAGATCGACAAGACGCTGTGCGCCAATCTGGGCGGCGATCCGCGCACGGGCATGCTGATCTCGGGGCTGGTGTTCATGGCCAAGGGGCTGGATCTGAAAGTGGTGGCCGAAGGGGTGGAAACAGAGGCCCAGGCCGCCCTGCTGCGGCTGGCCGGCTGCCACACGCTGCAGGGCTATCTGTTTGGCCGGCCGGCGCCGCTGGCCGATCTGGCGCCCTGGCGCGGCCGGGCGGGGCAGGGCTGGCAGGTGCCCGGCAGCTGAGAATGCCGGCTTGCGGGCACGCCAGAAAGCCGGGCTTGCGGTTCACGCAAAAAAACCGGAAAGGGGCCATGGTGTGAGGATGGCTCCTTTCCGGTCGGCGGCCGCTCGGGGGGGCTCGGGCGCAGCCGCCTAGTTGCTGGCCTTAGCGCTGCCGCTGCCTTCTGTCGGGGGGGTGCCATCCCCGTTGGGCGCGTTGGTGTCAGGTGCGCTGCCAGGCCCGACAAAGGCGATCTCCACCCGGCGGTTCTGCACCTCGCGCACGCCATCGGCGGTCTGCACGCGCGGCTGGGTAGCGCCCATGCCGTGCACCACCATGACATCGCGGGGCACACCCCGGCCGGCCAGATAGACCTTCACCGATTCCGCCCGGCGCAGCGAGAGCGCCATGTTGTAGTCGGCAGCGCCTGTCTTGTCGGTGTGGCCGGTGAGCTGCACGCTGGCCATGCCGGTCTGCTGATAGGCGCTGGCCGCCTTGTCGAGCGTGGCAGAGGCCTCGGGCGTGATATCGGCCTTGTCCCAGTCGAAGAAGACGAGGAAGGGCCCGGGCATGGCGGCCACAGGTGCGGGCGCTGCCGCCGGCGGCGGCGGGGGCGGCGGCATATAGGCCGGGTTGGGCGTGCCATCGGGCTTCAGCCGGCAGGGGCGGCCCAGGGCGTTATAGACGCGGAACACTTCCTCGTCGGTGCACATCAGCTCGCGCGCGGCATCGCGGTCGCCCATCGTCTGGGCCAGTTCGCGCGCGTTGAGGCGGCGGGCGCACTGGTGATCCTGCCAGGTGGTGCCGCCGGTGGCGCCAAAGCCCAGCACCGAGACCCCCAGCGAGGTGGACCCCATGCAGGTTTCGGTGAGGGTGGTGGTCAGCGCCGGCGCCACCAGGGCGGGGGCCATCTTCACCGTCTGGTTGGCCGGATAGTTCGAATTGTTGTTGATCGTCTGCGAGTTGCCCTGGTTCGACGCGGTCGAATTGGTGGCCGATGTCGAACTGGCGCCCGAAGCCGAGGTGGAGTTGGTCGTCGTCGTCGTCGTGTTGACGGGGTTCGACGAGGAAGCCGAGTTGGAACCCGAAACCGCACCCGAATTCGAGCCTGAGGTCGAGGTGCTGGTTTGCGCTGCGGCCGGGCTGATGCTGCCGGCCACCAGCGCTATGGTGCTGGCAAATGTCCAAAGCCTGTTCATGGCAATCCTCCTGACTAGGATTTTCCCGAGCGCGCCGTCACGGGCCGCGATCGGGGCCTGGTGGAATAAGGGGCGAGCCAGAGATCAGGCGGCGCGGACGGGAGAAAGCGCGGAGCCTGAAGCGGCGGCACGGGCCGCTGAGCGGTGAGGGGAGGGGGCGGCCCTCCCCTGCGACCGCCGGCCGGCTCAGTGCGAGTGCGTGCTGGCGGTGGCGCCGGCACCATAGATGCCAATCCCGCCGCTGCTGCTGCTGGCGCTGCCGCCATGGCCCGAAGTGGTCGAACCGCTGCCCTGGACGACGCCGCCGAAGCTGCCCGCGGTGGTGGTGTCGGTGGTGCCGTGGTGGCCGGTGGTGGACGAGGCCGAGGAACCGGCCAGGCCGCCGCCCGCCGCGCCGCCGCCCGCCAGCGCGCCGCAGTGGCCGCCCGAGCAGGAAGTGGAGCTGGTCGAGCCGACGGCCGTCACCGAAATCGAGCCGGCATTCAGCGATGTGGAATCGGCATGGGCCGTGCCACCGACAATCAGCCCGGCAGCCGCGATGAGTGCATAGGAAATACGCATGGCATGCTCTCCTTGGTTGTGCGTCAGGGATTGCGGATGACGCATGGTCCGCATCATTCCCGAAGGGGGAATAGAATTGTGAGGAAGCCCCGCTATTCGTAGGATCGACTCCAACGAGGAGCGATCTACGGGTTTCAACATAGTTAGCGGGGGCGGCTTTTTTATACGTTTGTACCCATACGGCATATTGCGTATGATGCCGGCGGGGAGCTCGGGCGATTGCCTCAGAATGGGGCGGCGCCGCCATGGATAAGTATAATAACCTATCCACGGCCAGAGAGGGGATGGTAATTGTCCCGTATGGAGAGAGGGGCGACGAGGGACGGTACTGCGTCTCGTGCGAAGAGGCGCAAGGTACACCTGCCGAAGCTGTCTGCGGCAGCGCGCGGGGATTTTCTGCGCTCGCTGATGGCGGCCTTTCCCGATGCGATGGTGCTGGCTGACGAAACCGGCCGGATCGTTGCCTTCAGCGATTCCGAAAAAGCCATGCTGGGCTATAGCGAAGCGGATATAATTGGCCAGAATATTGCCATGCTGATGCCTTCGCCAGAACGCCAGCAGCACGGATCCTTTATTCGGAAATATTTGGATACGGGCGAAAAACGCGCCATCGGTTTCGATAATCTGGTGCGCGTGCAGCGCAAGAACGGCGAGATCATCCCGGTCGACCTGTCGCTTCACGAAGCGCAGGTGGATGGTAAACGCATGTTCATCGGCTTCATGCACAACGCCAGCGTGCGCGAGGAGCAGCGCCAGCGCCTGACCCAGCTTTCGGCCGAACTGGCGCATGCCTCGCGCATGTCGTCGATGGGGCTGCTGTCGAGCGCGATTGCCCATGAACTGAACCAGCCGCTCACCGCCATCCGCAACTATGTGGAAACGCTGGCGGCCATCCTGCAGGGCGAAACGGCGATCAACCGGGCGACGCTGGCCGAGGTGATGCGCGCCTGCGACCATGAGGCCACGCGCGCCGGCGAGATCATCCGCCGGCTGCGCCAGTTCATCTCGCGCGGGGAAACCGAACACACGCGCGAATCGCTGAAGGCCCTGGTGAGCGATGCGGTGATGCTGGCGCTGGCCGATGGCGAGGGCATTGATATCCGGCTCGACATCGCCATTGCCGCGGCCACCGACGAGGTGCTGGTCGATGGCATCCAGATCCAGCAGGTGATTTTCAATCTGGTGCGCAATGCCCTGCAGGCCATGGCCGAACGGCCGGAGCGGCGCCTGCGCATCACCAGCTGCGCACATGAAGATATGGTGGAAGTGGCGATAGAGGATAATGGCTCCGGCATCGCCCCAGAACTGGAAAGGAAGCTGTTCTCGCCATTCACGACAACAAAGATAGATGGTTTGGGATTGGGGCTATCGATTGTGAAGATGATCGTGGAAGCCCATGGCGGAAGGATATGGGTTGCGCCTTCCTCTTTGGGTGGATGCGGTTTTCACTTCACCATTCCGGCGATGCAATCGATAAGGGAGGGCGCGACATGACAAATGGTGCGACGGTTTATCTGATCGATGACGACGCAAGCCTGCGCAATTCGATCCGTTTTCTTCTGGCCAGCCATGGCCGCGATGTGATCGGCTTCCCCACGGGCGAGGCCTTCCTCGACCGCCAGCCAGGGCTGGAGCCGGGGCCGATCCTGCTGGATGTGCAGATGACCGGGATGGACGGGCTGATGGTGCAGCGCCTGCTGCTGCGCCAGGGCTGCACCTGGCCGGTGATCATCCTCACCGGGCACGGCAACATCGCCATGGCGGTGCGCGCGATCAAGAGCGGGGCGGTGGATTTCCTCACCAAGCCCTTTGCCCGGGCCGATCTGCTGGCGGTGCTGGAACAGGCCGATGCCCGGCTGGCCGATCAGGATGCCATGCATAACCAGCAGGAAGTGGCGCGCCACCGCCTGTGCGCCCTGACCGTGCGCGAACAGCAGGTGCTGAACGAGCTGGCCCGGGGCCTGCCCAACAAGACCATCGCCTATGATCTGGGCATCAGCTCGCGCACGGTGGAGATCTATCGCGCCAATCTGATGCGCAAGCTGGGGGTGCAATCCTTTCCCGATGCGCTGCGCATCGCCTTTGCCGCCGGCATGCCGTTTGCCGCCGGCAAGCGCGAAGTGGCGGTGGCGTGGAGCGCGCTGGGTTAAGGGGCGGGCCGTGGCGGGGCGGCGGGTGGCGGCGGGGTGGTGCCGGGCAGGGCCTGGGCCACAGCGCCCGCCAGCGCCCGGGTGAACAGCGTGCGCCCGCGCCGGTTCATATGCACCAGATCGTAGAAATTGGCGCGCCGGGCGAGGGCGGCAAAGGGCGCCTCGGGCAGGAATAGCAGCGGCGATTGTGGTGCATCAGCCAGCCCGGTGCGGATATCGGGCGCGCCGGCAATCGGATCCACGCCCGCCATCGCCACGCCATAGGCCGGCACCGGCACCACGATCACCCGCGTGTGCGTGCCGCGATAAAGATCGGCGATGCGCTGCAGCCAATAGCGGTTATAAGCCTCGGCCATGCGGGTTTCGCCAGCGGGATCGGCCGGGCGGCACAGATATTTCTGCGAATCCTTCTGGCGGAACAGGTCGAACTGCGCCGGCCAGGCGCTGACCGCGCAGCTGGCATAATCGAAGCGCAGGCCGCTCAGGTCTTCTGCGCCATAGCCTTGATATTCGTGGCGGGCTTTCAGGCCCAGCGCCAGCCGGCTGGCGATCTCGGCCCGGCGCCCGCCTGGCGAGCGCAGCCAGCTCACCGCATCCACCCCCAGGCTGTGGCCGGGAAACAGCAGCACCGCCAGCGCGCTCGCCCGTTCGCCCGGCGTGTCGAAGGAGGCGATGAAAGCGGGCCAGTCGCGCAGGGCCAGGAAGGGGCGCAGGGCTGGCCCCACGCCCTTGTCGGCCGCCACTTTCATCGAACTGGCATCGGGCCGGGCCAGATAGCCGTTCACCGGGATCACCACCGCGCGATAGCGGTTACCCGCCGGATCGAGCGCGCGCAGCTGGAAATACCACCATTTGAAATCGCTGCCCGGCATGATCGCCGAGACGAAATGCAGGCCGCCGCCCAGATGCTCGGCCTGCACCTGCGCGAAGGAGAACCCTTCGCCCATGCGCGAGTGGCCCAGCACCAGCACATCGCGGGCAGGATCGGCCGGGCGCTGCTGCACATCGGTCATGGTGAACCAGAAGTCGCCCGTCTTGAGGATGGGCGACTGGTGCGGGCCATACCAGCCCGAGCCGAAGATCGCTGTATCCACCGCCCAGAACAGCAGCAGGCCCAGCAGGAACGTGCGCCAGGGCCGGGCCTCAGAAATGGCCATAGATGAAAGCCCCCCCATTATCCTGCCCCAGCAGCGAGATCAGCAGCAGCTTCAGCGCCACCCAGGCCCAGCCCGGCACATGGCGGCCAAGGCGCGCGCGGATGGCCGCCATGCCCGGCGCGCCGGCGCCGATGTAGATCGCCAGCACCAGCGCGATGCAGGCGGCCTTGATGTCTGCCCCTTCGGGCAATTCCTCGAACAGGCGGGGGCCGGGCGGCAGCAGGCCCAGCACCATGCGCGCCTCGGTGGCGGCCGAGGGCAGGGCCGGGGCAAACCACACGATCAGCGCCGCATCCATCAGCACGAAGACGCACACCGCCTTGGCCAGCGCCACCAGCGGCTGGCCGGTGCCTCTGGCCGGCCCCCCGCGCGGCGCCAGCCACAGCGTGTAGACCGCGACATAGGCGCCCTGCACCAGGCCAAACACGAGATAGGTGCCGCTGATCCGGTGCCACAGCCCCACCAGCACCATGTTGACAAAGATCGACAGCACCAGCCCCGCCCGGCCCCAGTGGCGTGTGGCCATGCGCAGCGGCATGAACACATAATCGGTCAGCCAGCCGGTCAGGCTCATGTGCCAGCGGCGCCAGTATTCGGCCACGTTGGTGGCGGCGAAGGGGGCGTTGAAATTGGGCGGCCCGGCGATGCCGAACAGCGCGCCAAGGCCCAGCGCGATCAGCGTGTAGCCGGCAAAATCGGCATAGAGATAGGGCAGATGCGCCACCGCTGCCAGCCACACCGCCGGGCGGGCATAGGCGGCAGGGGCGCCATCCACCATGTTGACCAGCGGGGCCAGCCGATCGCCGATGATGAGCTTGAGCATCAGCCCGTTCAGCAGCATCTGCAAGCCCCCCTCGATGCGGGCCGGATCCAGCCTGTGGCGCAGGGCCGCCAGCTGCGGCAGGAAATCCCCCGGGCGCTGGAT
Source organism: Novosphingobium sp. (assembly GCA_035653915.1). Taxonomy (GTDB): domain Bacteria; phylum Pseudomonadota; class Alphaproteobacteria; order Sphingomonadales; family Sphingomonadaceae; genus Novosphingobium. Next base: position 5,035 of record DASRYE010000048.1, on the reverse strand, counting down.
CGGCCCGCTCACCATATGCGGGCCAAAGCTGACATAGGCGGCAAAATCGAGCCAGCCCGGCGCCAGCTGGCGCTCATCCCAATAGACCTCGACGAGATAGGCGATCAGCCGGAAGGTGTAATAGGAGATGCCCAGGGGCGCCGCGATCCCCGGCATGGCATCGCCCAGCTTGAACAGCACCAGCACGCCGGCCGCCGGCACCAGGCCGGCCCACAGCCAGATCAGCCTGGCCCTGTCTGTTTCGGCGCGGGCGATGCGGTGGCCTGCCGCCCACACCCAGCCCACAGAGGCCAGCAGCAGCAGCACATAGGCGCCGCTCTCGATGGTGAAATAGGCCAGCGATGCCGCCAGCAGCCAGGCCGGCCGCCAGCGCCCGGGCAGCGCATGGAACAGCGCCACCACCGGCAGCAGCGCCAGCCAGAAGCCGAAATCGGTAAAGCCCATGAGCGGTGTCTGGCTCCGGCGCGATCAGGCGGTTTTCTGGGCGAGGATATCGAGCAGCGCGCCGATGTTCTTCATGCCGCGCACCTCGCGGGTGGAAAGCCTGATGGCAAAGGCCTTCTCGATCGTCACCATAAGGTCGATATGGGCCAGCGAATCCCAGCCGGGCACATCGGCCGCGGTGGTTTCCTCGGCGAGGGCGAGGGCTGGCTGGCGGAAGAAGTCGCGCAGCAGGTCGGTCAGCCGGGCGGCGATGTCGTCACGGGGCATGGGCATGTCTCCTGTCAGCCGGCCACAGCTTGCGGCGCTGCGCCCCATTCCTGGGCCTCGGCGTGGATGAAATGGGCGCGCGGGCGCCAGCTGGCCACTTCATGCGCCCACACCGCCTCATGCGCGGCGCTGTCGATGCAGGTGAAGCCGAAGCCGGCATAGAAGCCTTCCACCATGCGGTTCTTGGCCGTGGGGAGATAGCGGCCCACCACCTGGCGCGCGCCGTTTTGCGCGGCAAAGGCAAAGATCGCGTTCATCGCCAGATCTTCCACGCCGCGCTTCAGCACCCGGCAGCTCATCAGATAGTCGAGGATTTCCACCGTATCGCCCTGCAGCGCCAGCACGATCACCGAGATCAGCCCATAATCGCCGAAAGTGTCGGCCAGGGTGATGGTGAGGGGGGCGTGGCCGGCATCGGCCATCAGCCGGGCGCAGGCTTCCTCGCTGTGGCGGCGGGTGGTGAGGTTGAACTGGTTGGAGCGCTGGATCAGCTGGGCGATGCGCGGCAGGCTGCGGGGGGCAAAGCGTTCCAGCCGGGCGGTCATCCCCAGCGAGCGCAGGTAGTCGTCGATATTGGTGAAGCTGGCCTGGGCCTGCTGGCGCGAGGCTTCCTCGCGATACTGGCCGGCGCGGGCGGCATCGGCATCGGAATGGGAGGCGGTCTCGAACAGGTTGAGGGCGGCCAGCGCGGGCAGGTAATCCACCGGATCTTCCGGCAGTTCGGGCACGATCACGCCGGGCACATGGGCGCGCACCAGCTGGCGCTCGAAAGGGTTGTCGTCGAGGAAGACCATCGCATCGAGGCCGATGTTCAGCACCTGCTGCACGCGGCGGATATTGTCGGCCTTGTTGTCCCAGTTGGCGAGGAAGACGGCGATGTCCTCCTCTTTCAGAACCATGTCGGGGTGTTCGCGGAAGGGCAGGCGGGCGGCCGCTTCCTCGTTCTTGCTGACCACGGCCAGCAGGATCCCGCGCCGCTTCAGCGACAGCAGGAACTGCTGGAAGGCGACGAAAGCCTCACCCTCGTCGAAACCGCCCAGCGCGATGCCGGCCAGCCCATCATCGCCGATCACCCCGCCCCACAGCGTGTTGTCGAGATCGAGCACCACGCATTTGACGAAAGCGCCCGCCGCCGCCAGCGCCGCATCCAGCACGCCGCCGGCCAGATCGGGCAGGCAATCGGGCGTGCAGGGCAGCTTGGCCAGCGCCCACAGCCGCTCGTCGCGCCAGGCCGCGCGGCCCCTTTCGGCGGCGAGGAAATCGGCATCGCACAGCAGCACGCCGCGCCGCGCCCGGGCCGCTTCGGCGAGGCCCCTGTTCACCTCGCGCACGGCCGCGCCCAGGCTGTGGGGCACCAGCGCTTCATACTGGCCAAACGCCCGCTCGGCCGGCTGCACATAGGTGGATTGGATGATGGTGGCCGGGCAATGGGCGCGCAGCCCATCCCACAGGCCGGCAAAGCGCGCCACCGCCTGCCCGGCAAAGGCCGCCGGATCGGCCGCGGCATAGTAGCGGCCTTTCAGCTTGGGCGTGGCGGCCAGCAGCGCCACGCAATCAGGCGCGAAGGCATAGAGGCCGGAGGCGGCATCGAGGATCTCGCTCTCGATCGAATCGTAAGCAGCCTCATACACATGCAGCCTGACGCCCCTGCGCGCGGCCAGCGCCTGCATCACCGCCACCAGCTGATGGGTGGTGAAATCGGCCAGCACGGCAATGCGCAGGTCGCGGGTGCAGGCGCTGGTGTCCAGCGCGCGCGCCTCGGCGATCAGCGTGGCATAGTCCGGCGTCTGGCAGTTGTACTCCACGATGATGCCTCGCTCTGCGCTTGTCTGGGCGGACCGGATGATCGCCCGGCCCGGCAAGGGGCAGACGCAGCCAGAACAGGGCTAGGACATTGCCGTGTTGCCGCCAGATTTCACGAGATTGAGGCGAGGTTGCAAGATCGTGGAATTGCGTAATTTAGTGTCGCAATCAGGGCGCGGGGGCCGGAACGGACGCTGCGGGCAGGCTGGCCGGGCAGCCATAGGGCGGCAGCCAGCAGGGCCAGCCCAGCGCCAGGGCCGGCCGATAGCGGGCGATGGCGCCCTGCGGCACGGCGGGCAAGCGGGCGGTGTTGCGAATGGCGGCGCCCTCCACCGGCCAGTGGTCGGCCGGCAGGCGGGGGCGCAGGCGCTCGTTGCCGGCAAAATCGCGGCGCAGCGCTTCGGCCAGCACCAGCCCGGCCTGATCGGGCACGGGGTGGAAATCGAAGCTGCTGACCTGATGGCCGGCGTTGTCTTCCAGCACGATGTCGCTGAAATAGGTGTCGGCAAATTCGGTGACGCCAGCGGGGAATACCGCCAGCCGGGCGGGCTCGCCAGTGGTGGCCGGCACCGGCTCCAGCCGCAGCGCGGCGGGCAGCATCACACACAGGAAGGCGGCCAGGCTGAGGCGCGGATGGTGCTTCAGATCACGCAGGAAGGTCCAGCAGAAGAGCGCCAGCAGCAGGAAGATCCACTTGAAATAATGGATGTTGTTGAAGCGCCACAGGCCTGCCGGCAACAGGTCGATATAGGCCAGCATGACCGCGCTGTAGGCCAGCGCCGGCAGCGCCAGCACCGCCACCTGCCAGCGCCGCCCCTTCCGGCAGGCCGCCACCAGCAGCCCGGCCGCGCCCAGCGCAAACCACGGCAGCCGCTTCAGCACGCCATCGCCATAAGGATACCACGGGCGCGGCTCGATGAAGATGAGATAGGCCTTCCAGCCCAGCCGGCCCAGGTTCAGCCCATAAGCGCCCGACAAAGCCATATAAGCGGAAGGGTGCAGGCCATAGATCGCCACATGCAGTGCGCCATAGGGCAGGATAACGGCCAGCCCGCCCAGGCAGATCGCCCCCAGTTCCGGCCAGCGGCGCGCATCGATCAGCAGCGGCTTCAGCAGGCACAGGCCTACCATTGCCGTGATCAGCGCATCGCCCGGGCGCACCAGCGGGATCAGGCCCAGCAACACGCCCAGCCCCAGCGCTTCTGCCGGCGCCCGGCGCCCTTCCTCCAGCCGGAAGGCCAGGCCCAGCGACAGCCAGATGAAGGCCGCCGAAGGGGTCGTCGTCCACGGCACAAGCCAGGAATCGCCGGTGTGCGGATAGACCAGCGTGGCCGGCAGAAACAACGCCAGCGCCTGCCAGCGCGACAGGCCAAAGCGCTGCGCCACCATTTGGAAGCCAACGAGGCAGCCGATGATGAGCGCCAGATCCGGGATCAGCGCGGCATAGAACGGCGGCAGCCAGGAGAACGGCGCCAGGATCAACGCATAGACCAGCGGATACCAATGCATGGCCGGATCAAGGTTGCCTTGAAGAAAGGCGTGGGCCGATCTGAAATAGCTGCCCTGATCGGCCCAGCTTTCCCATTTGGCGGCGCGGGCGGCAACGAATACCCGCGGATTGTTGGTGAGCGCTTCGATGAGGATATACAAAAACGCCAGAACAAATCTGTCCTTGTGGTGTTCAAAGAAGGATTTCACGGTGGTTTTGTTCATCGTCGCTGCCCGGGGTTCGCAAGTGGGCGCAAAGGGGTGGCCCAATTTTGCGCTCACTACAGATTTGGGTGGAAAGATCAATTGGCTGAGGCTGGCCGACCGGGCCTATTCGATGTCGGTTTCGGGCCGGTGCAGGGCGGCGATTTCGGCACGGCGCTGGGCCAGATAGGCGTTGCGCCTGGCCGCATAGAAATCGGCCTTTTCCGCGCGCAGCTGGCGGATCTGGGGATCGTTGGCGAGGCGTTCGTCGAGCGTGCCGAGCACGGTGGAAGGCACGCGATATTCCAGCCGGGTGAACGGCCAGCCCACCGTTGCGGAAAGGAACACCCGGTCGGCCACGGTGCCGGCCAGATCGCGCAGGGTGGTCGGCCCCACGATCGGCAAATAGAAATAGGGCCCCGCGCCCATGCCATAAAAGCCCAGCGTGTTGGCAAAGCCGTTGGCCCTGTGGTGCAGGTGGAAGGGCTTGTGCCGGGCCACGTCGAACAGGCCGCCCAGGCCCAGCGTGGTGTTCAGCGCCAGCCGCGCCAGCGATCGGCCCGCCCGGCCGAAATGATGCTGCAACAGGCAATTGGAGATCACCACCGGCTCGCGCAGGTTGGTGAGCATATTGTGCACCCCATCGCGCGCGGGTGTGGGCAGGGCGACGCGATAGGCCTGGGCCAGCGGCGAGATCACCACATGATCGGCCGCCTGCACCGCGGCAAAGGAGGCACGGTTGGCCTGCTGCACCGGATCTGCCGCGGCGTGATGATGATCCACCTTGACGAGGATCGTCGGCGTTTCATGCTCGGCCTCTGCGGCGGCG